>NZ_CP020373.1:2517777-2832500 GCF_003957745.1 Shewanella khirikhana | reverse complement strand
GTGTGACGCCTGCCCGGTGCCGGAAGGTTAATTGATTGGGTTATCGCAAGAGAAGCTCATGATCGAAGCCCCGGTAAACGGCGGCCGTAACTATAACGGTCCTAAGGTAGCGAAATTCCTTGTCGGGTAAGTTCCGACCTGCACGAATGGCGTAATGATGGCCACGCTGTCTCCAGCCGAGACTCAGTGAAGTTGAAATTGCGGTGAAGATGCCGTATACCCGCGGCTAGACGGAAAGACCCCGTGAACCTTTACTATAGCTTGGCACTGAACATTGACCCTACATGTGTAGGATAGGTGGGAGACTTTGAAGCGGGAACGCCAGTTCTCGTGGAGTCAATCTTGAAATACCACCCTTGTAGTGTTGGTGTTCTAACCTCGGTCCATGAATCTGGACTAGGGACAGTGCCTGGTGGGTAGTTTGACTGGGGCGGTCTCCTCCCAAAGAGTAACGGAGGAGCACGAAGGTTGGCTAAACACGGTCGGACATCGTGTGGTTAGTGTAATGGCACAAGCCAGCTTAACTGCGAGACAGACACGTCGAGCAGGTACGAAAGTAGGTCATAGTGATCCGGTGGTTCTGTATGGAAGGGCCATCGCTCAACGGATAAAAGGTACTCCGGGGATAACAGGCTGATACCGCCCAAGAGTTCATATCGACGGCGGTGTTTGGCACCTCGATGTCGGCTCATCACATCCTGGGGCTGAAGTCGGTCCCAAGGGTATGGCTGTTCGCCATTTAAAGTGGTACGCGAGCTGGGTTCAGAACGTCGTGAGACAGTTCGGTCCCTATCTGCCGTGGGCGTTGGAAGATTGAGGGGGGTTGCTCCTAGTACGAGAGGACCGGAGTGAACGAACCGCTGGTGTTCGGGTTGTCATGCCAATGGCATTGCCCGGTAGCTACGTTCGGAATCGATAACCGCTGAAAGCATCTAAGCGGGAAGCGAGCCCCAAGATGAGTCTTCCCTTGGACCTTGAGTCCACTGAAGAGCCGTCCGAGACCAGGACGTTGATAGGCAGGGTGTGTAAGCGTTGTGAGGCGTTGAGCTAACCTGTACTAATGACTCGTGCGGCTTAACCATACAACCCAGATGGGTTTCAGATGGTGTAGATAGTCTTGAAGAAACCAGACTTGATTGAAGTGATAACTCAATAGCACAGAATACCGGTCGCTTAGCTCAGCCGGGAGAGCACCTCCCTTACAAGGAGGGGGTCACTGGTTCGATCCCAGTAGCGACCACCATATTTACTGCAAAGCAGCTTTCCGAATTGCATGTTCTTGCCAAAAAGCGAGGGCATAACGAATTTGCTTGGTGACAATAGCGCTCTGGTCCCACCTGATCCCATTCCGAACTCAGTAGTGAAACGGAGCAGCGCCGATGGTAGTGTGGGGTCTCCCCATGTGAGAGTAGGTCATTGCCAAGCGCCTAATTTGGGCCTAGCCCAAAGGAGCGGTAGTTCAGTTGGTTAGAATACCGGCCTGTCACGCCGGGGGTCGCGGGTTCGAGTCCCGTCCGCTCCGCCAACATATAAGAAGTCCAAGCTTTTAAATAGCTTGGACTTTTTAGTTTTTGTGCTTCCTATTTTTTCATATCGCGGTTTGTGACTGTGACCAATCCGTGACCATTCAGTGACCCCTCCCCCCGTTTTGTCCGAGAGTCATTCCTAAGCGCTTGCCACCTTCAATATCGAGACTGTAAATTTTTCTGTGTAAATGGCGGTTTATCACTGTGATATTCGGTCACCGAACAGGATCGTAAATTGGCTCATTGCCTGCTTCCAATCCCGTATCGGCATCGTCCACTTCTTCGCTATCTGATGCAAGGCCAAGTACAGCACTTTCATCACCGATTTGTCGTTCGGGAATGAACGCCGTGTTTTGGTTACCTTCCGCAGCGAAGCATTCAGTGACTCTATCGCATTGGTCGTGTAGATGACTTTGCGGATTTGCGGCGGATAGTCGAAGAACACACTCAGACGCTCCCAGTTAGCCCGCCACGAACGACTGGTGGTGCGGTGTTCATGGTCCCATTTCTGTGCAAAGGCATCCAGCGCCCGCTCGGCCTCAGCCAATGTCGAGGCGGCATAGATGGTGCGAAGATCGGCTGCGACTTCCTTGCGCTGTTTCCAACTGACATACCGCAGTGAGTAGCGCACCTGATGAACAATGCAAAGCTGGGTTTGAGTCTGCGGATAAATGGCTTCTATCGCTTCCGGGAATCCCTTCAGACCGTCAACACAGGCTATCTGAATATCCTGTAAGCCTCTGTTTTTAAGCTCTGTTACCACTGAGAGCCAGAATTTGGCGCCTTCTGTCTGAGCCATCCATAAGCCCAGCAGTTCTTTCTCTCTATCGAGGTTTATCCCGAGCGCAAGATAGACGTGTTTGTTCTCTAGCGGGCCGCTATCGCGGCTACGCACCACCAGGGCATCGAGATAGACAATCGGGTAAACACTATCCAGCGGGCGGCTTTGCCAGGCAGCCACCTCATCCATGACGGCATTGGTCACCTGTGATATGAAAGCTGGCGAAACTTCAACACCATAGGCTTCCTGGAAGTGCGCCTGGATGTCACGGGTCGTCATCCCTCGGGCGTAAAGCGAGATGATGCGCTCATCGAACCCATTGAGTTGCTTCTCGCCTTTACGAACCAGCATGGGCTCAAAGGTGCCGTTGCGGTCGCGGGGGACCTCAAGCTCCATTTCGCCATGGAGACTGCGAACAGACTTGCGGGTTTTCCCGTTACGCGAGTTGCCAGAATTTTTGCCTGATGGCTCATGTTTGGCATAGCCGAGATGCGCATCCATCTCGACTTCCAACGCACGCTCGGCCACCTTTTTGGTGAGCTGTTTCAGAAGACCATCCTCACCGAGGATGTCGTCAGGGCTTGAATAGCCCTCAAGGAGTTGAGCAATAAGCTCGTCTGATATTGGCATTCTGTTGTCCTTTCAATAAGGGGAAAGAATGCCACTTACACAGATTTTTTTACACTCTCTCTATTGCTTCCGGAAAGCCCTTCAGACCGTCAACACTGGCGGTCAGAATATCCTGTAAGCCTCTGTTTTTAAACTCTGTTACCTTTGAGAGCCGGAGTTTTGTGCCTTCTGTTTTAGCCATCCATAGCCCAGCAGTTCTTTCTCTCCATCGAGGTTTATCCTGAGCGCAAGATTCAGTCGTTATCAACATTGTTTTTAATGGTTACGATTTAATGCAATTTCTTTGCAATATTAACCAACATAATTAAATATAAATAAATAACTAATAATGGGCGTTATTTATTTATTTTGCTAATAATAGATTAAAGCGCTGGTGTAAAAATTGAAGTTTTATTTCAAACCGTTCTATTAGATAGAACCATGGTTATCTTGTTAAATTGACTTAGGTTGTAGGTACCCAATAAGTCTTTGATGGGTTATGACTTTATTAGCAGGGTGGCTGGAGCTTCATAACTTGGCTCAGTGTATCTGTTAAATTCTCAAGTAAATTCAGAGGCTGTGTTTATAGGATTTTGTAGCACCACTATGCAGTGGTACTTGCGATGTTTTATCATGTTCTTGTACCTTATGTATGGATTCGTTTATGATTTTTCAAAACTTGGCGATTTCGAGTTCGTCCTATCCCCTAGTAGTACTCATCACTACTTGAAGTAACTCTGAATTTTTCGCTCGCTTTATTTTATATGTTGTTAAGGCGAAATTGGTAAATTGGTCGCTCTAAGAGTGAGATGAGAGAGAAGAAACACCAAATGAAAATGATGGTTAAATATACTGTGCTTGCTGTGAGTTCGAAATAAGTCAGAGGTTCTTGTCTCGTTCTTGAGTGTGATTTTTTGAATTATATTAATTTTAATTTTCACTGTCTGGACTATTGTAATAACTGGGAGTGTGTATGAGCTTGTTTCTTACTTTGAAGTCTCAAATTGCTTTGGTAATGACATCTGTTTTGATTGCTATTATCTTATTGTCAATATTCGTGGTTGACATGATGAGAGATAAAGCAAAAGGGATTAAAATAGTAACTGAGATGGGGGATGTTCAAGAGTTGATCTATTCCGCTCGCTTAAATGCTCTTGATTATCAATTGGTTGGCGATGATGGTTTTGTGGATGACTTTGAGCGAAATTATGAATCAGCGGTTTCAAAGTTAGTATATTTGAACGATAAGTTTAAGGATAGGATTAGTGATTCTGAGCTAAGCAAAGTAGATGAGCATTTGGATCAGTTTTATAATTTTTTTTCTGAATATCAACAGGTATCATTAGCTCTAATAAACGTTGAGCGTGAATTGAACAGTCAAGCAGAACTCTTAATGCTTAAAGTTGAGCAGGTGTTGGAGAGTGAGTTTGTTTCTATGTCAGCGATTCATAGAAAAAATCTCATTAAATTTATGAATGAATTAGATAGGCTGGCGAAATATTCTAAAGATGGTAAAAGTGTTGATGAAAGACTTTCTTTGAATATTGATGTAGATTACATTAGTCATTTGGGTGAGGGATTATCTGTCGACGTCTTTGAAGAAATTAGTCTGATAGAAGATATTTTATCCAACTCACTTGAATTAAATGAAAATAAGTTAAAAATACAGAGGCTTGCGATTGATAAGGCGATCGATGCCTCTGGTTTACTTCAAGGTATATCAGAAGAAGAAGAAGATAGGTTAAGTCAAATTTTAACTCAGACTGAGATGGTGATATATGTAGGAATATCTGCATTGGTAATGTATGTAATAATTGTTGCTATTTTTTTAAGTAATCGAATTTACAAGCCAATAGGTGGTGAACCGTCAGAAATAGAAAAGGTTGTTGAAAGTGTAGCTCGGGGTAACCTAACTCTTGGTGATGAAGTTAACTTGGCACAGAATACAGGCATATATGGCTCCGTTTTGAAGATGTCAGTAAACTTAAAATCAGTAGTTAAAGGTATAATAAGTTCGTCGGATAAAAGTACGGAAATTGCAAAAGGTGTGCGTTCAAACTCTCTTAAAACAATGGATGCATCAAACAAGCAGAGCGAACAGTTAGAGAGTCTTGTTGCCGCAATGACAGAAATGTCAGTCACTGTAGCAGAAATTGCTCGAAATGCACAAGTAACAGCTAATTCTACAAATGAATCTGATAAGAATGTAAAGGATGTTGTGAGCTTGGCGGAAACTTCTAACGAGCTTATTGATGTACTTGTTTCATACGTTGCAACAGCTAAAGATAAGATGTCAGATTTAGTAGGTGAGTCTCAGGGAGTTTCAACTATTCTCGATGTAATAAAAGGCATAGCAGATCAAACTAATTTGCTGGCGTTGAATGCTGCGATTGAAGCAGCAAGGGCCGGTGATGCTGGCTTGGGTTTTGCTGTAGTTGCTGATGAGGTTAGGTTGTTAGCAATGAAGACACAAGAAAGCACAGAGCAGATTAATCAACTGATAGTTTGTCTACAAGATAAGGCGTTAGAAACTAGTGAGTTAATAACTTCTGCGGAGGAAAAGGCTGAACTATGTATTTTTAGAGCCGCAGATAGCTTGAAAGCTATTCAATATATAGCATCTTCGGTTAGTACAATAAATGATATGAACACTCAAATAGCAACTTCAGCCGAGCAGCAAAATGTAGTTATGGGAGAAGTTCATAGTAATATTCATAAAATACATGAACTTTCTAAAGAAACATTGTCGTATTCTGAGGTAACCCATGAGCTTTCAGAGTGTTTAGATGAAAGTTCTGCTAATCTACATTTATTGGTGCGCAATTTCAAAATAACTTGAAGGTTGTAGCATCCATTTAAATTTCTTTGTTGAGTTTTGGGATGAATCGGTTTATTTAATTTAGGCAATACTATGGGTTTATGATAAATATCCAAAATTCTGAGTTATCTTGAAATTATAAATTTGTCTTTACGCAGCGCAATGACTTTTGAGTTCGACTCAAGAGGTTTTACTAGGCAGGAATTAGGATTGATGATAGAGCTGCATATATCTTTAGACTGGTAAGTAACGCTTTACACTGACAATCTTTTCTCAATTTTCTTGGCTCTTTTAAGGACTAAAAATGGTTGAACATATCACCGGCATTTTGGCACTCATTGGGGTGCTTTCGTTGTTTTGCCAGTGGCTGGGTTGGAAGCTGAGACTTCCGGCTATTTTGCCTTTGTTGCTCTGTGGTCTGCTGCTCGGGCCAGGGCTTGGTTTTTTAAAACCGGACGCTATTTTTGGCGATCTGCTGTTTCCGATGATTTCACTCGGGGTGGCCATTATTCTGTTTGAAGGCTCGCTCACACTTAACTTTAAAGAAATCAAAGACTATGGCCGGATGGTTACCCATTTGGTGACCATAGGTATGGCCGTGACCTGGGTGGCGATTTCCCTGGCAACCCATTACTTTATGGGCTTTGATTGGGCGCTGGCGTGGCTTTTTGGGGCGCTTGTGGTGGTGACAGGCCCTACTGTGATTGTGCCTATGCTGCGCAGTGTGCGGCCCAAGTCGCAGCTTGCCAGCATTCTGCGCTGGGAAGGCATAGTGATTGACCCCATAGGCGCTGTGCTGGCGGTGTTGGTGTTTGAGTACATAGCCGCCTCAAAGGATGCCACCAGTCATATGCTGATGTCGTTTGGCTCTATTCTGGCGCTGGGTTTTGGTTTTGGCGCCGCCATGGGCTATCTGGTGGGCTGGGTGCTTCGCAGGGATCTCTTACCTCATTATCTGAAAAACACTGCGGTGCTCACCGTGATGCTCGGCACCTTTGTTGGCTCGAACCTGCTGCAGGAAGAGTCGGGGCTGCTGACAGTTACCGTGATGGGCATTTGGCTTGCCAATATGCGCGGAGTTGATATTGCCGATATCCTTGAATTTAAAGAAACCCTGACGGTGCTGATGATTTCGGCGCTGTTTATTCTGCTTGCGGCCAGGCTTGACTCATCCGCCATGATGGATCTTGGCTGGGGTGGCATTGGCGTGCTGGTGATAGCTATGTTGGTGGCTCGGCCGCTCAGTGTGTGGCTGTCGGGGATAGGTACCAATCTTACCAGCCCTGAAAAGTGGTTTTTAAGCTGGGTGGCGCCGCGGGGGATTGTGGCGGCGGCGGTATCGTCATTGTTTGCCATCAAGCTTGAAGAGCAGGGTGTAGCCGGCGCCGAGAAGATAGTGCCGCTGGTGTTTCTGATTATTATCGGCACTGTGGTGGTGCAAAGCCTGTCGGCTGGCACCTGGGCACGCATTCTGAAAGTAAAAGCCGATTCTGCCCAGGGCATTTTGTTTTTCGGGGCGTCTGCTTTTTCCCGCGAGCTTGCCAAGCTATTGAAAGGTAAAAACATCAAGGTGATGCTGGCCGACACTAACTGGGACAACATTCGCCTGGCGCGGATGGACAATATTCCGGTGTACTTTGGTAATCCCGCATCTGAACACGCAGAGACCTACCTCGATTTAACCGGCATCGGTCTGGTGCTGGTGTTGTCGCCATACCGCCAGCTCAACCCCTTGGTGAGCTTCCATTTCCAAGACTATTTTGGCGCCGAGAAGGTGTATGGTCTGAATAACATGGAAGGCTCCAGCGCCCGTAATTTGGCGTCTGAGGCCTACATGAAGCGTCTTTGCCTGTTCGGCGAGGGCGTCTCATACGCCAAAATAGCCAGCCAAATGGCAAAGGGTGGCATTTTAAAGAGCACAACGCTGCGGGAAAACTTTACCTTGGTTGAGTTCACCCGTCGCTATGGCGAAAGTGCTTTACCGCTGGTGTACCTGCAGGATGAAAAGCTGCGTATTGTCACCGCTGGCAGTGAAATTCCGGCCACCGGCATTGAGCTTATCAGCCTTATTCCGGTTGAGGCGCAGCAATACGCCAAAGAGCAGCAGGAAAAAGAAGCGCTTGAAAAGGCTCAGGCAGAGTATGAAGACTAACAACTTTAACAAACCTGAATGTCAAATTTAATTAAAATAAACGGAAACAATTTGGCCACTGGCTAGGCAATCCCCAGATAATTCGATTTTTATTCAATTCAGTAGACACGCATGGTGTTGGTTGATCTAATTGATGTGGCCAAAAAACTACCAGTCCAACACCATACGTTATATACGCATACTACACGATTTACTCAAAGAGCAATGTCCACAAATACATCAAAAATGACTAATTCTCTGATGGTTACAACAGAAGCACTGCTTGATGTCAATCAGCTGTTGCTGACTAAGCTTGCCGCAACATCTCTGGCGCTGTGGTGCCAAAGCACAACATCAAACGGGTCGATAGGTTACTAGGTAATCCACATCTCCACACAGATAAAATCACGATTTATCAGTGGTGTGACCTCTCCCCAAAATTTAAGACCATGACATTGATGAGATTTCCAATACACTGGAGCCAATGGAGACCTCAACATGAAGAAACGCTACACCGAAGAACAAATCATTAAGGCCATCAAACAGCATGAGGCAGGGGCAAAGGTCGATGACATTTGCCGAGAGATGGGCATATCCACGGGCACATTCTACATATATGGACTACCTCCGTTTTGCAAGTACTGGATCTGGTTCGGGGTTGTTGCTTACATCTATCCGGCATCAGGGGAAACCTGTGCCCAAATGGGTAATCCGCACACAATGGCCTCAACAACTGGACGGCCTCTGAGGCCAGTATAAAAATCAGGTTCCGATTGTGCAGGTGCAACCTGTCACCATTTCTCAGTACGCTGCAACTTTGGCTGGCGGGGTATTAATTTCACGCTATCTGATACTCGGTCTCATTTCTTAGCATCGACCAGATTATTCTCGCGTTTTTGTTAGCAATCGCCACAGTCGTTTTATTAAATCAGCGCCGTTCCTTTAACCGATTAACCCACGGATTCATATAGTCACCATTGTTATTCGTGGCAACCCTGACGACAGCACGGGCACCATGAATAAAAGTGTCCGTAGATGCTTGTTGCCTTTTTTCGTTATATTCATCAGCACCTGCCTGTCGCCACTCGAGTGCTGGCGAGGAACCAGACCAAGCCATACAGCAAAGTGACGGCCATTCTTAAATTCAGTTCCTTTGCCAATAGCAGCAACAACGGCCGAGGCCGCTTTAGGGCCAATACCTTTAACTTTGGCGATACGCTGACAGGCTTCTGATTGCCTGAATACTGTTTCAATTTCCTTATCAAAAAAATGGATCCGACGCTCGAGATCGTTAAAGAGATCATAGAGTTCCGCAATTGTTCTGCGCATGCGGGAACTTAGACCATTTTCTGCATCTTCAAGGATAAGAAGAATAGCCCGGCGAGCTCTGGAGACAGCGCAGCCAATTGGGACCCCACGGCCAAGTAAAAGCCCACTTATTTGACAAACTGTTGCAATGCGGTGATTAACAATACGCTGCCTTGCCCGGTTTAAAGCCTGGATATCCTGTTGTTCCGGGCTTTGGGGTGGCACGAACTGCATCGTCGGTTGCATCAGAGCCACTGCGATGGCCAGTGCATCATTACCGTCATTTTTTTGCCCGCGGACAAAGGGTTTTACATACTGAGGACTGATGACCTTTTCTTTGTGCCCCAGTTTCTCAAACTCACGCTGCCAGTAAAATGCCCCGGTGGACGCTTCGAGCCCAATCAGACAGGCTGGAATATTTGCCAGCGTCTGGAGTAATTTTTTTCGGCCAGTGCGTTTCGTATAAACCTGTTTGCCGGTCTGATTTAATCCGCATAGCTGAAAAACATTTTTAGCCAGATCAATACCCAGAAATACGGTATTTTGGGCGATTCTCCTGGTGAGCGCATTTCGTAAAGTTAACCGCAGCGGGAGGAGGTAGTCCATCCCATTAACTGGCGCAGTAAGTACGCAGGGTTGGAAGTGAATGAGGCTAAGCAGCTGAGAGAGCTGGAAGCCGAGAACAGCAAGCTCAAAAAGATGCTGGCCGACAAGATGTTAGAAGCCGAAGCCATGAAGGATGTGCTGTCAAAAAAGTGGTAGCGCCAGCGGCAAAAAAGCCTGTTGCTCAACACTTTATTGAAGGTTTCAGTCTTAGTGAGCGTGTGGCCTGCAAGCTGGCTGGGTTGAGCCGGACCGCATTTCGCTATCAGCCCAGGGCAAAGGCTGACAACGGGCTCAGACAGCGGCTGAAGGCGCTGGCGACGCAATATCCTCGCTATGGGTATTTGATGCTGCATGGTTTGCTCAAAGGCGAAGGTTGGGTCAAAAACCGCAAACGAACCTATCGGCTCTACACAGAGGAAGGCTTGCAGGTCAGAACGAAGAAGCGCAAGAAGCTAACTCGGCCAAGGCAGCCTGTAGAGGTGCCGACAGCACCGAATCAACGCTGGTCTATGGACTTTGTGTCAGACCAACTCAGCAATGGTCGACGCTTTCGGGTTCTGAATGTTATGGATGATTATTCGCGGGAAATGGTCGGTCAATTAGTCTCTGTAGCCATCAGTGGCAGGCAGGTCGCCAGATCCCTGAACCAGTTGATGGAAGAGCAAGGCAATGTTCTTCTGGAGTAAGGAAACGGGCGTCACACTGAGCTTTATTCAGCCAGGAAAGCCGACGCAAAATGCCTTTGTGGAGAGCCTGAATGGCAAATTCCGGAACGAATGTCTGAACCAGCACTGGTTCAGAACCTTGGACGAAGCCAGATACGAAATCGAGCTATGGCGCGAACACTACAACCAAGTTCGCCCACATAGCTCACTGGACTACATGCCGCCTGTTGAGTATGCCAAGCAGGCAGCATAAGCTGGAAAATCTCATCAAGCGATTGGTACTAATCTCGGGGAAAGGTCAAGGTCAGTTTTGAAAGTGTTGGTGACAACGAAGTGATGGGCACCTCACTCAATCCGCAGCATCGAGCAAGTCTCTGCCGATGGCGCCTATGACACCAAAGCCTGCCACAAGCTGCTTAACAATAAAGGGATAAAAGCAGTGATACCGCCTAGGTCGAATGCGGGTTACTGGTCCAAAGGGCATATTCGCAATGAGGCTGTGGATGCGCTCAAAGTAGGCAGTCTTTCAGACTGGAAGCAGCAACATGACTATGGAAAAAGGTCGCTAGCGGAAACCGCGATGTACCGATACAAACAACTGATTAGCCCGTCCCTGACGCTGCAAGACTACAATGCCAGGTTGGCGAAGCCTTAGCCGGAGTTAAGGCGATGAACAAAATGCTGAGCTTGGTCATGCCTTTACGGGGCGCTGGTAGTCAAACCAGGCAAGCCCTTGGGGTAGTTGCGATACGTACAACGATTTTATCAACAACGCCCATAACTCTTCTAAATGAATTCTATTAATCATGAAATGATTTATTGCAGTAATTGCAAACTTTTGACTGCGGATAGTACTTCTTGGCTTCAATAAGAGCCAAATCGCAATCATCGAAAACCCCTAGAAAAAGGTGATCTAGTTCGGGAGAGAAAAACTTGCAATGGTAGGTATGGATTTTGTGGTCATCATTTGCATTTATATAAAAGTAGTATGCCATTCTACACCTCCTATCTCGTATTTATTTTTCCTTTTAGCTCTAGTGTTCAACATCGTCTGTCATGCTGAAATTTTATCAATTACAATTAAGTAAGCGGAAACAGCTAACTCCTTTACACAAAATGATGTTTGTGTTTCTAGCTCGGTAACAATTTTTAGCTTTGCTATACGACCACTGCCACACACAAAGTAATACACCCAAATTTTCTATGCAAGTGACTAATTTTAAATAATATTGCAAATAACATTTTTATAATATGTTTAATGCTGTTTAAGTTGATTGTTGGTGAATTTGCTTTTTTATAAAGCAAGTTAAAATGTTTAAAGTAAGTAATACGGATATCGTAAATACATTTGTTATCCTATTCTCTACTGCTGGGTCAGTATCTATAATCAAGATTAATGACGCATAATGAAAAATAACTGGATATGCCTTGCTGTCTCGCTATGATGCCTGATTGAAATTTTGGTGGCGGGGATTGTTCAATGCTTAAAAAGTTTAATTCGCTTTGTAGATTTTCTATATTTACGCTTTTTATTTTGAGTTTTTTATTTCTTATTAACTCTTCAGTTGTTTATGCTCAAACGGTTTACCGGGCGAGTACAGTGAGTTTTGGTGGAACTTTTGACATAGAGCCTAGTGCAAGTGCGTTCACGTTTAATGTCGATGATGTGGACGTGATATGTAGTGTTGAAGATGAAGCTCATCCAGTTATTGGGCCAGAGTGTCAGAACACTGGAGGGCTATTGTCTTCTGTCATTAGCCCTCAATACTTGATTCATGGTTCAAACCCCCAAAGACCATTTTATGGAGGTCCAGACACCCTCAAACAAGAGTTGAAAATACCTATAGTAAATGTTAACAACCCATCTGAGATTTATATGGTAAGCATATTTTGCCAGCAAAGAGCGGGGAGTTTTTATAGGTGTAATAACGCAGGTCATGACAGTAATAGTCCCGAAGAATCTAGAAAGTACATCATAACAATCGATCCGAAGAATTTTGAAAGTGTACCGGATGGTGTCTATTCGGCTAGTTTCTCTACAACAACAATGTCATGGCGTACTGGTCTTGCAGTTGTAAATTTTTCGTTCAACTTTACATTTAGAGTAAACAACCCTGGCTCAATAGCTGATATAACTACACTTTACGCACTTCAGGGAAACACTTTGCCACTATTTTTCTCTAGATATGGTGAAGATACTGAATTTGGTAAGGGTGGGTTGGATTTTTGCCTTCAAACAACGGATTATGCAAATGTATCACTAACTATTGTCTCTCCAGATCCTGCATTGAACGTTCAATTAAAGCCCGATCAATTTGTACTAACTAACGTCTCGGCATTAGATGGAGACGCGGATCGCTTTAGTCTTATATATCGAGTGAAGTCCTTATCCCTAGGGAAGGTAGACCATGCATCCACAAACCTTCCTTCAAACTGTGGTGACCAGAGTTTTGCATTTTGTCGTGGATTTTTGGTTCAAATAGATTTGTCCCAGTTTCCCGACACCTTAGCTCCAGATGGAGGTTCGTGCAAAAGATTTGACATAACAGTGGAAACTATACCATTCAGGAGGTTAGATAAAGCTTCAGGACAATACTACGGATCTTTCTATATTGATGTTGCTCAAGAACCATAGAGTTTCGCTATATTTCATTTCAATTAATGCGATGCTTTATGTCATTTAATGAATTGTTATGGTTTATAATTGGATTAATTTTTAGTGTTTGCTATTCTGTTTGCGACTAAGGCGTTAAGTGCTGTTATTTGACATGAGTTGTTAGATTCAGCAAGCCTTTACTCAAAAAATTGAAATTATCCAAAAGGGGAAATTAGTATATGTTGATGAACAAAAAGTCATTATTGGGTCTTGGTGCTGCACTCGTAATCGGTGGTGGTATGATCAGTGCTCACGCAGCGACTCAGGTTGTTCAAGTGCGTGCGTCTGTGGATACGTCGTTGTCAGTTGTAGATCTTACTGGCGCATGGTCTTCTCCAATTGTCATGGCAGCTAACACTGCTGGAGATGCTCTGGAGAAAAAGGACTTGGTACTTCAGTTTCATGCGAACGATTATAAGGATGTGGTCGTAACTTTGCAGAGTACTCCAGTTCTTACTGACACAGTTAAAAATAAGTCTATTCCGCTTTCATTCAAAGTAGGTGGGACTGCACTGGCAAAAGATACCCCAGTGACGCTTGTAAAAACGTCTTTGTATGAAGTAGATGCTCAGCAGGCTATTACTGGCTTTAAAGATGTTAACTTCTCAATTGAGAGTGCAAATGTCGGTAACCTCGAAAGTGGTAACTATAGTGGTACCTTTACTTTTGACTTCTCTTTGGCGCCTTAAGTCTAAAGTGTATTAGAAATGATAGCGCGCTGAGGCGCGCTTTTTTTATTTTAAGGGGGTTAGTTTTGGATATTATGGACCTATCAATTTATGAGCAGTGTATTGGTAGTCATAGAACTTACTATTCTATAATGAGATGTTCTTTAACTTCTTCTCCTTCAAAGAATGAAGAGCAACATCGAAGGAATTTGCAAGCTCTATATCCAAACCTAATACTAAAGGATAATCAAATTCGAAAGGATAAATTAAAACAATATAGGGAATCTAAAAATAATGTAGAGAATGAAACTGTTTATTTAAATGGGAATGAAAAAAGTAAAGCGACTAAAGAAGTCTCGATAAATAGTAATGAAAAAGATATAAAACCTGAGTCTTATTCAGTTATTGCTCCTGATTGGTTTGAAGAAAGTGATGTTGACAAGTTCGAGCCTTATCATATGTATGTTAATGGTCGTAATGGGCTTGTTGTTTACGCTTTTTTGAGTCAGGATAACATTCTAACCTTTAAATCCGTGCCTGATTTGTCTGGTTACGTCGATTTAAATGAATCACAACTTAAAATGGTGGCGTCAGTTCTTTCTGAAGGTCTTAGCGTAAACAAAACTTTAAATTTTGATGGTGACCTTCTTACCGGTGTTACAATTTCAAATGGAATCATTTCCCTTATGGTTGAAGATAAGGCTAGGGAAATAAACTATTCCTACGGGTTAGAGACAGGAGTGACACATTGGCAACATCTAAGTTTTGATCTTGATAGCAATGATGAGTATCAGCTGTTTTTGAAAGGTAAGGACTCTTACAAGTCAAAGTTTGGGATGGTGAATGCTGAGTATAGACTAGAAGGGGCTAATGGTTTTGAACTAGATAATTTCTCATACTACTTCAAACCATTTGAGAACTCGATTCAAGCTGTTGTTAGTAGTTCCTCAAACATAGGACTAAATGATCCTTTGGGAACTATTCAAACCCCAAATTTTGTTAGGCAGTCTAAATTTAGCGGTTTACAGGTATATAACATGAGCTTGTTTGATCATGATTATATTGTAAATACATCTGGTGATGGTTTTCAGGTGTATTCTAAGGATTACGCATATGCCACGGTGTACTCTAATGGCGTGTTTGTGAATAAAACACAGCTGCTTCCAGGCTTTAACAAGCTTGATGATAGACTACTTAATAGCGGTAATAATAATTTGCGTATCGAGAAGGAGTTTGTAGATGGTACCATTGAGGTTGAGAATATTGATTACTTCAAAGCCACTAATACTAGCCCAGCACAATCTGGTGGATATTTTAAGCTGTTTGTCGGTGAATCAGATATTAATTTAGACTCAACAATTCTTGTCGGTATGAGAGGTACTTACATTTCAGAGGATATTGGCAATTTCACAGTAGGAGCGAACTACTATACTTATACCAATGACTTCTCCATAGAAGCAGAATATGGCATTTCTAACACAAACTCGAACTTATCAGTTTTCGGAGCGTATGCATCTAACGGAGAAAAAGCGTTTGGTTCAAGATTTATGTGGAAACCCTTCAGTAGGGTTACAACTTATGGTTCATACTATGATATAAGTAACGATGACTGTACTGTTGAATCTTTATACTTAAACAGGAATTGTAGTAAGGATGGAAATCTTGCCCTTTCCTTATCCTTGCCGTTTGGTGCGAATTTTAACTATTCCTTTAGAAAGCTAATGTCTGAATCTTGGCATAGTTTTGATAATCAAAGTAATCGGTTTACATTAAATAAGTCATGGTCTAAACGTGGCTTTGTATTAAACTCTTATGTATCATACGAAGATTCGCTTTTGAAATTTAAGGGTGCTGTTAATGAAGATAGTAGAACTAAAGATTTATCAGTTGGCATAAATGTTAGTTATTTTTTTGGTAAGCACTCCGTTAGTAGTGATAATAGTTTTACTAACTCAGTTATAGGAAACAGTTCCTCTCATTCTATCGGATATGGATTTAATGATGGGCGCAAAAATATAAACGCAAGGGCGGGTTTTTCCTCTTCTAGTTTTAACAATAAGGACTATAACGCTAGTGCCTCAGGAAGTGTTTATGGAGACTATGGTTCAATATATATGAATGGTTTCTATGCCGGTAATAATGTTAGAGCTAATGTGTCACATGAATTTATAGCTGCTGTTAATGATAAATCTTATTCGTTAAGATCTGTCAAATCTTTTTCGTCGGACACAGGCGCAATAATCGATGCCAGGCATATACCAGATGGAACGCAGTTAGAGGTTTCATTTGAGGGCGGGCGAGGGATATCTCGTTATGAGGTTACCTCAGGTAGGACGAAATTTGTTCCGCTAGATCCTGGTCGATACAATATAACTACGCAGAAAGGGCGTGGGGATGATTTGCAAGGGTTAAGTGCTATTTATGCTAATGAAAAGTCTATCAATATCTTTAAAGGGGATGTAAAAACTGTAGACTTCTCCTATATCAGGAAGATATTAGTCAGTTTTGAATATAATGGAATAGATTCGGAAGAATTTGAAATAGACGGCTGTAACATGAACTATAAGAGTAGTTCTGCATTCGAATTTACTTGTAGCAATGATAGATTTTTGGATGATAAGTATTTTAACTCTGTTGTAAATGGGCAAAGCTTAAGATGTAAATTTTCAGATGTTGAATCTTATAAAGGTATATATTACGTTTTGAAAGAGGTGGACTGCAATGAGATTGAGTAAGTGTTTTTTGAGTTATAAATATTTCATTGGTATTGTTTGTAGCACTTTAATGATTTTGACTCCCTTCAAAAGTAGTGCTATAAGCGTAACTCCAATGGAGCTTTATGGCCAAGCAGAGGAGGTCGTACTTAACAATATTACTGTAACTAATGACTCCAAGGTTGAAGAGTATGTTAGTGTTAAGTTCTATGAAATCCTAAATCCAGGTACTCCATTACAAAAAGAAACTCCTGTTTCAAACTCTCAACAACTTAATTTTTCAGTATTCCCAAGTAGGTTTAGACTTGAGCCTGGTGAGTCAGAGGCTATTCGGATAATAATGCCAGTAGATGATGTTAATGTGGAGAAACTATATAGAGTAAGGTTTATCCCCGGTGGTGGCTTTGATAGAGATGTTACAGTTAAGGTTTCTTACGGTGTGTTAGTGAGAGTTCTTCCGAAGAGCTATATCTATAAACTAGGTTTTGATAATAACACTTTCCGAAACGAAGGTAATGTTAGATTACATGTGGAGACCAGTTGTAGTAGCCATAAAAATCCAGAGTTTCGCATATATCCGAACATGGAAATTAACATACTTGAAGGCTGTGACAAAAAGGACTATAGCTTCAAAAATGATAGCGGAAAAGAAATCTTTCCTACAGAGTAGAGTATTTGTAATAGCCGGCCAGATTAATGGTCGGCTATTCCATTTCTAATCTTTGCCAAAATTTTTAGAGTGTACCTAAGGAATAACAGATATGTCCATATGTCTATTTTTCCTTAATATCGAATCAGAATCTCCTGAAATTATCGTTGCTTCATATTCATTATTACTTTTAAGTGGTATTCTTTTTTGCCATCCACTGTAAGTAACCAAAATATCATTATCACTATTAGAAGCGACTTTTAGTCTAATGTTGTTGCTAGCCTCCCTATTGTATTCAATTGTTGAAGTTTTTATAGTGCAGGGGATTTTCGCATAGATAGTGATTTTCTTGCTAAATGCTTCCGCACTGATGGTTACAAACATTAACACAGTTATTAATAAGCAATATTTGGTTTTCATAGTAAATCCTTTTTTAGCTAATTGGAACGTTCCAGTTTTTGATTGCAAAGTCACAAAAGGTAACAGTTTGGTCTAAGCTTTTTGGCCACACCTAGCTTCAGGTGAACCCAATTGGAACGTTCCAGTCTTTGATTGCAAAGTTACACAAGGTAACGCTTTAGTCTGAGCTTTTTGGCTACATCTGGCTTTAGATGAGTCAAGTTGGAACGTTCCAATAATTAGTCGAAACGAGGCTTTAACCAAGTAAAATTAAATAAAGAATTATAATGCTTGTAATAACAAGGTGATGGTGAGGGGGGACGTAGTCGCTCTTAGTTGTTGTGACCAACTTGTTGCCGCACTTAAGGGTACTTATTTTTGCCTAAAGTACGGCGTTGTTGGGCGTTGTTGACTAAATCCTTTTGAACCATTTCAGCCCGCGGTGATCAGATCTTTCAGCACAGACTGACAGAGCGACATCATGGGCAAAGCTAAGCACAAAATCATCAACTGGCCTGAGTACAACCAGAGTTTACGCAATCGCGGCTCATTGACCTTTTGGATGGATGACGCAGCCATTAAAGGCTGGTTATGTCATCAGCATCATGGTGGTCGGGGGCGCGGTTTTCAGTTTACTGACCAGGCGATTGAAGTCGCTCTGATGCTGAAAAGCGTTTTTGGCTTATCGTTGCGCGCCACTGAAGGATTCATTAATTCCTTGTTTAAGCTGATGGATGTTCCCTTAGCCTCACCGGACTATAGCTGTCTCAGCAAGCGGGCTAAAACCGTGGAAATTGCCTACCGAGCGTCGAGTCATGGCCCGATTGCCCATGTCGTTATCGATGCCACTGGCTTGAAAATCTTTGGCGAAGGCGAATGGAAAATCCGTAAGCATGGCAAAGAAAAGCGCCGCGTCTGGCGTAAGCTGCATTTGGCAGTCGATGCCCAAACTCATGCGATTATTGCGGCTGAGGTCAGTCTTGAAAGTGTCGGCGACAACGAAGTGATGGGCACCTTACTCAATCCGCTGCGTCGTCGCATCGAGCAAGTCTCTGCCGATGGCGCCTATGACACCAAAGCCTGCCATAAGCTGCTTAACAATAAAGGGATAAAAGCAGTGATACCGCCGAGGTCGAATGCGGGTTACTGGTCCCAAGGGCATATTCGCAATGAGGCTGTGGATGCGCTCAAAGCAGGCAGTCTATCAGACTGGAAGCAGCTACATGACTACGGAAAAAGGTCGCTAGCGGAAACCGCGATGTACCGATACAAACAACTGATAAGCCCGACCCTGACACTGCGAGGCTACAATGCCCAAGTTGGCGAAGCCTTAGCCGGAGTTAAGGCCATGAACAAAATGCTGAGCTTGGGCATGCCTTCAAGGGGCGCAGGTCGTTAAACCGAGCAAGACCTTGGGGCAGTTGCTATCCGCGCAATGATTTGATCAACAACGCCGCGTTGTTGAGTAAATCCTTTTTGAACCATTTCAGCCAGCGGTGATCAGATCTTTCAGCACAGACTGACAGAGTCTTAATCATGGACAAAGCCAAGCACAAAATCATCAACTGCCCTGAGTATACAACCAGAGTTTACGCAATCGCGGCTCATTGACTTTTTGGATGGATGACGCAGCCATTAAAGGCTGGTTATGTCATCAGCATCATGGTGGTCGGGGGCGCGGTTTTCAGTTTACTGACCAGGCGATTGAAGTCGCTCTGATGCTGAAAAGCGTTTTTGGCTTATCGTTGCGCGCCACTGAAGGATTCATTAATTCCTTGTTTAAGCTGATGGATGTTCCCTTAGCCTCACCGGACTATAGCTGTCTCAGCAAGCGGGCTAAAACCGTGGAAATTGCCTACCGAGCGTCGAGTCATGGCCCGATTGCCCATGTCGTTATCGATGCCACTGGCTTGAAAATCTTTGGCGAAGGCGAATGGAAAATCCGTAAGCATGGCAAAGAAAAGCGCCGCGTCTGGCGTAAGCTGCATTTGGCAGTCGATGCCCAAACTCATGCGATTATTGCGGCTGAGGTCAGTCTTGAAAGTGTCGGCGACAACGAAGTGATGGGCACCTTACTCAATCCGCTGCGTCGTCGCATCGAGCAAGTCTCTGCCGATGGCGCCTATGACACCAAAGCCTGCCACAAGCTGCTTAACAATAAAGGGATAAAAGCAGTGATACCGCCGAGGCCGAATGCGGGTTACTGGCCTGAAGGGCATATTCGCAATGAGGCTGTGGATGCGCTCAAAGCAGGGAGTCTATCAGACTGGAAGCAGCAACATCACTACGGTAAAAGGTCGCTAGCGGAAACCGCGATGTACCGATACAAACAACTGATAAGCCCGACCCTGACGCTGCGAGACTATAATGCCCAGGTTGGCGAAGCCTTAGCCGGAGTTAAGGCCATGAATAAAATGCTGAGCTTGGGCATGCCTTCAAGGGGCGCAGGTCGTTAAACCGAGCAAGACCTTGGGGCAGTTGCTATCCGCGCAATGATAACAACGCCTATAACTGGAGCCGTGTGTGCTCGCAAAAAAAACCTTTAATTTATTTAATGATGCGTGAGTTAATATAATGCCCAATTATCAGCATTGATTTGCTGGAGGTGCGGAGGCCGCTATACTGTATGATTACTGTTGAATCACGAGATTTTTACCAGAGGCAGGGATATGCACAGAATGGTTTTGTTATCTGCAGTGTTGATATTTTTCTTAGCTGCAGGAGGTGATGTATTTGCTCAAACGGTTTACCGCGCAAGCACTGTTAATCTTGGGGGAACTTATAATATAGAAGAAAACTCACCTTCATTCGAGTATATAGTAGATGTTAAAGTAATGTGCGGACCCGAGGATGAGCGGAACCCTTTAATTGCTACTCAATGTGAAAGAACCAATGGGTTATTATCTTCAGTTATCAATCCACAATATTTGATCCATGGGTCTAATCCCGAGAGACCGTTTTGGGGGGATTTCGATTGGTCTACAGAAAAACAAGTACTAAAAATACCGATTGTTGATGTTAATGATTCGTCAAAAGTATATGTAGTAAACTTATTTTGCCAACAGAGAGCGGGTAGGCGTTTTAGATGTAATAATGCAGGCTATGACATTCATGATGTCGCAGTATCAAGGCAATATATAATAACTATTGAACCAGATAGTTTTAAAGATGTTCCTAATGGCGTATATTCGGCTAGTTTTTCGACCACAACGATGTCGTGGCATTCACATCAAGTGATTGTTAACTTTTCATTTAATTTCACCTTTAGAATCAATAGGTCAGGTTCGAGTGTTAGCCCAACATCTCTCTATGCTTTACAGGGGAATACTCTTCCGTTATTTTTCAGTCGATACGGTGAAGATCTTGAGTTTGGAAAGGGCGGTTTAGACTTTTGTTTACAAACTACGGATTATTCCAATGTGTCCTTGACAATTGTATCACCAGATCCGGCTTTAATAAGAGGCGGAATGCCTGACCAGTTTGTATTGACCAACACCGCTGCACTTGAAGGTCAACCTGACAGGTTTAGTCTTATGTATCGAGTGAAGTCGTTAACTTTGGGAAGAGTAGATCATGCTACAACTGATCTTCCTCATAACTGCGGAGATCCTGGCTATGCATTCTGTCGTGGTTATTCTGTGCCAATTGATTTTTCTCGGTATCCCAATTCTCAAGCTCCTGACGGTGGTGTCTGTAAAAGGTTTGACATAACAGTCGAAGGTGTTCCATTCAGAAGGCTAGATAAAGCTTCTGGTCAATATTATGGGACCTTTTATGTGGATGTGGCTGAAGTTCCATAAATAAGTATGTATTTACATGAAGTGAATTTTCACTGATTTACTAGACACCTCTAGGTTAGATAAAACTACTAACAAGAGAGGTGCTTCTGAGCGGTAAACACAGCTCAGAATAGTTCACAATGGATGGCCAGCTGAGATAGCGTTAAATTATAGTTTTGGATAGGGTGTGACCACCGCTCCTGAGCTTTCAATATACCGGTGTAGAGCAGTTTGAGTAAACTGTTCTCGTTGGCAAAGCACCCTCTTGGTTTTCGTCATTTTACGAAACTAACGATGTACTGGGCGTTGTTGATCAAATCATTGCGCGGATAGCAACTGCCCCAAGGTCTTGCTCGGTTTAACGACCTGCGCCCCTTGAAGGCATGCCCAAGCTCAGCATTTTATTCATGGCCTTAACTCCGGCTAAGGCTTCGCCAACCTGGGCATTATAGTCTCGCAGCGTCAGGGTCGGGCTTATCAGTTGTTTGTATCGGTACATCGCGGTTTCCGCTAGCGACCTTTTACCGTAGTGATGTTGCTGCTTCCAGTCTGATAGACTCCCTGCTTTGAGCGCATCCACAGCCTCATTGCGAATATGCCCTTCAGGCCAGTAACCCGCATTCGGCCTCGGCGGTATCACTGCTTTTATCCCTTTATTTTTAAGCAGCTTGTGGCAGGCTTTGGTGTCATAGGCGCCATCGGCAGAGACTTGCTCGATGCGACGACGCAGCGGATTGAGTAAGGTGCCCATCACTTCGTTGTTGCCGACACTTTCAAGACTGACCTCAGCCGCAATAATCGCATGGGTTTGGGCATCGACTGCCAAATGCAGCTTACGCCAGACGCGGCGTTTTTCTTTACCATGCTTACGGATTTTCCATTCGCCTTCGCCAAAGCTTTTCAAGCCAGTGGTATCGATAACGACATGGGCAATCGGGCCATGACTCGGCGTTTGGTAGGCAATTTTGACGGTTTTAGCCCGCTTGCTGAGGCTGCTATAGTCCGGTGAGGTAAGGGAATATCCATCAGCTTAAACAAGGAATTAATGAACCCTTCTGTGGCGCGCAACGACAAGCCAAAAACGCTTTTCAGCATCAGAGCGACTTCAATCGCCTGGTCAGTAAACTGAAAACCGCGCCCCCGACCACCATGATGCTTGAATCGCCACTGATGGCATAACCAGCCTTTAATGGCTACGTCTCCATCTAAAAGGTCAATGAGCCGCGATTGCGTAAACTCTGGTTGTACTCAGGCCAGTTAATGATTTTGTGCTTGGCTTTGCCCATGATTTCGCCCTGTCCGTCATGATTTAAAGATCAAAACGTCATCCGCGAAAATGGTTCAAAAGGAATTAGTCGACAACTCGGTATGACGTCCAAAATTGCTTTTTGGACGTCAGTATATGTAGCAATGGTGAAACCAAATATACAGATCTGATGCTGCTACAAAATGATACTCAGAAGATAGATCTCTCTGCCCTACTTGATCATATTCTACATTTGATTTGTATGCAGTATGGGATAAAAAATGAATGACTGTGGCTGTAAACACTTTCACTGTCCTTCTTGTGTAAAGCAAGGTGGTGGTTTTAAAATGGAATACGTATCTTATAAATTCAAAATCGATAATTTGCAGCACGTGGAAAAGGCAGTTTTATATTTTGAAAGTCAAAACAAAATAGCTATATGCAGTGCGCACGTATTTAGAGCAGTCTGTCTTATGATGCATAATGTTGATGTGGTTATATCAAAGGAGTTTTTTATTGGATTTGTATGGAAAGAGCGATGCGTAGCAGAAGGAAGTATTCCAGTTCTGATGCACTTAGTTCGAGGTATTTTTTATGGGACTGATTATCAGATAGTTACAGTAAGATGTTGCGGATATATGCTCTCTACAAAAAGTAAACTATGAAAATAATTATTCAGCTATTAGTGTCTGTAAGGCGTCAATAGCTTATTCTTGATATTTTTATTATTAATGTTGATTAACAATAAATAACGGTGCAAAACTAAAAAAAAGGACTAGAATAAGAAGTGGATATAGCAAATTATTAAGGCTTAATTAAGTTCGAGGCCTTTTTCATTTGACACCCTTTGGCCAATGCCACGTATTTGTGTGCATTGGTCTTTTTTATGCGTGAAATTATTAAGCAAGAAATGGGTTGCAATCAAATCTGAATTACATACTTAATGGAAAGAGGTGCGACCTGCACCAGTAATTTTAGACACAGTGCTAAGCTAGTAAAATTACTTGGAGAAGTGTCAAAAATTACCAGGGCACTTGTGAGGAACACGCTAATGAATGACTGCTCTAGCAGCGGCTGCGGACTTGTTCTCTGTTTTGGCTTTCCGTCGGAAATAGAACGTTTTTAACACGCTCTACCACTAGATATTCAGGGTGAAGGAAAAAGGGTTTGTGATGGTGGACTTGAAAGGGATCTCAAACCCTAGTTCCTTCAAGATGGATAATGCCACATCGTAGAGACTCTGTCTGATTATTTGGTGTAAAACTTGATTATCCTGCAATATCAAGTGACTAAATGCAGCTAAAATTACATTTAGTGTTAATCAATATGTTGTTTAACTAATGTAAAATTTATGCTGATTGTTTCTCTGAATCGCAAGCAATAAACCAGACACTTTCCAGCCGTTCTTGGTATCGGATCTCGTAGTCTACGGTGAGGCGTTGTTGCCTAAATGGTTGAACCTTCAGTTCCCGCCGTGATCATATCCTGTAAACGGCGTTATTGACTAAATCCTTTTGAACCATTTTCGCGGATGACGATTTGATTGACCTCTCCCCAAAAATTCAGATTACTGTTTCAACCGGTATACTCGCCGTGAGTCAACAAGATAGAATGCTCGTGGGTCCACGGCGGTAGTGTTCATAAATCTGTGTCATTTGAATAATATACACCAAAAAGGATATTCAAATGACCAAACCTACATTCGACATGGAAGCCGCCATTGAAGCACTGCGTGCAGGTAAAGACCTGACCGGCAAAGATGGCATTCTCACCCCGCTCATTAAACAGCTCACTGAAGCGGCACTCAATGTTGAGCTCGACCAACATCTTGAAGATAAGCAGCCTGGTAATCGCAGAAACGGCAAGACCAGTAAGACACTGAAAACCGCTACCGGTAGCTTTGAGCTGCACACTCCCCGTGACCGAGATGGCACCTTCGAGCCTCAGATTGTCAAAAAGAATCAGACCTATCTTACCGATGAGATGGAGCGGAAAATCATTGCGCTATTTTCACTGGGAACCAGCTATCAGGACATCCGTGCCCATATCGCCGATTTATATGGCATTGAGGTCCCCAATGGCACCATCAGCGCCATTACCTACAAGTTACTCCCTGAGCTTCAGGCTTGGCGCAAACGTGATTTAGAAGCCCTGTATCCCATCCTCTGGCTAGATGCTATCCACTATAAAATCAAAGAGAATGGCCGCTTTGTCAGCAAAGCTGTGTACACGATACTGGCACTCAATGTGGAAGGCAAAAAGGAGCTGTTGGGCCTGTATATCTCTCACACTGAAGGCGCACATCAGTGGCTGAGCATACTGACCGATCTTCATAATCGCGGTATTAAAGACATCCTGATTGCCTGTGTCGATGGCCTTAAAGGCTTCCCAGAAGCCATTGAAACTATTTACCCGCATACAGAGGTGTAATCATGCATCATTCACCAAATTCGTAACTAAATGAAGTACATAGCGTCTAAAAACCAGAAGGCGTTTATGGCGGATTTAAAGTGTGTCTATAAAGCCACAACCCTCAATGCCGCTGAGATAGCGCTGGACGAGCTGGAAGCCAAATGGGGCGACAAATATCCAGTGGTCATCAAGTCCTAGCGCAACAAGTGGGCGCTGTTATCGACCTATTTTAAGTACCCGGAATACGTGCGTAAGGCTATCTACACCACAAACGCGGTTGAGGCAGTACATCGTCAGTTTCGTAAACTGACGAAAACCAAGGGGGGCTTTGCCAACGAGAACAGTTTACTCAAACTGCTCTACGCCGGTATATTGAAAGCTCAGGAGCGGTGGTCACACCCGATCCAAAACTGGAATTTAACGCTGTCTCAGTTGTCCATCCATTTTGAAGGACGACTGGATGCTCATATCGATCTGTGATTTTTAACGTGACACAGAATTTTGAACACCCTCCGCACGGCATAAAACGGTAACCCGCAATCACGCTTGCAGTAACATGCGGGAACTGTTTTGCATAGTATGGCATTTTATGGAAACCGTTTCGCCATTTTCTGGTTACGGACGCGGCACCGTGAAAATGTAGCAGTATTCGGATCAGCTATTTAGTAGGGGCATTTCAAAGCTTAGCATTTCTCGAAATCCTCCTAACATCTATGGACGCTCCCAATTGTGCAAGCAGATTGAGCCTAAAGAACTGTAGGTTTTGCAGCCATCTATTCGGATTTTGTGAGGAACAAGCCTCGATCCCTGATGAATTCCGCTGGCTTACGACTAATCATTTGGACGTACTTATTTGTACGATGTTAGGAACAGTCTCTGTAAGCCACGGTGCAACCTGTCTGTCTTCAGTTAACTTGCCTGCGCAAAACGTTGCATCTGATTAATTTACAATGTGAGCAAAATCCTCACGGTAATCCGTGCGGTTAGCCAATAACGACCAGGCTATCCGCGCAAGTTTGTTGGCTAAGGCCACTATCACCACATTTTTATGCGCTCTGCCGCTTAATGATCTCAACCATTCAGTGACCCGCCTGTCTGGATTCATATGTCGTAACACTGCACGTGCTCCATGGATAAATAGTCGTCTCAGATAACCATCTCCACGTTTGCTGATACCCAATAGCCGTGTTTTACCGCCACTTGAACATTGCTTTGGTACTAACCCTAACCAAGCTGAAAGTTGCCTTCCAGATTTAAACTCATGACCTGAGCCAACCGTGGCGACCAGGGCTGAAGCGGTAAGTCTGCCGATCCCAGGTACTTGCTCAAGCCTTCTACACTGCTCATTATCCCTACTCGCCATGTCAATCTCTCTGTCATAGAGAGCCAAATCTGTTTCGAGTTGGTTTAGCCGTGCCTTCATTCGATGGATATGCCTTAGCAGCGCTTCCGGCAGGGTCTCTTGTGTTTGAAGTTCCTGCGCAAACCATGCAGATAACTTTCTCGGGCCTACCGCCACAACAATACCAAACTCAGCCAGGGTTGCTCTAATACGGTTAATTAAGGCGGTACGCTCTTTAATAATCCCGTCCCGCTCTCGATGTACCAGCAATAGAGCCTGCTGTTCTTCTGATTTCAGTGCAACAAAACGCATGTTCGGGCGCGAAACAGCTTCACAAATCCCTTCAGCATCATTCACATCGTTCTTGTTGCTTTTTACATAGGGTTTAACGAACTGAGGAGCCATCAGTTTTACTGTATGACCTTGCTTGGTAAGCTCTCTTGCCCAAAAATGAGCGCTGGCACAAGCTTCCATTCCGATAAGACAAGGCGGTAAATTGGCAAAAAACTTCAAAACAGAGACCCGTTTAAGCGCCCTCTTAATCACCACCACACCGTAGCCATTAACGGCATGGATTTGAAAGATATTTTTCGCTAGGTCAATCCCAACAACAGTAATGTTTTCCATGACGGACTCCTACTCAAATTAGTACTGTGACTATTTAGGATAGGAGCGTCCATTTCATTATTTCCGGCTAAGCTTTACAAAAGCTGAACGAAAATAAAAGCCTTGAAAAAGCGCATTGCTTAACCTTAGTTCTAAAATCAAATCCAACTGCTCTTTCTTTTCAATTCTTTCAAAAACTACAAATTTAAAACAACTAGACATGAGCTTTGAGCTTTCAATAAAATCATCCAAAAAACCTGAACTTAAACTTGGAACTTCGAGTTTAACAAAGTCAAAGTGATAATTTAAAAACTTGTTTCTATAATCACTTTTAAACATGTTATAATCATCTGCAGCTAATGAAATACGATTTTCATATAGGTACTTCAGACCTAAGCCAAAGTTTTTACATGGAAAACAATGGTCTCTCTCTGTCAACTCTATGACCAATTTAATGCCACATGCATCTAGTACCAAATTGAGCTCAACTATTTTCTTTAATATATGAAAATTACAAAGCTCATAGTTTTCTATATTAACATACAAAGTCTTTCCAAGCATGAATTTCAACTCGGACGTGTGAACTGCCTTAATATAAATAAGCTCCAAAACGTCATCGCAACTGAAAAACCTAATGCCGGATGTCAATACACTATCGGTTAGGATCTCATAACCTACTATCTTACCTTTGCTATCATGCACCTCTTGAAGTTTATAGCATATTTCACCTTTATCTTTGATGTTTTTGTTTATGAAAATAATATCGCTAGATAACGGGGAGTTTAAATACTTGCAACTTTTAATTATAGTATCCATTTTTAGCCCTCCACACACATATACCCAACACCACGAATAGTCACGATCATAAATTTACTTCTAGTGACTTTAAGTATTTTGCGAATTTCATTTATTAAAACTGGCAAACTATTTTCCCCAACAATCCTACCTTGCCAAATAAAGTCACACATTATATCCTTTTCTAAAACAGTACCTTTATTGTTCAGCATAAGGCAAAGAGCTCTTGCCACAAAGTTACTACAAACAACTTTTTTATTCTCTTCTGGCATAGTTAACTCTGCGGTCTCTAGAGCCTCCCTTGACTTAGAAAACTCATATTTAACATTGTTATCACGAAGCCCGCAATTACTAGCGCCATCACAAACTCCACAATGAAAAGTCTGACAAAAGCTATTAGTCACATAAACCTCCAGAAATAGTTATTTTTAAGTCATAAAGTTGGCAGAAAACAATCAAGGTGAAATATCATGTGATGTTATTTAATGTAATATTAGCAAAAACAATTGCACTAAACTGTTATTTGTAATTATTTATCATTATTCATGGTAATTGGTTGTTATTAGAGTATTGGCTCCACCTTCGGGGCCAACCATTAGCTACCCAGCCCAACACGTTGAAAACATTTTATCTCTTTATAAAAACATGTGAATAACACACCTGTTATAATGATCATAATCAACGTAAATACCCTTGTGTAGGGCGTTGTTTTATAATGCTTTATTGGGTTTTGGTGTTGGCAGTGGAACTTCGCTAACTCATTCTGAAAACGACTTTGCTGCTTGCTATTAACAATATAAGATAGATTTTTGAATTGAATTATCGCCGATTTCCTAGACACGATTCGATTAGATAAAATAACGGAAAAAGTGAGGTGCTTATGAGCGGTTAACGCTCCACTGAAGAGTTAATACGGTTTAACAGCTAGTTGACCACGGCTATTCCATCCAGATGTTGCACACTGGCTAGATACCCAATACCTATAGCCTGTATGCCTAAATACCAGATCCGATTATTGCTACATTTTCGTGGTGCCGTGTCC
The DNA here is from genome assembly GCF_003957745.1 of Shewanella khirikhana. Taxonomy (NCBI): domain Bacteria; kingdom Pseudomonadati; phylum Pseudomonadota; class Gammaproteobacteria; order Alteromonadales; family Shewanellaceae; genus Shewanella; species Shewanella khirikhana. The sequence goes on along the minus strand of NZ_CP020373.1, from coordinate 2,803,748 downwards.
GTTACCAGGACATGGCGGAATGGTTTCCACAAAATTCCCTACCATGCAAAGCAATTTGATCCGTACCAGTAATTTTGGACACTGTGCTAAGTGAGTAAAATTGCTTTATTCGGTGAACTATGGCATCAAAGAACAAATGCAAGTCCTATACCGCTCAATTTTGGGCTGAAGCACTGAAGTTAGCGCAAATAAAAGGTGTCGTTGAGGCAGCCAAGGGGAATTGTCGATCAAATCATTGCGCGGATAGCAACTGCCCCAAGGCCTTGCTCGGCTTAACGACCAGCGACCCTTGAAGGCATACCCAAGCTCAGTATTTTGTTCATTGCCTTAACTCCGGCTAAGGCTTCGCCAACCTGGGCATTGTATGTAGTGGTCTAATGAATCCGTCAGCCACCTAAGATATAACCCGTGTGAAAGGTTTCCAGAATAAATAGCAAGAATGATTCAAGGCGTCCGATTTTACGATAAACTAGTATTCGTTGGATCATACCGTTGAGAGACCCGATGAGCCTTTCTGAGAAAAACCTTGAGATACTTAGGAGCAGTAACCTTAACTTACTTCTTACGCTGTTTATGCTTTTAGAGTATGCCAATGTTTCTAGAGCTGCCCAGGTAATGGGGATGTCTCAGGCAGCAATGAGCCAAGCATTGAATCGCTTAAGAGTGCAGTTTGAGGACCCGTTGTTGATCAAAAGTTACAACGGTATGACTTTGTCCAGTAAGGCTGAAGCGATAATGTCAGAGCTTCAGAACTGCCTGACAATGGCTTCAGCGTTGTTGGGAGACCAGAACTTCGATCCTACAAAGGTTCAGGATGAGATACGCTTTGCCATGAATGATGTCGCAGCTCAGCTACTTATTCCTAATCTTATTAAACACTTTGCTAAGCTATCGCCTGGGTTGAAGCTAGAGTATCAATCCCAGCATAAAGAGTGTTTTCAGCTGTTGCTTCGAGATAGGTTAGATCTGGTCGCTGGGTTTTATGAAACCTTCCCCAAGGGGGTTCAGCATACCAGCATCGGAAAAGCTTGTTGGCAATATGTCACACTAGATAACAAATCTGGTCCAAAGCGACTAATCAGCTATCAGTTTCAGGAGTACGGCCAGCTGAAACAGTTGCAAACCTTGCAGGCTATGGGTAAAGCTAATCAAGGTTTTTTGTTAAAATCTGAATCGTTAAGTGTGCTTGTCAATGGTTTGCGTCAGGCCGGGACTGCCACCTTTTTGCCTCGTCATGCAGTTCTGGTATTACCGGAAGTGATTCGGCAGAGGTTGGTCTGGTTCGGTGAACCCCAATACCTCGATTTGCACTTATGCTGGGTAGACCGTCCAAGACAAAGAGAACTGCATCAGTATTTTAGAAATGAACTGACTTCACTGATAAAATCCAGTCTGTTATCTAGGGAGCTTTAAATATGTTAAGTCAGGCTGACATTGCTCGTATCCGTAGTTGTGATCTCAATCTGCTCGTGTGTCTCGTGGTCTTAATTGAAGAGCAGAGTGTCTCACGTAGTGCTGAGCGGCTCGGATTGTCGCAACCTACGATGAGCCAGAAAGTGAAAAAAATACAGACATTATTTGGAGAGCCATTATTCATTAAACAAGGGCTAGGAATTATTGCCACAGACAAGGCTCTTAAACTACATCAGCCACTAGAACAGTGGTTGCTGTTATCTAGCCAATTATTACAAAAGAAGCCATTTTTCCCTGAAGAAGCTAAAGGAAAAATAAGTCTAGGATTGTTGGATGATGTTGCAGAAACTTTAATCCCAAGACTGCTGGAACAGTTAATCGTTGATGCTCCTAATGTTGAGTTAGAATTTGTCAATAAAACATCGAATATATTTTCTATGTTAGAGTCTGGCAAATTAGACCTCGCTGTAGGAGGAGTGGATGTTCCGCCTCCTAATATCCATGGTCGACGTACTGTAAGCGAGAATTATCTAGTATTTTTCAGTCAGAACCATCCTTTAGCTAAACTAGCTAATCCCTCAATACAGGATGTGTTCCATTGGGAGCATGCTCGCTTCAGCGGGTCCAATTTGATTGAGCAGGAAATTGATTTATTGGCTCAGGAGTTAGGACTCACTCGAAAATGTAGCTTTAGTTGCTCATCAAATTTGGTTTTACTACAATCTCTTAAGGCCAACAGGCACTTGGCATTTTTACCTGAGCGTTTTTTGAAACATAGCGATAGTCTTTTACATTTGGCTTTACCAGAAATACCATCTATTGATAGCATGATATATTGGCATGCAAAAGTACACAAAGAGCCTCTAATACAATGGTTTAAAGATTTATGCATAGAGCTGACAAAAAATATGATCAAAGAGGGGCATTTTCCACAAGCTTAACTCTTCATCATCTACTACTGGGGCTTTTTTGTATCAAAGTGAATCACCACGCCGCTTTTAGAGTGCAATAAAAAAAAGCCCCAACGGAGAGAGTTTGGGGCAAAAAGTTAACACTAGGAGGTGAGTCCCTTTTTAGCAGGTAGCTGGAGGAACTCAGCTACAAAGTCTCATGAATTATCTAATCACGAAACTAAAATGCTGACAATTAAGCTAAAATAACATAAAGCCATGTCGGGTTTGGGATACCTTCCTACATGGGAAGGGGGAAAACCAAATAAATACTGGATTGATGACAGTTTGCTATGGCACGAAAAATAAAAGGCATTGTTAAGTCTAAGGAAGGTGCGAATAAGCCCCGTGCTTGCTCAGCGTGAGTTTACAAGGGATAGATGCAGGCGCAGTTAATTCTTGAAAATGGCCTTAGTACTTCGTAAGAAAGAACTATAACGCAGCAGATACCGCTGTAAGCCACACCTTACAGGGCTTTTTTATCAACACCATATCTGCGTTATTCTTCACAATGCCTTCAGTTGAATGCCTTGAACTGGGCGTTGTTGACTAAATCCTTTTGAAACATTTCAGCCAGCGATGATCAGATCTTTCAGCACAGACTGACAGAGTCATAATCATGGACAAAGCCAAGCACAAAATCATCAACTGCCCTGAGTATACAACCAGAGTTTACGCAATCGCGGCTCATTGACTTTTTGGATGGATGACGCAGCCATTAAAGGCTGGTTTTGCCATCAGCATCATGGTAGTCGGGAGGGCGGTTTTATATTTACAGACCAAGTGATTGAAGTCGCTTTGATGCTGAAAAGCGTTTTTGTTTTGTCGCTGCGCGCCACTGAAGGGTTCATTAATTCCTTGTTTAAGCTGATGGATATTCTCTTAATCTCACCGGACTATAGCTGCCTCAGCAAGCGGGCTAAAACCGTCAAAATTGCCTACCGAGCGCCGAGTCATAGCCCGATTGCCCATGTCGTTATCGATGCCACAGGCTTGAAAATCTTTGGCGAAGGCGAATGGGAAATCCGTAAGCATGTCAAAGAAAAACGCCGCGTCTGGCGTAAGCTGCATTTGGCAGTCGATGCCCTAACTCATGCGATTATTGCGGCAGAGGTCAGTCTTGAAAGTGTCATCGAGCAAGTCTCTGCCGATGGCGCTTATGACACCAGAGCCTGCCATAAGCTGCTTAACAATAAAGGGATAAAAGCAGTGATACCGCCTAGGTCGAATGCGGGTTACTGGTCCAAAGGACATATTCGCAATGAGGCTGTGGATGCGCTCAAAGCAGGCATTCTATCAGACTGAAAGCAGCAACATGACTACGGTAAAAGGTCGCTAAATAGCTGATCCGAATACTGCTACATTTTCGCGGTGCCGTGTCTGTTGCCAGGAAATGGCGAAACGGTTTCCATAAAATGCCATACCTTGCCAAGAAGTTCCCGCATGTTTCGGCAACTGTGATTGCGGGTTACAGTTTCATGTAGTGCCAGCCATAAGCGCTCTATCTTGTTGACCCACGGTGAGTATACCGGTTGAAACAACAACCTAAACTTGGGGTTGCTCTTGAGCCAGGCCAGAGTTTTACGGCTCTTGTGAATGATGTAATTATCCAGAATTAGCGTGATAGTTTTGGCTTTGCAGTAATGTCGTTTGAGCTTTTCCAGCACTGCAATAAACAGCTCCGACCGCCTTGCTGGCGCTGCTTACATAAAGCACTTTTCCTGTTTTGGCATGCAGCGCTCCAGCCAAGTAGTGCTTGCGATTGTTACCTGTGGTGACCACGCGTTTTTGTTGCCCTTTGGGCATCCAGTTCGCACCGATTTTGGGGTTAAGGTCGATGTCTACTTCATCTTCATAGAATACCGGGTGCTCAGCACTGCACTGTTCAAGTGCCTGATTTATGGCGGCCATTTTCTCTGCTTTGCATGGGTCCTTAATGCGCAATGTCGGGGCTGAGCGGCGCCAAACTATGCCTGCTTCGGGTAACAGACGGCGAATGGTTGATGCAGCGACGCATAGCTTAAGCTGTGCATTAATCACCTTGGCAAGCAGCTCACTGCTCCAGCGGCTACGCTGGTAACCAAAGTCTTCCGGACAAAGCTGGATCAGCAGTGACAGGCAGAGCAAGATCGGGTTAATAGGCAAGACAGCAGGCCGCCCCGGTTTCTCTGATTTCAGCCCTTCAATGCCGCACTGGGTGTACCAGCCCAACCATCGACCGATGCTGGAGCGGGCCGCGCCAGTGGTGTGCTGAACTTGGGTAAACGGCTGCCCTTGATGCAACATCAACATCGCAATAAGACGCCTGGCAAAGTGCTTATCGTTGGTTTTTTGAATCAATTTTTGCATGCGCTTGCGCTCAGCGCGGCATAGTGGTGCTAAGATGGCCATTCTCAGTCCTTGGGCGAGTGGTGGGTTTGTTTGGCGATAGATCTGATCGCTCAAACAGGACTGAGTTCCCTTCCTGTGATCTACTATTTGGAACAGCTATTTTGCGGAAACCGCGATGTACCGATACAAACAACTGATAAGCCCGACCCTGACGCTGCGAGACTACAATGCCCAGGTTGGCGAAGCCTTAGCCGGAGTTAAGGCCATGAACAAAATGCTGAGCTTGGGCATGTCTTCAAGGGGTGCTGGTCGTTAAACCGAGCAAGACCTTGGGGTAGTTGCTATCCGCGCAATGATAACAACGCCCTTGAACTGTCGTCGTTATCATTGCCGGATCTGTACATGGACTTGTTTGCACCTTTCCTAACTGTCGAGTGTCACCTTGTCATACGATAAAAGGAGTTGTCTATCTGGAGAAATTGATCGAGATTATTTTTTAAAATTAAAGGGCTGATGAAAAATAAGAAAGTAGCTTTGCTTTATTATGGGGTGTAAACTAGTTTCGTGTTATTGATATAATTGTCGCTGCTTTTCATTTATTATGGTTTAAACGGTTTTTTTAAAACGGAATCCCTATTAACGGAGCTTTTTTGTCGTGTTTTATAGTGCCCGTAGTTCCAGTTTGGTCTCTGACTAATTGTTGTTGCTTTTCTTGGGGGTTAAATTAGTTGCTAGCCTTACTTATGTTTAAATACTTAATATCAGTGTCTTATCATTAGTGCTGGCCAATGTTGCAAACCGGCAACGCTGTGATTTTATCATCTTTAATTCATTGTTCAGCCAAGTGGTGAGTTAATATCCAGTCATGCATTTAACGTGACAAAATAAGGTTAATGAAAAGTATTCTGTTTTTTATCGTGCTGATTTTAGCACTTGGAGGGTGTGGGGAGGAGAAAACTCACTATGGTGATAGCAACCTATTACCTTATTATACCGCCCTTGCTCAAAGCAGCTCAGGCGGTAGCATTACGCCGGCGAGTCTCAGCATTGAATCCGGGGAGCAGGGCCGTTTCTCTGTTGCGGCAGATAACGGTTACGTTCTCGACAGTATCGAAGGCTGTGGCGGTAGTTTACATGGAGCCACATTTACGACTGCAGCCATGAGCGCGGATTGTCGGGTTACGGCGAGTTTTGTTCCGTCAGTGACTCTTTATACTGCCCTTGCTCAAAGCAGCTCAGGCGGTAGCATTACGCCGGCGAGTCTCAGCATTGAATCCGGAGAGCAGGGCCGTTTCTCTGTTGCGGCAGATAACGGTTACATTCTCGGCAGTATCGAAGGCTGTGGCGGTAGTTTACATGGAGCCACATTTACGACTGCAGCCATGAGCGCGGATTGTCGGGTTACGGCGAGTTTTGTTCCGTCAGTGACTCTTTATACTGCCCTTGCTCAAAGCAGCTCAGGCGGTAGCATTACGCCGGCGAGTCTCAGCATTGAATCCGGGGAGCAGGGCCGTTTCTCTGTTGCGGCAGATAACGGTTACATTCTCGGCAGTATCGAAGGCTGTGGCGGTAGTTTACATGGAGCCACATTTACGACTGCAGCCATGAGCGCGGATTGTCGGGTTACGGCGAGTTTTGTTCCGTCAGTGACTCTTTATACTGCCCTTGCTCAAAGCAGCTCAGGCGGTAGCATTACGCCGGCGAGTCTCAGCATTGAATCCGGAGAGCAGGGCCGTTTCTCTGTTGCGGCAGATAACGGTTACGTTCTCGACAGTATCGAAGGCTGTGGCGGTAGTTTACATGGAGCCACATTTACGACTGCAGCCATGAGCGCGGATTGTCGGGTTACGGCGAGTTTTGTTCCGTCAGTGACTCTTTATACTGCCCTTGCTCAAAGCAGCTCAGGCGGTAGCATTACGCCGGCGAGTCTCAGCATTGAATCCGGAGAGCAGGGCCGTTTCTCTGTTGCGGCAGATAACGGTTACGTTCTCGACAGTATCGAAGGCTGTGGCGGTAGTTTACATGGAGCCACATTTACGACTGCAGCCATGAGCGCGGATTGTCGGGTTACGGCGAGTTTTGTTCCGTCAGTGACTCTTTATACTGCCCTTGCTCAAAGCAGCTCAGGCGGTAGCATTACGCCGGCGAGTCTCAGCATTGAATCCGGGGAGCAGGGCCGTTTCTCTGTTGCGGCAGATAACGGTTACGTTCTCGACAGTATCGAAGGCTGTGGCGGTAGTTTACATGGAGCCACATTTACGACTGCAGCCATGAGCGCGGATTGTCGGGTTACGGCGAGTTTTGTTCCGTCAGTGACTCTTTATACTGCCCTTGCTCAAAGCAGCTCAGGCGGTAGCATTACGCCGGCGAGTCTCAGCATTGAATCCGGGGAGCAGGGCCGTTTCTCTGTTGCGGCAGATAACGGTTACATTCTCGGCAGTATCGAAGGCTGTGGCGGTAGTTTACATGGAGCCACATTTACGACTGCAGCCATGAGCGCGGATTGTCGGGTTACGGCGAGTTTTGTTCCGTCAGTGACTCTTTATACTGCCCTTGCTCAAAGCAGCTCAGGCGGTAGCATTACGCCGGCGAGTCTCAGCATTGAATCCGGGGAGCAGGGCCGTTTCTCTGTTGCGGCAGATAACGGTTACATTCTCGGCAGTATCGAAGGCTGTGGCGGTAGTTTACATGGAGCCACATTTACGACTGCAGCCATGAGCGCGGATTGTCGGGTTACGGCGAGTTTTGTTCCGTCAGTGACTCTTTATACTGCCCTTGCTCAAAGCAGCTCAGGCGGTAGCATTACGCCGGCGAGTCTCAGCATTGAATCCGGGGAGCAGGGCCGTTTCTCTGTTGCGGCAGATAACGGTTACGTTCTCGACAGTATCGAAGGCTGTGGCGGTAGTTTACATGGAGCCACATTTACGACTGCAGCCATGAGCGCGGATTGTCGGGTTACGGCGAGTTTTGTTCCGTCAGTGACTCTTTATACTGCCCTTGCTCAAAGCAGCTCAGGCGGTAGCATTACGCCGGCGAGTCTCAGCATTGAATCCGGAGAGCAGGGCCGTTTCTCTGTTGCGGCAGATAACGGTTACGTTCTCGACAGTATCGAAGGCTGTGGCGGTAGTTTACATGGAGCCACATTTACGACTGCAGCCATGAGCGCGGATTGTCGGGTTACGGCGAGTTTTGTTCCGTCAGTGACTCTTTATACTGCCCTTGCTCAAAGCAGCTCAGGCGGTAGCATTACGCCGGCGAGTCTCAGCATTGAATCCGGGGAGCAGGGCCGTTTCTCTGTTGCGGCAGATAACGGTTACGTTCTCGACAGTATCGAAGGCTGTGGCGGTAGTTTACATGGAGCCACATTTACGACTGCAGCCATGAGCGCGGATTGTCGGGTTACGGCGAGTTTCATCACTAATGCTGCCAAAGCAATTCTTCATCATGACCACAGGTACGCTAGTGACGCTGAACTTATTCGTCACGCAAGAGACTCCATCGCTACGATCGAAGCTTCTCGAAAGGATTTAGTTGATACTCTTTATCACGGTATCAATCAAATCAGTTGGCGCCCTGGTCACGATTCTATTACTTTCACCAGTTTTTTACCGGAGCGATCCCAAATTTTATTGCCAGCGAATAAAGATGGTAAAGGCAACAACAGCAGTGCTAATCGTGGCCTAGTTATGGTTGCAGAAGAAGGCGAGTACCGTAGTGTCGCCATGGCAGCAAATTTGTTTTCGGTCAACACTTCATCTGAAACAAATATGCTGCTTAAACGCCTTATTGGTTGGCTTACAAAGGGTGGGGATCAAAAAATCGGATTCAGCATCGTGACAGCGCAGGTGCCGAGCCGAGCTGACAGCAGGTATTTTCCCCACAACGAGGATATTCGTGACTGGTTAAGCAATAACTACGCCAATCAATTTGTTATCAATGATGAAAATGTGTGTGACTACAATGAGTTGTTATCCTGCATCGATAGTTTGAAACCTGATTTGATTATCCTGTCGGACTTGGATCGCGCAGGTCTAGGCCATAACGGTATTGTGGCGGCGGTGGCCAAGGCTAGGGCCGCAGGTATTCCTTTGTTATTGTCTAATTACATGCGTAATGCGAGCGCCATGTTATCTCCGTTGTATCATAGAATGGGCTTAGTAACCTATGGTAACTATTGGTCAAAACTCAATGCTGATGCCGTTATGGTGACTGATATTCGTGCTAGCAATGATTATTTGGTTGCAGTTGATGGACTAATGGAAAATCTCAGTAATGGCAACTTCAGCACGGAGCATCTTGATGCTTGCAATAGCAACTTCCTTGCCTGTGACAGTAGCCCTTTCAGGGATAACTTTAAGGAAGGCGCCGATTGGCTGAGAAGTTCAGTGATTACCCTTGATAGAAACCTGACCGATGCGTTTAGTTTGAGTGATGCTAATGTAATCCAAGCTGGTTTGTTGCTTGCCGACAAATACCGAGACGCCATCGACTACCCTATCAGTTGGGATGAACATCAAAATTGGCAGCAGGCAATGTTTGCCGATTGGCTAATAAATTACGCTCGGCTAAGTAACCAGTCCCAGCCAGATCTCGGTGAATATATCACTGACCGTAGTATGCTTACCAAAGGCAGTGCTGCTACGTATCGCCACCCAGAGACTAGTGTTGATCGTAAAACCATTCGTGTTGGCTATCCCAATCAGTGGACCACCACTGGCTGGTATGTTCTTCCAGGGCAGATGGTTACTCTCACACGCCACGATAACTCTTCCGCCAAAGCTGAAATTAAGCTCAATTACCACAGGTTCAATACCAACAGAGCCTTCCAGCAGAAGGTGTATCGTGCCCCATTGGAGCTAGCAACTCAGCGTCTGCCACTGGCTCCTAATAGTAGCGTAAGCTTTTCAAGCCCCTACGGTGGCCCACTCTATCTGTACTTCTCTGGTGTGGAAGGAGACTTGCAGGTAGACATTAGTGCAGATGGAATCACACATCACCCCACTATCATGGACTTTGGCGATGACAATCAAATTCAGCAGTTTAATGAGCGTTTGAGCGAGACTGAGTTGCCACACGTTGATCTTAGAACCGATGGTGCTGAGCAGCATTTGCGTCGTGACCGTTTTACCAATGCGATTGGCGGAAGCGTACCAGATGTTAGTTCCTTGCTAAGGAGTATTGCAGAGGATCACATCAATGGGGTTTACACCCTTGCTGGTTATAAAGTACAGGGTAAAACTCTGGCTGAATCAATGCCTGCTGACGTAAAAGCGGCGTGCTTGAACATGATTGGCAACGAGTGTATTGATGAAACTCTGCATACTCGCAAAATCATCCAGCACGCTAACTATGATCAGAATGCTCACTGTTTTAGTGGATGCAGTGGCAATCCTTGGGATGCTTCTTGGAATATCAACCCAATTGGTTGGGGGGACAACCACGAACTGGGTCACAATCTTCAGGTCAACCGTCTCAATGTGCAGTATGTAGCGGCAAGTGATATAGACAACTGGACGAAGTACAGTAGTCGTGCTGGTGAGAATTCCAACAATATCTTTCCCTATGTTGTCAGGTGGCGGACACATTACCTGAGAGACGGTAATACAAGTCAGATCACTAGCGGTAATATGAATCATAAGGATCTATTTTTCGTATTTATGTCTGATGCTGCTGCGGTAAAAAATAGTAGCGGTAATCGCGTGGTGCTCGATGGCAATTGTCGTGTACTGGATGGCAGTAGTCGCTATGAATCCCCTTGGAAAAGCAATGCTTATGCAGTGCACAATGGATATCGCATGGCATTTTATATTCAGATGGCGCTTCGCGCACATAAGATGGAGTTGGTCGATGGAACCCGCTTAGCCAATGGTTTCAATATATTCACTCTGTTGTACCTGCATCAGCGTATCTTTGGCGCTCTGAGTGGTGATATAGCTAACTGGGATGCCAACAAAGACCGACTTGGTTTTGGCATGTTTCCATATGAGGGGCATAGTGTTTACGGTGGTAGAAAGGTGCGCGATATTCCCGGTAACGATTTTATGCTGGTTGCCTTGAGTAAGTTGACTGGCCGTAACTGGCAAAGCCACTTCGATATGATGGGTCTTCGATACTCAACTCTGGCAGCCACTCAAGCACAGGCCAATACCACTAAAGGTAGTCTTGAGATGGGGATGTATGTGCTGGAAACAGACTTGCCACCCGCTAATATGAGCGAAGGTCTTTCGTTCAAGTCATTGTCTGTTCAGGATGGAAGTACCACATGGCATGATGGTAGTTCGCCAGTGAGCTGCCCACAGTGATATTTGATCGCTGTACGTATGGCATTTCAGTTTTAATATTTGCGAAATTATTTATATATTTGAAATTTCGAATGTTTATAGGTTCAGCGATTGGCTGCACGTAGATAACATCTGAAATCTTGCGGTAAGCTATGTAAAGTTTTTCTGTAAGAAGGGGTTATCTAGCTGTCATTGGCCAATATGCAATCCTACCTGCACTGGGAGGGGAATTCCCCTTAAGGTAGGAAGCCAAAATGTTACAAATTACTTCTAATGTTAAGCTGTTCTAGCTCAGACCTGATCTGACAGTTACCCGATTTTAGGGGGGCGTTGACAGATTAGGTTTGGGCTAAATTTTTTCAGCCCAAACCTGTTTTCCATCAATTAGTGCTGCCACGGGTGTTCGGATTCATTAGACCACTACAGCGCCATCTCAGTGGCATTAAGGAGTGCGGCCTTATAGACACACTTTAAATCCTCCATGAACGCCTTCTGGCTTTTAGACGCTACGTACTTCATTGAGTTACGAATTTAATGAATGATGCATGACTGCACCTCTGTATGTGGGTAAATGGTTTCAATGGCTTCTGGGAAGCCTTTAAGGCCATCGACACAGGTAATAAGTATGTCTTTGATGCTGCGATCATGAAGATCGGTCAGTATGCTCAGCCACTGATGTGCGCCTTCACTCTCAGAGATATACAGCCCCAACAGCTCCTTTTTTCCTTCTACATTGAGCGCCAGAATGAGGCGTTGTTGCCTAAATCCTTTTGAACCATTTCAGCCAGCGGTGATCAGATCTTTCAGCACAGACTGACAGAGTCATCATCATGGGCAAAGCCAAGCACAAAATCATTAACTGCCTGAGTACAACCAGAGTTTACGCAATCGCGGTTTATTGACTTTTTGGATGGATGACGCAGCCATTAACGGCTGGTTATGCCATCAGCATCATGGTGGTCGGGGGCGCGGTTTTCAGTTTACTGACCAGGCGATTGAAGTCGCTCTGATGCTGAAAAGCGTTTTTGGCTTGTCGTTGCGCGCCACAGAAGGGTTCATTAATTCCTTGTTTAAGCTGATGGATATTCCCTTAGCCTCACCGGACTATAGCTGCCTCAGCAAGCGGGCTAAAACCGTGAAAATTGCCTACCGAGCGCCGAGTCATGGCCCGATTGCCCATGTCGTTATCGATGCCACTGGCTTTGACCTTTTCATTAGATTTGTTAAATTTTGAACAAAAATCCGTCGTTGCCATATCTAATTCAGCTAATTTTGGAGTCGAGCAACATCCACTCAGGGTAATGGCCGTGACAAGCGTTAAAGTATTGGTGATAGTGTATTTCATTTCGTCTCCTTGTCTTATTTAGTTAAAATGCTAAGTCGAAATAGTGCGTGTCTACATATTTCGCATGCTTGCAGTTTCATGTATTTCGTAATGTTTAGACCTTGTAGTGATTACGTGGCGGTTACTATCGACAGGTTACTTTTCAAGACCGTTACTAACTATACGATTTTATTATTCTTCGATTAGCAAACGCATCTTTATATAATAGATTTTGAAAGAAAGATTGATAAATTTCCAATGAAGCAAGTTGTAGAATGACTCGTTGACACGCTTAATTATTATTAATAATTAAAGGCAATCAAGGTTGTTGATGGTGTTTTCAAACTTGGTAACATAGGAAGTCAGACGAGGGAATAGTCAAAACACAAAAGAAGGAGAATCTTAAGTTATGTCAAAAAACAGTTCGGTTGCGCCTAAAGAACGCATCAATATTAAATATGTCCCCGCCACGGGTGATCAACAGCAAGAACTTGAACTCCCTCTTAAGCTGTTAGTGCTGGGCGACTATAAAGGTCATCCAGATGAAGCGGTTTTAGAGGACAGAAAAACGGTTCAGGTTGATAAGTCAAACTTTGAATCTGTTATGAAAGAGGCGCAATTGTCTATTACAACCACGGTTCACAATCGTTTGGTTGATGGTGAGGACGACGGCGCAGAGCTTTCTGTTGATTTAAATTTTGAATCCATGCGTGACTTCACTCCGGATGCCGTAGCGCAGCAAGTGCCTGAGTTGCAAAAGCTGATTGAACTGCGCGAGGCTCTTGTTGCCCTTAAAGGCCCCCTTGGCAATATTCCTGCTTTTAGAACCAAACTCCAGAATTTGATTGCATCAGAAGACTCCCGGGAGGCTCTGCTGAGCGAGCTGCAATCGCTCGAAAGCTGACCTGTTGTGGACCTAGGTCTATAGTAATCTGTTTATTCAAGGAAATTTGTCATGGATGCTCAACCCCAAACGGAAGCTTTGGCACCGTCAGCCAGTATTACACTGCTCGATCAGATTATGGAGCAGTCAAAAATTACGCCAGTGGATGAAGGTTATGATATCGCCCGCCGTGGCGTAGCGGCCTTCGTAGCTAACCTGCTGCTTACCGACAGCACTGAAGAGCCAGTCAATAAGGCGCAGATTGATAAGATGCTCGTTGAACTTGACCGCAAGATTAGCGGTCAGATGGATGCGATTTTACACAACGAGAAGTTTCAGAAGATGGAGTCTGCTTGGCGCAGTCTGAAACTGCTGATCGAACGCACCGATTTTCGTGAAAACATCAAAATTGAAATGCTGCACGTCACCAAAGACGAGTTGTTGGACGATTTTGAATTCTCTCCAGAAACAGCTCAGTCTGGTCTGTATAAACATGTCTATTCTGCAGGTTACGGCCAGTTCGGTGGTGAGCCAGTCGCGGCGATTGTGGGCAACTATGCCTTTACGCCATCCAGTCAGGACATGAAGCTGCTGCAGTACGTTGGTTCTGTCGGAGCCATGGCTCATGCGCCATTCTTGTCTTCCGTATCCCACGAGTTCTTTGGTGTTGAGTCTTTTGAGCAACTGCCAAATATCAAGGATATCAAGGCGGCATTCGAGTCACCAAAGTATACCAAGTGGCGAGGTCTGCGTGAGTCTGAAGATGCACGCTATATCGGACTTACGGCACCGCGCTTCCTGCTGCGTGTACCTTATGATCCAGTGGATAACCCGATCCGTAGTTTTAACTACCGTGAAGATGTCTCGGCCAACCACGAGCATTACCTCTGGGGTAACACTGCCTTTGCGTTGGCTACCCGTTTGACCGAAAGCTTCGCCAAGTATCGGTGGTGTCCAAATATTATTGGTCCTCAGAGTGGCGGTTCCGTCGATGATTTGCCGGTGCATGTGTTTGAGTCCATGGGGGCGCTGGAAAGCAAGATCCCCACAGAAGTGCTGATCACAGACCGCAAAGAGTTTGAGTTGTCCGATGAGGGCTTTATCTCTCTGACTATGCGTAAGGGCAGCGATAATGCCGCCTTCTTTTCTGCCAACTCGATTCAGAAGCCCAAGGTGTTCCCTAACACCAAAGAAGGTAAAGAAGCGGAAACCAATTACAAGTTGGGTACCCAGATCCCTTACATGATGATCATCAACCGTTTGGCGCACTACATAAAGGTGTTGCAGCGTGAACAGATTGGTGCTTGGAAAGAGCGTCAGGATTTGGAGCGAGAGCTGAACAATTGGATTAGGCAGTACGTTGCGGATCAGGAAAACCCACCAGCAGATGTACGTAGCCGCAGACCTCTGCGTGCTGCCCGCATCGAAGTGAAAGATGTACAGGGGGATCCGGGTTGGTACCAGGTTTCCATGGCTGTACGTCCGCACTTTAAGTACATGGGGGCCAACTTCGAGCTTTCCCTAGTTGGACGTCTGGATCAGGAGTAATCCACTTGTTCCATGACGAGGACAATACCCTCAGTGTCGGTTTCTTTGAACGTTTGGGAACCGACCTTCGTTCCCCGCGGGAGAGGGTAGTGGATATTGGTGACACCCTAGAGTCTATTAAGCGAAATATCTCCAGGGTACTTAACACCAGAGTGGGGGAAAGCCAGAGTACTCCTGAATTGGGGTTGTTCGATTTTAACGATGCCAGTGCCAGCAGTAAGGATCTGTGTTGCAGGATGCAGCAATCTATCCGCCAGTGCATTGGAAGATTCGAACCTCGGCTTACACAGTTGCAGGTCAGTGTGTTGTATGACGAATCCAGCCCGGTGATGTTGAAGTTCTTATTGCAGGGCAGGGTCAACGTTTCACACAGAAACGATCTGCTGAAGATAGATTTGCTGTTGGATACCAATCGCAGGTATAGAGTGGTTTAGTCATTGTCGCAGGATAAATATTTCAGGGATGAGCTCGCATTTCTTCGGGAGCAGGGGCGGGAATTTTCGCAGTTGCATCCAGAACTGGCTCGTTATCTTCACGGGACGCACACAGATCCCGACATTGAACGTCTGTTGGAGGGCTTTGCCTTTCTAACCGGTCGCCTCAGAGAAAAAATCGATGACGAGTTTCCTGAATTGACCCATTCAATGATTAGTATGCTCTGGCCAAACTATTTAAGGCCAGTGCCCAGCTACACCATAGTGAAATTCACGCCTCTCCAGAGCGGTATTACCCAAAGGCAAACGGTGGCAGCCAGAACTATGCTGGATACCCATCCGGTGGATGGGCAGGTATGTCATTTCCGAACCTGCCGCCCGCTGGATATTTATCCTATGAGTTTGATTGATATTCATGCCATCCACTCAAGGGAGGCTTCCAGTATTACCTTGGATTTCTCGGTGGAGACCGGTCAGAGTTTGCAGCAGATACAGTTAGAGTCACTGGAGTTTTATCTCGGCGGTGAAATCTATAGCGCCCAGATGCTGTACCTGTGGCTGAACCATTATCTTGGGGGTGTCGAAATCCGCTGCAATGGCAGCAGCGTTACCTTGCCGTGCAGTGCATGCCGACCAATTGGATTTGAACCCAGTGACAGCGTTTTGCCTTATCCAAAAAATGTTTACGACGGTTATCGGGTTATTCAGGAATATCTGACTTTCCCCGATGCGTTTCGCTTTTTTAAAGTGGTTGGCTTGTCCCAGGTGGTGCCGGGGCAGTTTCAGGGCAATTTTTCTCTCAAGTTTAACTTTTCCAAGACCCTGCCAGCAGATGTCCGTATCAATCAGGATACCTTCGAGCTTTACTGTGTGCCAGCCATCAATCTGTTTGATCATGACGCCGACCCGATAGATTTTACTGGCAAGCGGGTGGAATACCCGGTCATGCCATCAAGTCGTCATCCGGCCCACTTTGAAATATTCAGTATCGACAGGGTTGAAGGCTGGCTGGAGCACGGCGACGGCCGTAGTCGTGGTCAACCCCGGGTTTATCACTCATTTGAGAGTTTTCAGCATGAAGTTGAGCGCAGTCGCCACAGAACTGCGCTTTATTATCGCAGCCGAATAAAGAACAGCTTACGCCATGATGGTGCCGATCACTTTCTTTCCTTTGTCAGGGGGGATGAAACTGCCTGCATGGGAATTAATGAGTGTATTTCTCTCAAGCTGACTTGCTCCAATCGGCTACTGCCCTCGCGTCTGGGCAAGGGGGACATTTGTATTGCCACTGATTCATCCCCGAGCTTTGCCCATTTTCGCAATATCACCGAGCCCAGCTTTCCTGTCAGGCCGGTACTCGATGGCAGCTTGCTGTGGACTCTGATTTCTAATCTGTCGCTGAACTATCTTTCGCTGCTCTCCCGGGATGCTATTTGCAGCATTATCCGCAGCTATGACTTTCGCGCATTGGTGGACAGACAGGCTGAGCAGGTTACTAACAGGCGTCTGGCGGGGATAGTGGCTATTGAATCCAAACCCTCAGAGCGAATTATTCGTGGCTTACCCGTGAGGGGACTTAAAACCATTCTCAAGTTGGATCAACAGAGCTTTGCATCCGAGGGGGATCTCTATTTATTTGGCGCGGTACTCAACCGCTTTTTTGCTCTGTACTCCAGCATTAACTCGTTTCACGAACTGGTGGTGGTCAATGTGCACAACAAGGAAACTTATACATGGGATCTCGAGCAGGGTCAGCAGCCCTTGATATGAGTGCTCAGGCCCCCCTGCCGGTCCCTGAACGATACCGCCAATACAATTTTTTTCAGTTGGTGGAACTGCTGCACAAGGTGCAGAACCAGGATCCACAAAAAGATGACTGGGAACGGGAAGGTAGGTTGACTTTTCGGGCCAATCCAAGCCTGGGTTTTGCCGCCGCGGATATTTCCGATTTAACCCAGCTGCATGGCCGGGTACAGCTCGAAACTTGCTTTATGGGGTTGGGAGGAGCTCAGTCACCGCTACCCAATTACATGTTGGACATGCTGCTGGAAGACGAAGAGGGCATACGAACCAGCTTTCTCGACTTTTTCAGTAATCGCCTGACATCACTGCTGTACAGAAGTTGGCGTAAGTACCGTTACTACGTTCAGTTTCAACATGATGCAAGGGATCAGTTTTCGGCGCAGGTCTTCTCATTGGTGGGTTTGTCCAGT
Organism: Shewanella khirikhana; assembly: GCF_003957745.1. Lineage (NCBI taxonomy): Bacteria > Pseudomonadati > Pseudomonadota > Gammaproteobacteria > Alteromonadales > Shewanellaceae > Shewanella > Shewanella khirikhana. The sequence continues at coordinate 2,786,371 of NZ_CP020373.1, read as the reverse complement.
GAACACCTCAGGGCAGACAGTGTCATCAATTGGAGCAAAATGTTGGCCTATGCAGGTACCCTGGCCGGTCGTAGCCGTTCGGCTCAGGTACTGTCAGGCATAGTCGCACACAGCTTCGATTTGACCGATGTCAGTGTCCGTGAGTGGCAGTTCCGTTGGGTCGCCATTCCGGCAGATCAGCGCAGCATCCTCGGTATCAGCAACATGCAGTTGGGGCAAACCACTTTACTTGGGGAAAAAACACCGGATGTCAGCGGCAAGTTTGTGCTCTGTATTGGCCAATTGGCGCAGGAGAGATTTCGTGAGCTTTTGCCATCGGGGCGCGAGTTTGAGCCCTTGTGCCGATTGGTTGAACTAGTGCTCCGTGAGCAGATGGCATTCGATCTTGAATTGACTATCAGGGACGACGAAGAGCCTGTTCTTAGGCTTGATTGCGATGGCGTTGGTCAATTGGGATGGTCATCCTTTTTGGGTACGCCCAAGGTGACGCAAAAACGGGTTCTTATTCAGATAAGAGAGTAGGAGTGAAATCGTGGAACAGCTAATCGCACTGAATGTGGTGAATTGTCAGGCCCTGGAGTCAGGGTTGCAGCCACATATTCAGATGGATGCCGAAGGGGGCAGCATAGGTGCTGGTGCGGGTAATAGTTGGGTACTGCGTGACAGAGCCGGTGATATTCCAGCAGTTTTTTGTCGCATCCAATTGATAGATGGAGCTTACTGCGTTGAGGATTTGTGTGGTGCGCTTTGTATTAATGGTGCCAGTCAAACCTTGGGCATTGGAAAAAAAGCCCGCCTGAACGACAACGATTCACTGTCTATAGGCCCCTATTTGGTGCGGACATCTATTTTTGACGTCAACGAGGCCCAGCCCGCTGCCAAGCGGGAGTTATCGGCATGGCTTGGGGTTCCTGATGATGCGCTCCTGTGCGAACCTCGGGAGGAAGCTGTGGACGACGGGGTGGCGAAGGATACAGATGAATCACTGTATGATCCGCTGCTGGCTATCGAGCGGCAACTGTCTGTCCTGCAAGGTAAAAGTGTTCTGGCCGACATGGCGCTAAGGCCTGCCAAGGAGCAGCAAAGTTTGGTGCCTGAAGACAACTTGGCGGCAGGGAAAATGCACGTAGGGCAGGCAGACACCAATTTTGATCCCTGCTCAGCAATTAGCCTGTCGGGAACACAAAGACAAGGAAAGGAAATAATCATGGACCAGAGTGAACAGGCACAGGTGCCAAATGAGTTTGAACAAATGTTTGCCGATTGGGAGCAGCAGGGGGGGCAGCATCTGGCGGCAGTACCCATGATGGCGGGGCTGGGAGTCAGTTTAGCTCAGACGGGTAATGTCGAACAGCAGCAAGCCCTGTCCATGGAAATGGGCGCCGCGCTGCAAGCCGCTATCAAAGGCTTGCTTTCACTGCATTTGGACGCAGGTAATGGGCGGTATGATCTGATTAACAAGAATCTGCAGCCGATTGAAGACAATCCTTTGCGGCTGGGGCTGGGTTATGAGGAAACCGTGCGTACCCTCTTTGATGATGATTGTCGCAGTGAGGTGCATTTGTCTCCGGCTGCGGCTATCAGCGAAAGCCTGCAAACCCTGGCTAACCATAATCAGGCGGTAAACTTTGCCATCGGTGAAGCACTGGAAAATATCCTGGCGTCTTTTTCGCCGGAAGTGCTTCAGCGCCGCTTTTCCCAATATCGCAAGGCCAGCGATATTGGCAGGCAGCAACCGGAAAGTTGGTCTTGGACCATGTACCAGCATTATTACCGTGAACTGACCTCATCACGCCAACAGGGCTTCTCAAAACTCTTCTGGGAAGTATTTGAACAGGCCTACGACAAAAAAATCAGGGAACTGCAGAGGGCTGTGTGATGGAGAGTCTGGCCCGTTGGTCGGTCGCTGCACTGATGGTGTTCCTGCTAGGTGGTTGCAGTTCAGCCTGGAATGCTACCAAAAAAACCGCTCAGGTCATATGGGATCCTTCGATTCCCGTCGGGGACATGACCGACCGTGAAACGCTGCTTACATTCAGCATGTATGCACAAACCACAGTAAACCCCAACGCGGAAGGCGAACCGACTCCGATTGAGATGGTGGTCTTTGAACTGGAGGACGACTCCAAGTTTCTGGCTGCGGATTTTGACTCTTTGATAGCAGATTTCAAAAAGTCCCTGGGATCCAACTATGTGGACCACAGCGATTTCACCTTGCTGCCCGGGCAGTTCAAATTCGTGGATCCCATGAAGGTTGATGGTGACGTCAGATACATAGGTGTGATAGCCAAGTTTAGCCAGCCAGAACAGGCTCAGTGGAAAAAGGTCATCAAAATCAAATCTGTAGGTCATGAGTATCACTTGCTGATGTTCTTTGATGACCACAGCATTATTTTGGACAAAGTGGAATAAGCATGTCAGCAAGAAACCGAGTGATCTGGAATGAAGGGCTGTTTATCCGTCCTCAGCATTTTCAGCAGCAACAGCGATATCAGGAGTATCTGCTTGACTCCCGGCTAGACGCCGTTGGCGGCTATCTCTATGGCGTCGAATGGTTGGAGCTAAATCCAGAATATCTGAGTTTTGGGCGCATCGCGTTGCAAACCGCAAAGGGCGTTATGCCTGATGGTACGGCGTTTAATATCCCCCAGGAAGATGTGTTGCCCGATGCACTGGAGATCCCAGATAGTTCTTACGCGAACCAGATTGTCTACCTGGCGTTGCCATTACGTACCGACAGTATTAAAGAGGTGGCGCAATTGGAAAGCGATGCCGGACGTTATTTGCAAAGACGCTTCGATGTCCGGGATATTCACACTGAACAGGGTGATTTTTCCGCCATTGATGTCAGTCCCGTGCGTATGCGACTGATGTTGGAGCGTGATGACCGCAGTGCATTCAGCTACCTCGCCATTACCCGCATTCTGGAAAAACGTCCAGATGGCAGCCTGGTGATGGATCCTGCGTTTATTCCCTGCCATTTCAATGTTCGAGCCGTAACCTCGTTGTACCGATTCCTCGCAGAAATGGCAGGTTTGGTGCGTGAGCGTGCCAGAAACATTGCCCATCGGTTGGGTTCGCCAAGCCAGGGCGGCGTGGCAGATGTTGCCGATTTTATGCTGCTTCAAACCCTGAATCGGGTTCAGCCGCGTTTGCATCATCTGTCCTTGCTCAGAACACTGCACCCAGAAGCACTCTATCGCGAGCTAATAGGGATCTGCGGTGAGCTGTTTACCTTTACCGATGACAGTCGAATGGCACCCGAATTTGCCGCTTATGACCACGACATGCCGGTCAGAAGCTTTTTACGCCTGATGTCTATGATGCGCCAGGCACTCAGTACCGTACTGGAGCCGAAGGCCGTTTCACTGCAGCTACAGAAGCGAAACTATGGACTCATGGTTGCGCCTATCCAGGATCAGGAGCTGGTTAAGCAGGCTGACTTCATCCTGGCTGTACGTGCCCGTATGCCGCTTGAAGAGCTTAAGCGGTTGTTTGTGCAGCAGACCAAAATTGCCTCGGTGGAGAAAATTCGCGAGCTGATTTCCCTGCAACTGCCGGGCGTCCTACTCATACCGCTACCAGTTGCGCCGCGCCAGTTGCCCTATCACGCGGGCTATAGCTATTTCCAACTTGAACGCAGCAGTAAAAGCTGGGAAATGCTGACTAACTCCAGTGGCTTTGCGTTCCATGTCGCAGGAGACATTCCGGATCTTGAACTGCAATTCTGGGCGATCAGGAGTTAATTCATGGAAAAGAAAATGCATGCGCAGCCAATGTCGGCAGAGCAATTGGATAGCTTATTGTTTGATGAGGTTCAGAAAGTCAACGCAGACAAGGAGTACTGGTTCCAACTGCGTGGTCATGGCATTAACCCCTTGATTGATGCGGCCACGCCCTTATTTGGCATGGTACTGAGGGTTCGACGATTGACCCAGCTGGATGACGTGCCGTCCCTGTATCACAGTACGGTTGATGACATTATGGCCATTGAGTCTGAATTGACCAATCAGGGGTTCGAGCGGGCTGAAATTCTTGCCTACCGTTATGTCCTCTGCTCGTTCATCGACGAAGCCGTGATGATGACACCATGGGGAACCGACAGTGTCTGGGCTGAGCACTCACTGCTGACTCGCTTTCACAACGAAACCTGGGGCGGGGAGAAAGTATTCGGGATTTTGCAACGATTGGAGACTGAGCCTGCCCGTTACCAGCAACTGCTTGAGTTTATTTACCTGTGCTTTTGCCTTGGGTTCGAGGGGCGTTACAAAGTCATCAGCAACGGCCGGGAAGAATTCGACAAGATTATCTCACGCCTTTACGAAACCCTGAGGTTATTGAGGGAAGAAGAACCCAACCTGTTACCCAGAGCGACTGAGCACGTGGTTCAGGCCCGTTACCGTTTGGGACGCCAATTACCTATCTGGAGTGTGTTTGCGGGCTTCGCGTTGATGCTGTCGGTGATCTTCATCTTTTACTCGGTGTCGCTTTCTCAGATATCCAGCGATGTCCTCAATCAACTTCATCAGATCCTGAACTAAGGAAAGTACATGATCAGAATCGAATTGCCGACCCTGATTGGCAAACTTAACAGCCAGAGCAAAACGGCCCTCGAAGAGGCCGCATCCCTGTGTATCAGCAGACAAAATGCAGAAGTGACCTTTTTACATCTACTGTGCTGCCTGCTAGATAATCCCCTGGGCGATGCGCGGTTGTTGTTAAAGTCATTTGAACTGGATGCAGACCAGATCCGCCTGCAGGCACTTGAGTCCATGGCCAAAGACACCAGCCTGGATCCCTATCCTGTATTTTCTCCGTTATTGATTGAGTTGATGCAGGATGCTTGGCTGCTGTCATCCACAGAGTTGGGGCAAACTCAGCTGCGCTCAGGCGCGCTGCTTGTATGCAGTTTGATCCATGCCGAGCGGTATCTGCCTGCGGCATTGATTGACAGCTTCAGTGCGGTTAACCGTGAGTCTTTGCGGCGTAATTTCACCGCGCTGCTGCGCGATTCATCTGAATCACACAAAGTTGAGCAAACTGCTGCGCAAACTACACCTCAGCCAGCAACAGCCCTGGGCAAATACACCACTGATTTTACGGCTCTGGCGCGGCAGCAACAGTTGGATCCTGTGTTGTGCCGTGATGATGAAATCAGCCTGATGATAGACATTCTCTGTCGTCGCCGTAAGAACAACCCCATCGTGGTTGGCGATGCCGGGGTTGGCAAAAGTGCTGTTGTTGAGGGACTGGCGCAGAGAATTGCCCAAGGCATGGTGCCCGATAAATTAAAGGACGTAACCCTGCTGTCGCTCGATCTGGGGCTTCTGCAAGCTGGCGCTTCGGTCAAAGGGGAGTTCGAAAAACGGCTGAAGAGCATCATTGGTGAAGTGAAACAGTCGCCTTTGCCTGTGGTGCTGTTTATCGATGAAGCCCACACCTTGATTGGTGCAGGCAATCAGGAAGGCGGTGGCGATGCCGCCAACCTGCTCAAGCCCGCCTTGGCGAGAGGCGAGTTAATGACAGTCGCCGCCACCACCTGGAAAGAATATAAAAAGTATGTTGAGAAGGACCCGGCGCTTAGCCGCCGTTTCCAGTTGGTCAAACTGGATGAGCCCAGTGCAGCACAAACGGTCAATATCCTGCGCGGCTTGCACAGTATTTATGAGCAGCAGCATCAGGTGTTTATTCAGGACGCTGCTCTGAAAGCGGCGGCATTTCTTTCCGACCGATATCTCTCTGGACGTCAGTTGCCAGATAAAGCCATCGATGTTTTGGATACCGCGTGTGCCCGGGTTGCCATCAATATGAGTACGCCGCCAAGGCGATTGAGCCTGATTGATAACTTGCGTCATCAATATCGAATGGAGCTTGGGTTGATTGAGCGTCAGCAGGGTATTGGCTATGACATAGACTCAGAGCGCCAGCAGCTGCAACAATTGCTCAGTGGTGTGGAAGAGGAATATCAGGAGCTGTCCGCCAGCTGGGAATTACAGCGCAATCTTAGCCAACAAATCATCGAAATACGACGCTCTTTGCTTGAAAACATCCATGACGACGGCGCGAATACCGGTGAGCTCAGAGCAGAGCTTCGCAGGCTGGAGTCAGAGCTCACAGAATTGTCAGGACCTGAACGACTGGTATTTCCACAGGTGGACGAGGCCCAAATAGCTGCGGTAATTGGTGATTGGACCGGTGTGCCAGTGTCGCAAATGACCGCCAATGAATTGGATATCCTGACACATCTGCCCCAGCTGCTTGAGCAAAGTCTTAAAGGTCAGTCGCCGGCACTGGCGCGATTGCATCGTCATCTGTTAACCGCGAGGGCCGACTTGCGCATAGCGGGCCGTCCCAAAGGTGCTTTCTTACTGGTGGGGCCCAGCGGCGTGGGAAAAACAGAGACAGTCGTGCAGATTGCCGAGCAGCTCTATGGTGGTAAGCAGTTTATGACCACCATCAATATGTCCGAATATCAGGAAAAACATACGGTTTCCCGGCTTATCGGTTCGCCACCGGGTTATGTGGGTTATGGGGAAGGGGGGCTGTTAACCGAAGCCATACGTAAGAAGCCCTATTCAGTGGTGCTATTGGATGAGGTTGAAAAGGCGCATCCGGATGTGCTGAACCTGTTCTATCAAGCTTTTGATAAAGGGGAGTTGGCTGATGGCGAAGGCAGGCTGATTGATTGCCAGAACGTACTGTTTTTCCTGACCTCGAACCTAGGTTTCCAAACCATAGTCGACCATGCGCATCAGGTTGAATTACTTGAAGAGGCCCTCTATCCAGAGCTTGCAGCCTTCTTTAAGCCTGCGTTGCTGGCTCGCATGGAAATCGTACCTTATCTGCCTCTTGGTGAGGATGTGCTGAAGGACATCATCGTATACAAGTTGGATGCACTGAAAAACCGCCTGGTCGACAAGTACAAGGCTGAAGTTTCCATTGCTGATGCCTTGGTTGAGGCCATTCAAAGCCGTGCCACCCGCAGTGAAAATGGTGCCCGTATGCTGGAAGCCATTATTGATGGACAGGTGTTGCCACCGGTCTCGCTGGCATTGCTGAACCGACTTGCGCTGAAAGAACCTGTATCGAAAATTTGCCTGGATTATCGCGATGGTGAGTTTGTAGGAGATGTGTGTTAGTGGCGTCTGAACCTTGGTTAAACCGTGCTGCTGCATTGCTGGGTATGCAGCAGGAGGCGGCATTGGTAGCGGCTTTTTGTGCCACCTTGCAAACCTTACTGCCCGCTCAACGCGCCATGCTGTTTCTGCCCAGCGTAGACGGTCGCTCGTTATGTGCCGAAACCCAAAGCGGTGAGCCTTGCGGTGAGGCTCGTAGGTGGGAGTTTGAGGTGGACGATTTTCGTCAGCCCCTGTCTCATGTTCTGCAGAATGGTAAACCGATGCTGCTGGACTCGCAGACCTTGGTTTATTGGCAGGAGCAGCCTGAGTTTAGTGAATTAAGCCAGCTTAACGGCCAACAAGCGTTGCTCATTTACCCCATGGCCGATGTTGAGCATGTGCTTGCCGTGCTCTGTCTTTGGGTAGACGGACAGCAGGCGGCTGCCATCCTCTGTGATAACGATTGGCAGGATTACAGCAAAGTATTTTTGGGGCAGTGGCAGATGATGACTCAGATGCACATCAGCACTGTTCGCCAGTCAGAGTTATCGGACTCTTTGCTGCAGATGTGTCACCAGCAACGTGAAGCGCAAAATTGTGAAGGGCTGAGCCGAACGCTTGTTGGTGAGACAGACGCCATGCTCAAACTTCGTCGGGAGTTAAGTCGCGGTGCACCTTTGCAGCTTGCGGTAATGATCCAGGGTGAAACTGGTACCGGTAAAGAGGTTGTAGCCCGTGCCATTCATGATTTGTCCCCTCGCGCGGGGAAGCCGTTTGTTGCCATTAACTGTGCGGCAATTCCGGAAAATCTACTGGAATCAGAGCTGTTTGGTTATGTAAAAGGTGCTTTTTCGGGGGCTGATAAAGATAAAAAAGGACTGATAGCCCAGGCCCACGAAGGAACCCTGTTTTTGGATGAGATTGGCGACATGCCGCTCAATCTGCAATCAAAGCTGCTGCGGGTGCTGGAGAGCTACCAGTACCGTCCAGTGGGCGGGCAGGAGGAAGTCACAGCAGATTTCAGGCTGGTTACCGCAACCCATGTGGATCTTAAGGCCCAAATCCAGCAAGGCGGCTTTCGACGGGACTTATTTTATCGGCTTTGTCAGTACCCTTTGAGTCTGCCGCCATTGCGCGAGCGGCGCGATGATCTGCCTCAGCTGGTGCAGCATTTTATTCAGCTGTTCAATCGTGAGCAGCAACGTCAGGTGCCAGGGATCCGTCACGGTGCATTTAAGGTATTGTATGGGCACGATTTTCCCGGCAATGTCCGTGAGCTTAAAAACCTGATCGAATATGCCTGTGCTCTGACTCCCGATCATGAGGAAATCAGTCAGGACAATCTGCCGCCGCTGGATGGCGTATCCCTCGATTCCGGAGAACTGGATACCCAACATGAATTTGACCGCATTTTTGATTTAAAGGCGGCAGTTTCTCAATTCGAACGGGCGGTGATCCGTTCCCGGTTAAAGGCGTTTAATGGCGATCGTAACAAAGCAGCAATGAGCCTGGGGCTGCCCAAGCGCACCTTGTCTCATAAGTGCCAGAAACTGGAGATCACCGAATGAATGCCATGGTCAAACACTTGTTTCTGTGGGGGAGTCTGTGGCTGGTGGCTAATGCGCACGCTGACACCTTATCGGAGGCGAAATCCTGCACCCTCATTCAGGCGAGACTTGAGCGTCTGGCGTGTTTTGATGCTGTTTTTCAAACCCAGGTTTCACCGGACAGCCTGGCCGTCAATGCCAGACGTGAGCCTGACAGTGTGGTCTTTGCCAACGCTTCGGAGGCGGTGCGGGCCGAACGCAGTGGCTTTATTGCCGCTCCGAATAACACAGAGAGTGACTATAGATTCACGGCATCGGCACTCGGCGCGCTGCCACCACGCCCCATACTCATGCTCAGCTGTGTAGATGACATCAGCCGGGTCGAATTAATCCTTCCCAAAGCAGCGGCGGCATCAAAGGTGTCTGTGACATTGGCCAGCAGCAGTGGCGAGGCCATGACGCAAAATTGGCTAAGCGACGATACAGGTCTTATTTATCGCTCAGGCAGGGGGCTGGTCGCCATAGGTGTGATGAAGCATGTGTTAAGAGGGGATGAGCTGACACTGTCTTCGAATGTCGATGCTATTGAGGGATTGCGATTTGATACCACCCATTTGGCTGAAGTGATTGCGCCCATGCGAGGTGCCTGCAAATGGTAACCATGGTCATTTCCGATTATGTCGACAGCATTGTCCGCCCTGTGTCAGCACATAAGCCCGAGGGCGACAGGCTGAATGACGACCCGGTATTCGATTTCATTGAAAATCAGATGATGAAGGTGGGTTCCCTTGCCCACGGTGACGTGGCCTGGCAGGAGGTAGAGCGAGCTGCGGTGGGTTTGCTCGAATCAAAATCCAAAGATCTGAAATTGGTCAGTTATTTACTTCAATGTTTGCAATATCAGAGCAGCATTCAACGGTTCAGTTGCGGCGTGGCGGTGTTAGCGGCCTTTATGGCCGAGTATTGGGAGGTTTGCCACCCGGCCCCCGGTCCCCGGGGAGCGTTGCCAAGGCGACGTTTTTACCTGCAGATCATGCAGCGATTTCTGAAGTCCATTGACACAGTGCGGTTGGTTGACGATCCGTCTCAGTGGGACGAGTTGCACAGGTACATGGATTTGCTGCGACAGCAAGTGGTTGCGCATGATTTACCTCTGGAGGAGCTCAATCAACTTCAGAGCCTGGTATCCCAGAGGCATAAGGAGCAGCAGAGTCAGTCTCAGGTCAATACGACTGTGCCCGAAGGCCATCAAACTTCTTCGTCAAACGCCACTTCCACACTGGAACTTGACAGTAGCAGCGACAAAAGCAGCAAACAAACCTTGCTGAAAGTGGCCGAGTTCATCTGCGAAACCCCCAGTGGCATGGCCTTGGGATTAAGGCTCAGACGTTTCGCGGTTTGGTTTTCGATTGCCACTGCGCCGGAGAATGCCAATGCCAAAGGCGTGACCAGTTTGATGCCAGTGTCAGCTGACAGGATTGCCGATTATGAATCGGCCGTGGAGCGCAGCCCGGATTTGGCGCTGCTTCGCAAGATAGAACAAAGCCTTTGCCTCGCGCCTTTTTGGTTGGATGGTCACTATCTTTCGGCACGATTGGCGCTGAAGTTGGAGCAGCCCGTCTGGAGTCAGGCCATTCGTGAGGAAACCCAAGCCTTTCTTGGGCGCTTACCCACGCTGGCACAAATGAGCTTCAAAGATGGTTCGCCTTTTGCGTCCAAGGAGACGCTTGTCTGGCTCAATGAAGAACCCCGAGGTGGTGGCGGGAAAGCGCAATATGGCGGCGAAGCTGAAATCAAGGATTTAGCTGAGCAAGGCGGATTGGTTTTGGCGTTGTCGGCGCTGAACGAGCAATTGCTCAAGGCCAAGGAGCCCAGAGACCAGTTCTACCTTCGCTTGTTGGGCGCGGATTTGAAACACCAGCACAAATTGGGTGCGTTGGCACAGAGCGAATATCAGGTGCTGCTGGAGCAGGCAAATAAAACCGCCCTGGCCGACTGGGAACCTGGTTTGATGTCGCGGTTAACACAAAAAGCAAACATAAATTGAGTACAGGGAAAGTGATATGTGGTCAATGGTGAAATCGGTATTTAAACGTCTGCAACCCGAGCTGAAAGCTGCGTTGCCGGTGTTGATTGTGGCCATCATCGTCTTGGTGAATGTTGCGATTTGGTGGATGGGTCCCTGGTGGGAATATCAGGAGGGCAGGCCGCTGGAAAGTGTGAGTGCGAGGCTGATAGCCAGCATCATCTTCACCCTGATGTGTTTCTGTTTTTGGGGATGGCGTCAGTGGCGTCGACTCAAAGGCATGGAAGCCCAACAACAGAAATCCAGGCAATTGCAGGAAGATCCTATTCTGGCGCTGGAGGAGCGTCAGGAGCGGGAACTTGATCAGGTAATGAAGGGCTTAAAAGACAGCCTGGCGCGTTCTGATTATCTATATGCGCTGCCTTGGTATCTGGTTCTGGGCATCGAAAATGCCGGGAAAACCAGTCTGATTAATCGCTCTGGGCAGAAGTTTGTTTTCTCGTCTGTGATGCGCGCCTCGGGCAAGAAAAGCGACAACCCTCACTCGTTTGACTGGTGGATTGGTGATGATGCTGTTGTGATTGACCCCGATGGTGAGCTGCTGACACAAAAGAACAGCGGCCAGGAAGGTCAGCAGGATATGGAGCGCCGGTTATGGCTGCATTTCGTGCAGTGGCTGGAGAAAACCCGTAGCCGACGTCCGTTGAACGGTGTGGTGTTGGTACTTGACCTCTCGGCGTTGCTGGTTGAGTCGGTTGCTGAGCGGACGGCTTACGCACATCTGCTTCGTGCCCGTCTGCGGGAGTTGATGGAAACTCTCAGCACCCGCTTACCTGTGTATATTTCCCTGACCAAGTTGGATTTACTCCAGGGGTTTGAGCCGTTTTTCCGTCATATGACCAAGGCTCAACGCGAGGAAATTCTGGGCTTTACCTTCTCTTTGGATTCGGTCAATAACCTCGACAGTTGGCTGAATGAATTCGATCAGGACTGGCGGGCATTTATCGAGCGGATCAACGCTTGCTTACCCAAAGCCATGTTGAATTGCCGTGATAAAGACGAAAGGGCACAGCTATACGGCTTTTCGAGGCAGTTGGCCGGTGCTCATGGGTTATTGCGCGAGTTTTTTCATGATGCGCTTGCCAGCGATTCGTTTTCCACTTCCGCTTTGGTGCGCGGCGTTTACCTCACGTCTGTATATCAACAGGGTGTCCCCACCAATGCCTATGTTGATGGCGCCGCCCGCAGGTACGGCCTTGCCGATGCAATCAACAGTGCACAGCGCAGTGAAAACTCAACGACTTACTTCACGCAGTCACTATTTAGCCGGATCATTTATCCCGAAGCAGGATTGGCCTCTGACAACTTCAGGGTGGCCAAGCGTAAACGGCGGGTCATGATGTTGTCTGTGGTCGCCTGTTCCATCGCATCGGCGATGTTGATTGGCAGTTGGCATCGATATTATCTGAAAAACAGTGCTCAGGCTGATGCGGTTTTGGATAAGGTCAACAGCTTTAATGCTCAGATTGAGAAAAACAGTCTGGACCCGGCGGCAAGCAATATCATTCCGCCGCTGAATACCATTCGTGCCGCGACACTTGAGTTTGGTTTTTTCCGTGACAAGCCGTGGCTGATTTCAGATCTGGGGCTGTATCAAGGCCATGCCATTGGCCCAAAGGTTGAAGAAGCCTATCTGAATCTGCTGGCGTATCGGTATTTGCCCATTTTACAGCGCCAACTGGCCGCAGAACTCGCCAAAGCGCCCAAAGCCAGTGAGCAAAAACTCGCGCTGCTTCGTGTCTATCGGATGCTGATAGACAAGAGCGGACGTCGGGATGAGTTTGTCACCGATTATTTCGCCGACTCCTGGCAAAAGGCGTTTCCCGGTAACCGTGAGCTTCAGGAGCAGCTGATGCAACATCTGCAATATACGCTGCAACACACTGATTTGGCAAAGGCACAGGCTCAGGGTAACAAAGAGGCTATTGCTGTGGTACAGCCCTTTGCCTGGCTGGTGAAGCAAGCGCAGCAGGAGTTGACCCAACTGCCTATAGAAGAGCGGGTATACCGTTATCTGAAGCGTTCATCGGTTTCTCAACTGGGGGAACCGTTGGATTTGCGCTTGACCATTGGCCCGGTAAATGAGTTGGTATTTGAGAACCGAAGCGGTGCTGAAGATACGCTGAAAATCCCGCAAATGCTGACCAGTAACGGGTTTAAGACGTTTCTTATCCCAGTGTCTGACTCTGTCACCGAATTGGCGCTGATTGACAGCTGGGTACTTGGACAGTCGCTAAATATCAACTTCAGTGAGGCGGATAAGCTGGCGCTGCAGAATAAAATCGTTTCCCTGTATCTGGCCGATTACAACGCCACCTGGCGCAATGCGATCAATAGCTTCAATATCAAGAGCTTTGAAGGCATTGGCGATGCGGTGACTGTGCTGGACAATGTAGCATTAAGCCATCAGCCCCTTAAACGCATCTTGGAAATCCTGGATGCCAATACCGAGCTCTTCCCGGCGTTACCTGAGGATGAACAAGCTAAAGATACGCTGCTCAAGAGTCAGGACTACCGCTGGGCGCAGGTTATTGACAGTAATTTTCACGACCTGAATCAGCTATACGGCGTCAACGCCGAAAAAGGCGCCTACTTCGAAGAAGTTATGATGGCTATCGTGCAGCTGCACGATTATATGCGGGATATTCAAAACTCACCGAACCGGGGCAAGGCAGCGCTGGAGGCGGCTAAAAAGCGGGTTAACCTCAGCGGCGCCGATCCCGTGTATGCGCTGCAGCGTATTGCCAGCGGCTTGCCAAAGCCCATGGATTCCATGGTGGCTAAGTTGGCTGATGAGAGCTGGAAAGTCCTGCTTAAAGAAGCGGTGCGGCATTTGGAAATCAAATGGTATGACGAGGTTTACAGCGAATATCAGCAAACCCTCGCCAGTCGCTATCCCTTTGACCCCAAGGCCAATAAGCAGGCTTCAATCACTGATTTTGAACGCTTTTTTGGCCCTGCGGGGGTTTTGGAATCTTTCTATAATCAACAGCTTAGGTGGTTTATCGAAGATAGTGCCGCTCCGCTGTCGGCCCTGACCAACAGCGAGCAAGGGCTAATCCGTGCCGAAGTGCTGTCTGCCTTTGAGGATGCCCGTAAAATTCGTGCAGCCTATTTTAACCTCAAAGGCAATCTAGACGTTCAATTTGGTCTGGAACCTTTGCAGATGAGTCCGAACAAGCGTCGCAGTGTGTTCAATATTGATGGTCAGTACGTGGAATATACCCACGGCCCGAGTCGCAATATTGAGCTGATCTGGCCCAATACATTGCGCCAGGGGGCTGAGAGCCGACTGACACTGGTTCCGAGTGAGCAAAATCAGTCACCACGCTCCTTAGGCTCTCAGGGACCATGGGCTTTCTTCAAGTTGCTGGAAGGTGCCAGGATCACAGGCTCAAGCTCTACCAGCGTGGACTATCGCTTTACTGTCGACAATGGAGAGGTGACGTACCGCATCCACTCTCGGGACAGTATCAATCCCTTCACAACCAATTTGCTCAGCAACTATCAACTGCCAAAAACACTTTACTGAGCATGTCAGGCAGGCAGCTAGGCTGCCTGCCCCTGAACATGAAGTCGCTTTTCCCGCTAAGTGAGTTGCCATTGACCTCTATCCCATTACCCAAGCTGGCGCAATTTTTCATATCACAATCCCCTGACGCACTGCGGGAGGATAAACGCTACCAAAGGATCCGCCACATGATAAACAGTCGCTATTCGCCACTGAGTGGCGGTGTTGATTGGGAGCGTATCTATCAGGACGGACGCGAACTGTTGTTGTCTGACGGCGTAGATATGGTACTTGCCAGCTATCTGAGTGTGTCGGCAGCCAAAACCCGTGGCGTTGAGGGGCTTGCGTTCGGGCTTGAGCTGTTGTTGGTTGCATTGCTGGGGAGTGCTAAAGACCATGGCCTGAGCGGAGATAAGGTTGCCGATAACATCCATTGGGCTATGGGCAAACTATTGCCGGAGATTAAGCTGATGGTGTGTACCGGTTCAAATATGAAGGAGTGGTTTCGCAGCGAATATGCCTGCGAGCAACTCTATGAGGCACTCAGAATCCGTGGTGTGAGACAGATGGATTCGTTGGATGCTGTTGGGTTTCAGGTATTTGAAAAAATTGATGAGTTCAGGCCGTCCTCTGCTGAGTTGACACAAGGACTGCCCGAGCGACAGCACGATAGTCGCAGGCCGTTATGGTTGCCTCTGATGCTGGCTTGTGTATTGGGTGTTGTGGTGGGGCTGCTGTCGATGCCATTGACACAAGCACCACTTACCAAAGTATTCCCCTCGTTATTTGCTTCAAAGCAAAAGCCAGAGACGGTTGAAGTTGCACCCGTTTCAGGGTGGCAGCGCATAGAAGAAGTGTTTGCACCCCAGACAGTACTCGATGCCAATGAGGCCGATTACGCCCTGCAGCTCGGTTATCTCACCGAACTTGACCGCTACCATCAAAGATTCACGGTTGCCCGTACCCAGGCTGCCAACATAGAACGGATGCTGCTCAAAGCTGATGCTAAGGATATGAAGGTTATCCGCAGCCAGGCTCAGGGACTTGCAGAGTATGCCAGTGGGTTGTCTCCGCTGCTTGGACGGATTTATTACGTCGATAAGTTGCTGGAACAGCAGGCGATAGAACGCGCAGGCCAAGAATTGGCACAGGCTGACAGATTGCTAAAAGGCATGCTTATCAAACGTACTTTGCAATTTGGTCGGCAGCAGGAGCTGCAAAAAGCACTGACCCGTAAGGTGCCGATTGAACTGGCGCCATTCTCGACAACCACGAGCGAAAACTTGCCCGCCGAGCAATAAATTGCCCGGGCTTGAGCAATTTGTTGCTCACATCCGCGGATTAACCAATAAAGTCATGTAAATACAGCGAGTTAAATGTTGGCGTGGGATTGGCAGTATTTCCCGTACCCCGGCGTAAGCCCGGTCATTCAATGTGTAAAAAAGGAATTTAACTATGCCAACTCCATGTTATATCGCCATCGAAGGTCAAACTCAGGGTAATCTCACTGCCGGTGCTTTCACCCCAGATTCAGTGGGTGACATCTTCGTTGAAGGTCATGAAGACCAGATGCTGGTTCAGGAATTCAACCACGTAGTCACAGTACCAACTGACCCTCAGTCTGGCATGCCTTCAGGTCAGCGCGTACACAAGCCATTCAAGTTCACCGTGGCCCTGAACAAGGCTGTGCCTCTGATGTATAACGCGCTGTCTTCCGGTGAGAAGCTGACCAAGGTGGAAATGAAGTGGTATCGCACCTCTATCGAAGGTAAGCAGGAGCACTACTTCACTACCGCGCTGGAAGGCGCCACCATCGTGAATATTGACTGCCATATGCCGCACTGTCAGGACCCAACCAAGTCCGACTTCACTCAACTGATTGAAGTGTCTCTGGCCTATCGCAAAATTACCTGGGATCACGTCAGTGCCGGTACTTCCGGTGCCGATGACTGGCGCAAGCCTATCGAAGGTTAAGACCCATAAATGGCAAGTCCGGTGAGGGGGCGTTTGCTTCTTCACCGGTTCGCAAGGAGTGAGTCTTATGCCGAAGGAATACTTTTACCCTGATGTGAAAGAGCCCCATGTACACCACCACAAGGGTGGCGTCACTTTCACTGATATCGGGCACAGCCACCGTACCCTGGTGAGTGGTTCCAAAGATTACCACGGCGTTATCCGCGAAGTGGTCGCCGATTTACAGAGCCGCGGCGACAGTCGCAGTCTGGATATCGTTCAACACATCCGCAACCAGGTTGCCTGATTAATCAAGCCAGTCCCGTAAGGGATTGGCTTTCTTTGGGTAAGCAGCAGTGTTTACCCAAAGGAAGCCAAATGCATGGCGTTTCAACCTGCATCCCTGTGATGTCGGGGTGCGGTAGCCATGGCCATTGTGAGTGGCAGTCAGCAATAAGGATAGGCATATGTACCATCTTGGGTCAGGTCTGAGATTTCATTTCAAGGCAGAAGGATTGGCTGAAGAAGTCTTCAGTCCCTTATATTTTACAGTAGATGAAGGGTTATCATCGGATATGCACGGCGAGCTTGAGTTGCTTAGCCGTGACCCCTCCCTGACCCCGGAGGCCATTGTTGACAGAAGCGGCGTGCTCAGCGTTTGGCGCGATGGCAAAGCTATCCGGCGCTTCCACGGCGTTGTGACCGCGTTTGAGCGGCGCGATAGCGGACATCATCACAGCCAATATCGTCTGGTGATGAACAGCAATATGGCCAGATTGAAACTGCGTCATAACAGTCGAATTTTCCAGCAACAAAGCCTGAAACAAATTCTGGAAACACTGCTAGCAGAGATGGGGATTGCCGATTATGCCTTCAATTGGGATACCCGCCACGAAACAGAGCAAAGAGAGTATTGTGTTCAATATCGAGAGTCAGACTTTGAGTTTATCCAGCGTCTGACTGCTGAGTCCGGCGTATTTTGGCTGATAACTCAGGGGGACGACAACCACAGCATAGTCTTTTGTGATGCGACTTCTCGCTTAACTGCTTCGGGGCTGGTATTGCCTTATAACGCACTGGCCGGAGGCAAAAGTGAGCAGCCTTTCGTGCGCCGCTTTGCCTACAAGAAGCAGTTGGCATCGGGCAGTGTCGCGCTGAAGGATTACAGTTTTAAAAAACCCGCCTACAGTTTTTTGCAGCAACAGGTTGGTAAGCGTTTAGAGCACCAGCAAACGGGCTCTGATACCTTGTACGAGCATTATGATTACCCTGGTCGCTACAAAGACGATACTCAGGGCAAACTCATTAGCCAAAGTCGCTTACACGCCAGGCGTGCTGAGGCTGAGGTGGCGCGGGGTGAAAGTGATATTCCCCAGCTGGCAGCCGGGTTCAAGTATGGGCTGCAAGATCACCCTGAGCGCAGCTTCAATCGCGACTGGCTGCTGTTGTCTGTTCGTCACAGTGGCGAGCAGGGCGCGGCAGCTGAAGAAGCAAATACCGAAGCTCCAACCAACTTTCACAATCAATTCAGTGCCTTGGAGGCTAATTTGCCTTGGCAGGCTAATATACCGGCGAGGCCAATGGTCGGCGGGCCGCAAATTGCTACGGTCGTTGGGCCAAACGGGGAAGAGATTTTTTGTGATGAGCACGGCCGGGTAAAGGTGCAATTTCCCTGGGACAGATACGGGCTGGCAAATGAAAACAGCAGCTGCTGGGTACGTGTCAGCCAGGGGTGGGCGGGTGCCGAGTACGGTTTTCTCGCCATACCGCGTATCGGCCATGAGGTGATAGTGTCCTTTTTAGAAGGGGACCCGGACCAGCCCATCATTACCGGTCGCACTTATCATGTGGTGAATACACCACCTTATATTTTGCCCAACCATAAGACGCGTACGACCCTGAAAACTCAAACCCATAAAGGGGAGGGATTCAATGAACTGCGCTTTGAAGATGAGGCCAGTCGGGAGCAGATCTATCTCCATGCCCAAAAAGACATGGACAGAGTGGTAAATCACGTTCGTCGTACGGAAATTGGTGTCGATGAACATTTAAGTGTCGGTAATGACAGTGTGGCAAAGATAAAAGCGAGCCGTCACTGTGAAATTGGCAAAGATGAATTGACACGCATAGGGCAAGACAGGCACGAAACTCTGGGACGTAACCTGTTGCAAAAAATTGGTGGTGCTGTGCAGAGGTATATCGCAGGCGGCATGATCTCCCGCATTGACGGTGGCCGTCAGACCAAAATCGCAGCGTCAGATCACACCAGCATTGGTGCTGATTGGTTGATTAAAGTCGGGAATGAGACGGGGCTCAAAGCGAAAACCATAGTCCTTGACGCTGGCGATCAATTGACGATTAAAGGGCCCGGAGGCTTTATTAAGCTCGACAGCGGTGGTGTGACCATCAGCGGCAGTAAGGTCAAAATTAATGAAGGCGGCTCGCCGGGTAAGGCGACAGAACCGAAACCGGTGGATCCCGAAGCGCCAGCCAGCCCGACGGCGCCAACCGCAGCGGACAGGCGTTAAGGAGACACTATGCCCAAGGCTGCAAGATTGGGTGATAGCTGTGCTGGACACGGCTGCTTTCCTGCAACGCCCATTATCGCCGGCAGCGGCGATGTCAGTATCAATGGTAAGCCCGCTGCACGAAAAGGTGACGCAGTGCTGTTGCATGCTTGCCCTTGTCCCAACATGCCTCACGGTGTGCATGGTCGTAGCATCTCAGCCGGATCGTCGACGGTTTCCATCAATGGCAAGCCCGCCGCCAGAGTCGGCGATGCCATTGGCTGCGGTGGCTCGGTATCGGCGGGCTCGGGTGATGTGCTGATTGGCGATACGCCTTTCCAGTCCCCAGCTACACCTTGTGGTGAAGCGTGCGCCAAGGAAGGAGAAGCGCTGATAAGGTTATTGCCAGCGGCCGTTATGTCCGATGCATACTGGGGAACACCAGGGGCCTGGGTTGCCAGGTTGAAAAATCCTGTCAACAGTGTTGCCGAACGTAAGGCTCGTTATGAGGCAAGAAAAAACCTCGCAGCTGCAAACGTTGAACCGGAATCCGGGCCTAAAGCGGCGGCGGCAAAACGTCTGGCGTTTAATAATGACAGCATACTGCGCGCCGAGGCGGCGCAATATGTGTACTCGTTGGATGAATATCGACGTGGGCATAGTCAGGCGTTTCCAGAGTTGCCTATAGGCCTGGAGGTACCGGATACCAGCAGCATTCCGGGATTAGAAGATGCGGTGTTTTGGGATGAAGAAAGTGGCTTTGGTGCTGGCCTATTTAAGTCAAATATCAATGGCGAAACCATGCTGACTTTTCGGGGTACCAACAACGGTGTCACTGGAAGTAAGGATTGGGCGACCAATGGGCAGCAAGGCATTGGGCAGGAAAGTGCCCAGTACAATCAGGCGATGGATTTAGCGCGACAGATTAAATTGGCTGGCGCAGCAGATGTGATGGTTGGTCACTCACTCGGTGGTGGGTTAGCAGCGAGTGCCGTTGGGGTCACAGGATTGCCGGGGTATACCTACAATGCTGCTGGCTTGCACCCTAACACGGTCGCACGCCGTGGTGGGTTACCCATGGCCGAGATAGATAATCTTATCCAGACCCAATCCGTCGACGGTGAGGTGCTGACGGGAATTCAAAAAGGCCGAGGGCTATTGCTGCCAGGCCTGCTGGGCGGACTGGGTGGACTGTTTTTTGGGCCCGTGGGAGCCACTGTTGGTACCCTTGGAGCCGCGGTTTTATTCAAAAAGGATGCATTGCCTGAAGCCGCAGGCGAGATGCATTCTTTACCTGGAACCGGGCTAAATCCGGTCAGTCGTCATGGCATGGCGCAGGTAATCGCCGGAATAGAGAAGCAAAAGGTTGAAGATATCGATATCCTGACCGGAACTGCTGGCTAGTAAATGGAATATCTACATGAAAAGGAACGGACTGCATTGGTTGGGTTGCCTGTTGGTTGGACTTTTGGGCGCTTGTGGCTTTGGGGGAAAGAATATGGATGCGAAGCAGTTTTTTGAGCCACAAATGGTTGCGGTACTGACAGCCATTTCCAAAGGTGATGAAACAAAAGCCAAAGCGCTTTTGGCATCAGGCGTTGATCTAAATGTGATTGGCGAGCATGAGATCACACCACTCTTTTGGTTTATAGCGCGGCATGACAAAGAAGGCATGCAGTTGGCACTGAAGTTGGGGGCTGATCCCAATTTTAAAAGTGGTAAAGGCAATACCCCGGTGGCCTACGTCGCCGGTTGGAAGGATATCGAGTGGCTCAGGCTCCTGCTGCAAGCGGGTGGTGACCCAAACAGCATGAATCATTTAAAGCAGCCAGCCCTCTTTGGCGCCATAGGAGAGGCTAATTTCGACGCAATAGACACACTTTTGGAATTTGGCGCAGATCCTAACGTGACAGATGGACCCAAGCGAAACGCTGCACTCTACGCTGCATTCATTAATGATTGGGAGTTGGTGTATCTGATGTTAGAGCGGGGAAGTGATTACCGTCAGTACTCCTCAGTCGGTGCTGACATTGCGGCAATCGTGAACGATGTGGAAGTCGACAAGCTGTATGACCCAAACCGCGATAATTACCAGTGGATGTTAAAAGTTAAGCAATATCTGCTGGATAAAGGGGTTGTCTTTCCACCGCCGAGCCCTGCGGAGGTGCGGACCCGCTGGGCCAAGGAAGGTAAGCCCGGTTACAAGATAGAAGTTGAGCTGGATAAGTAGAGATTTTCCATTCAGGCGAACTCACCGCCAGCTAAAAGTCACTTAGACGGTTGTAACGCCTTGCCGTGTTTTACCCCTAGGGATTGATGGCAGCGGGCAGCCTGCAAATTGCAATTCAGTGCGGGGATCATGGATGAAGCTAAGCGTGCAGCGATGGATTGGAACTCTGTTGGCCGGACTGCTGGGTGCCTGTGGCTATGCTGGAATGGCCGAGTCTGGAAAGAATATGGATGCGAAGCAGTTTTTTGAGCCACAAATGGTTGCGGTGCTGACAGCCATTTCCAAAGGTGATGAAACAAAAGCCAAAGCGCTTTTGGCATCAGGCGTCAATCTAAATGTGATTGGCGAGCATAAGATCACACCACTCTTTTGGTTTATCGCCCGGCATGACAAAGAAGGCATGCAATTGGCGCTGAAGTTGGGGGCTGCTCCCAATTTTAAAAGTGGTAAAGGCAATACCCCGGTGGCCTACGTGGCGGGTTGGAAGAATATCGAGTGGCTCAGACTCCTGCTGCAAGCGGGTGGTGACCCAAACAGCATGAATCATTTAAAGCAGCCAGCCCTGTTTGGCGCCATAGGTGAGGCTAATTTCGACGCAATAGACACGCTTTTGGAATTTGGCGCCGATCCTAATCTTTGCGATGGCAGCGGAAGTCATGCCGCATTATATGCCAGCGATCTAAATGACTGGGAACTGGTTTACGTCATGCTTCAACAGGGTAGTGACCCTTATGCTTATGACAAAGCTGGGGCCGATATAGCCTGGAGCGTTGATGACATCTTGAATCGGAAAATTTACACAGAGGGTTCTGATAACTACCAGTGGTTGCTAAAAGTTAAGCAATATCTGCTGGAGAAAGGGGTGGCATTTCCACCGCCGAGTCCTGCGGAGGTGCGGACCCGCTGGGCTAAAGAAGGTAAGCCCGGCTACAAGATAGAAGTTGAGCTGGATGATTGATAGCTGTTCATCCTGTGAGAAATGTGAGTGCGACAAATGAATCACACCCCACAAGTGGCTACGGAGCCCCAGGATGTCGTAGCGCTTCATGAGCTGCTAAGACGAGACCAAAAGCGCTTTATCTACGCGCTTTTGTCTTTGATCCCCCATCCAGATTGGCAAGAGGCGTGGCAGATTTGCCAGAAGAGCGATTGTTGGCGCTATCTGCCATGGTCGCCACTGCTGCAAACCTCGGATACTCCTGTGTTGCTGCTTCGACTGGAAGAAGGCAACCCTGCCGAAACCCATGTTCTGTGGCTGGCGGCCTTTTCACAAGGCGCTTTTGCCCCATTACTGCACGAAACCGATATGGACTGGGAACAGGTCATCGACTTTTGGCAACAGCGATTGGTGGCCCATTATCCCTCGGGTGAGCTGGCTCAGTTTGGCTGTCATGCCAATGATGTATTTCCAAGGCTTTGGCACAGCTTGTCTGGATCTTCGCGCCAACTCTGGCTTGCCAATCACGGCGATATTTACCTGCCTATCCAGGATCAGAACAAGGGTCTTAGCTGGAGTCTGCATGCCCAATCTGGCAACGACAGTCATCAGGAAGAACACAAGTTTTTGCCACTACGGCTCGATGAGCCGCAGTACGAATATATCGCCAGACCAGCGAGGCGATATGAACAAACCAAGGCGCTGTTTGCCCGCTTGTCGCTCTATCACAGCAGTGAGCTTAGCCTTGAGCGGCTGACGCAAACCTATCTCTCCTTTTTGGAAGACGTAGAGCAGGCTTTTCCATCCCAAAGTGCAGTCGAACACGAGTATTTGGCCCAGCGCTGTTTTGTCTGGGGGCGGCATTACCATTCGATGCCAGAATTTAAGTCGCTTTTGGCTGCCCATTCTGTTGTCGAAGCGCTGACGTTATTCCAGTTACAGTGTGAAGAGCTGCCCACGCTCGCCGCTCAAACGGATTTTTACCAGTGGCTCACGCCCTGACGCAGTCGCTAATTTTGTTGATTCAAGTTCAAGGATCTGAACATGCAGTTAACCCCTCATATCTCCCCCGAGAAGATAAGTGCTGATAGTTGGGCCGATTTTCTCAGCCACAATGCGGTGTTTTTGTTGGCCGATGCCACCTTCAACCGTGATGTGCTTGCTATTGCAGAGTATCAGTCACCGGAAAACCTTGAGATAAACCGCCTCTATTGGGGCGAAATGGGGCGGCTGCATGCCTCGGTTTCTCCCTATCTTATCAAGGCCCATAGTCAAAACTGGCCCCAGCTTGCCACGGATATTTGCAGTCAGCCCAAATGGGGTATCGCCTGGGTTCTGGAAGGGCAGATGATGGCCTATACACCTGAGCAGCAACTGCACAAGCTGATGCAGCATATTCGCAGTTGGACCCTGATTGCAGAGCATGACAGCGGCTCAGAAGAATCTGCGTTGCTGCGGCTTTGGGATCCTGAGGTGCTGACAAGCCTGCTCAGCGCCAGCAGTGACGATGAGATCACCGCCTTCTTCGGGCCGGCGTCATCTTTGGTGCTTATCGATGAGTCAGGCTGTTATCGCCACAACTGGCCTAAGGCGGGCTTTAGCAGCAATCAGCGTCTGGATGCGCCGCGCAGGCTGAGCAGTACTCAGTATCTGGCGCTGGATAATCATAACCGTGTGCGCCGACAGCGAGAGTTTGTCAGTCATCTGCACCGCCATCACCCCGATACAAAGCACTGGTCAGAGCCACAGCTCCATGACTTTATTGAGGCGGGCACCAATCGGGCGCAGGAGTATGGCTTTTTGGGGAAACAGCAGCAGATCAAATGGCTTACCCTGGCGGTGCTCTTTGGCGCCGATTTTGATCAGCAGCCCTGGGCAAAGGACTTGCTGTTGGCAAAGGCCGAAGGAGAGCAGTCCAGAATGCAGCAGCTATACCGTGCTGCCGAGGCAGAACTGGACAAGTTGGACAAGTTGGACAAGGAAGAACTGACCCATGAGTAAAGATAAAAAGGCCCAGCTGCTGTCCAGTGAGCAGGCGGCGGAGCAGAATTTCACCACCGACAATGTGCTCAAGGGAAGCTGCGTTGAGTGCGGTTGCAGCGCATTGATCTTTTATCACTACGACGATGGCAGTCCGGTGCCTGAAGCGCCATTCGTCCTGACCGACAGCAAAAACGCCCAGATAGAAGGCAAAACCGACAAAAAGGGCCTGTGTCTTGTCGAGGACATGCCCTGTGGCCCGTTTGAGATCCTGCTTGATGAAGGTTCCGATGAATTTAAGCCTGCCGAAACCAAGCCGAATAACCCTTCTTTACAGGTAAATCCTGAACATGCGGCCTTGGCCGGTGAATATTTCACCTTGTTTACGCTGTTAAGAAACAAAGGTTTTATCGAATACGATGCCGATGACAGCAGTGATAGCCATATCGACATTGATGACACCAGTTTGTTTTTGAATGTGCCTGACGAGTATGAACCTGCGTACGATCGTTTTTGGGAGCTGAACGAGCAGATCAATAAAGGGCCTGCATCGCTGCGTAAAGCCATCAATAAGATCCATGTCAGTTTACCGGCCGAAGTGGTCGCCAAGGCCGGTGATAACAGTGCCATTTTGCTGTTTTGTGAGATAGCCCTGGGTTTCATTCCCGTGGTTGGTCAGGCAATGGATATATACGATCTGGGGGAATGGGGCTGGACAACTTATACCGATGCCAGCGCACGCCAGAGCAAACTTCACTGGGCCATGGGGGCGCTGGTGGTGGTGGGTTTTGTCCCAGGTTTGGGTGATGCGCTGAAGAAAACCGGCTCTGCAGTCATAGAGTCACTGGCCAAAAACTCGCCGGAAGCAATCCAGGCGGCTATTCGGGTATTGAGGGGGTTGTCTAACGGAAACCTGGTGAAGTTTCTTAAGAATTTTACAAATAAAATCAAATCTGTCGCCAAAGATGCATTGGCTCTTATCAATAAGATCATCGATGGCCTCACCAGGGCTGTCAAAAACGGCGCTCACTGGATTTTCCGACTGATGCCCGAAAGCTTCCAGGCCTTGATCACAGCCATGCGGGATATGGCGAAAAAGCTCGAAGCGCAAATTGATTGGGTTTGCAAACAGGTGGATGAATTTTTGGGGAAGGTAGTTACCCGGCTCACGGGAACACCCAGACCCAAGAATACCCCTAAACCCCAGGTTGGACTCAATGCTGGTAAAGATGTCAAACCAGCACGCTCAGAAGCGACAGCCGCTAAGGTGGATGAATCCAACAAGGCCCGACCGGGGGAAAATGGCGTGTGTACCAACGGCTGTCCCATCGATATGGCGACGGGCTTTGTGGTGGACTGGCGCACCGACTTTGTTTTGCCCGCAGCCTTTGGTTTGTCGCTGAAGCGCTTTTATTATTCATCTCCCGATGTAGAGCCGGGTCTGCTGGGCCGCCGCTGGCGTGCCGAGTGGGATATGTACCTTGAACTCGATGGGGATATCGCTCATTTCACCGATGGCGAATACAACAAAGCCGCTTTTGTTATCCCGGCGGAGGGCGAAAGCTTCGGTGCCGCCCATATGCCCCAATGGCGATTTATTCGCCGCCAGGGGCAACTGTTGCTTAAGCATCTCAATGGGCTCGAATACCAGTTCAACCACAGTTTGGGTGAGCGATTGCTGCTTAGCAGCATTGCCGATGGCAAGGGCCGCAGCCATGAGTTCATCTATGACAGAGGCCACCTCAAGGGCGTACAGCTGTTTGATGGCAGAGTCATCAAGGTTGTAGGCAGTCGCAGGCGGATAGATAGCCTGGCGCTCTATAGCGCCAGCGGCGAGTTGTTAAAGCCCCTGGTGAGCTACCAGTATGACGAACATGGCTTCTTGCAGAGTTGCCGTGGTGAGCCTGGTCGTAACTTCGACTACCAATACTCAAAAGAAGGCTGGCTGCTGCGCTGGCAGGATTTAAGCCACACCTGGGTTGAACATGACTACGATGAGAAAGGCCGCGCGATTCGCTCCCGTGGCGCCGATAAGCGCTTTTGCGATGCCCTGCACTATGACGATGACAACCGTATCGTCTATTACCGCAGTCCACTCGATGGCATCAAGATGTACCACCGCGATGAGCGCAACAACATCATCCGTGAGGTGATGCCAAATGGCGAAACCCTCTACCGCGAATGGCAAGACAACCAATTGGTGCGCCTAAGTAACGCCCTCGGAGAAACCACCCAGATTGAACGCAACCCCTATGGCGAGCCAAGCCGGATAACGGCAGCCGATGGACAGGTGCGTCAATGGCTGCACAATGAGCAGGGCAAGGTGCTGGCCTATACCAACGAGGCGGGCGAATGCTGGCAATATCAGTGGGATAAGCAGGGCAATCTTGTCAGTGTGACCGACCCCCTCGGCAAGCCAAGTTACTTTGAATATAGCGGCATGGGGCAATTGGCCTGGTCCATCGATGCCGATGGCGAACAAACCGGCTTTGAATACGATAACGCCTTCGGCTTGCCAAGCAAGGTCATGCCCCCCGGACAGCCACCCTTACAGCTGAGCTACGATGAGCTTGGGCGGCTGGCTCAGGTTCAAAGCGGTGAGCAGCGACGCCGCTTTAGCTATCAGGGCGTCACCGCGTTGGTCAGTCAGCTTGAAGATGCTCAGCAAGGCAGCAGCCACTTTGAATACGATTTGGAAGGTAACCTCGTTCAGGCCACCGACAATACCGGTGCCAGCCAGCGCTATCGCTATGGTGCCTTTGACCTGCTGCTGGAAAGCATTGATGCCCTCGGTCACTCCCTGAAGCTTTACTACAACGGCGAGTGCCAGTTTGCCGGTATCACTAACAGCAAGGGGGAAGCCTGGCGTCTGGAGTTCAATACCAGTGGTCAGGTCGTGGCAGAGACGCACCTTGATGGACGTCAGACCTGTTTTGAATACGATGAGGCAGGTCGTTTGAAGAGCCGTACTGCAACAGATGGTAGCAGTATCCATTTCTATCATGATCTGTGCGGCAGATTGCTACAAAAGCAAACCCGTGGCCCCAGCGGTGTGGTGATGGTCAACAGCCATTTCGATTACGATGCGGCTGGCAGGCTTATACGTGGCCGTAACCCAGTGTCGGAAGTTGAATTTGAATACGATGGTGCCGGCAGACTGATAGCAGAAACCCTCAACGGTGCCAGCAGCCGCTACCATTACAGTCCGGCGGGTCGCCGAGTGGGCAGTGACGGCCTGTTGCTGCCTGAGCAGCTTAACTGGCAACAGGGCAGGCTGGCTCAGCTCAGTATTGGAGATTTTGCGCCGCTTTGCTTCGACTACAACACACAGGGGCATGAAAGTCGCCGCGGTAATGGCCTTGGCTTCTTGCTGCAGCAATCCTTTACCGCCGATGGCCTGCTTGCTTCCCAGGCGCTGATGCCCCAGGGTGATAAGGGCAGCAGCGATGGCCTGCGTGGGCGGGTGAGCGGGATTGACCGCCGTTATCAGTACAACCATCAGCGCCACTTAAGTGCGGTGGAAGACAGCCACTGGGGCCGCAGTGAATACGCCCACAATGCCCTCGGGCAAATCATCAGTGAGCAGCGCACTGCGCCCTGGCACGAGCAAAAGGAACTGCGCTTTTTCAGTTATGACTCCGAGCTGCAACTGACCCATATCGAGCGTCAACTCAGCCACAATGGCGATAATAAGTTGGTGTCGCTGGCCGAAAAGCGGCTGGAAAAATCCCTGCAGTATGGCGAGGCAGGCCGAGTGGTGCGCCAGGGGCCAATCACTCTGCGTTATGACGCCAATGGCCGCTTGCTGGAAAAAACCGTGCTTAAACCGGGTTTCAGGCCGCAGACCCGCTTCTTTCACTGGGATGAAGAAGACCGCCTGGTGCAGCTCAGCCTGGAAAATGGTGATGTCTGGCATTACGAATACGATGTCTTTGGCAGGCGGGTTCGCAAATATCGCAGTCAGCAGGGCAGAGCACGGGGCGAAGTTAAATACCGCTGGCAAGGTGACCAGCTGTGTCAGCAGCAACAATATTTTGCCGACGGCAGTATCGCCACGACCCAGTGGCTC
This sequence comes from Shewanella khirikhana, assembly GCF_003957745.1. Taxonomy (NCBI): domain Bacteria; kingdom Pseudomonadati; phylum Pseudomonadota; class Gammaproteobacteria; order Alteromonadales; family Shewanellaceae; genus Shewanella; species Shewanella khirikhana. The sequence goes on along the minus strand of NZ_CP020373.1, from coordinate 2,758,433 downwards.
TATGAGCCCGGCAGTTTCAGGCCATTGGCCCAAGCCCGCCAGCACAGTCAACTGCAGCTGACACAAGCAGTTGACAGCCTGACGGCGGGTAAAAGTGATAACAGTGCGCCTATGCCGTCATCCGAGGTTGAGCTGCATTTGGTTGTCGTCGACCAGGCGGGTACAGTGCGGGAGCTTTGCAGCGAAGAAGGCGAAGTGGCCTGGCGCGGTGAGGCCGGGCTGTGGCGTGAATTTGAGCAGTGGCGCTTAACGGGCAAGCCAAAACACTATCTTGAACAAGCGGCTAACGAGCCGTTACACTGTGACCTGCGCTTTCAGGGGCAAATTTACGACCGTGAGAGTGGGCTCTATTACAATCGGCACAGATATTACGACCCGGACATCAGCCAATACCTGAGCCCCGACCCCATCGGCATGGCCGGAGGCACCCGGCCACAGGCCTATGTGCACAACCCGCTCGAATGGGTGGATCCGCTGGGGTTGGCGGGATTTTATACTCCATATAGTTTTGCTGCTCCTTCGGGTAGTACTCATAAGGTTTACCAACAAAACATTGACTGGGATCTCCCGGTGAATACTAGGAGTGGTGTAAAAACGAATTTGGATATAGCAATGGAGGGTGGAAGTCCCTTCGTTGTAAAGAATGGGAAATACTCGCAGTTAAACTTGCACCATTCAAAACAAAATGGGTTGGGATCTATGTTTGAGCTCTCTGCAGATACTCATCAGAGATATCATGGTTCCAATGCACTACACCCATATTTGCCAGATGCTCACCCATTTAATCCAGTAGACAGGACGTCTTTTTCTGATGATCGACAAGCTTATTGGCGTGAAAGAGCCAATATTGAGTTGGAAAAGAGAAAAGCTAAAGTCACAAAGAAATGTTAGAAGGTTTAGTATGTTATCAGATAAAGTTATTGATTTTTTGAAAGGTAATGGATGGTGGTTTGATGAGGTGTCCGTCCCGTATAAAGTAGCTCTGGAAAGTATAGGGATTTCTGCTGAAACACAGATAGGTTTTTTCTATCTCCACGCAGAAGCTGGACCAGAGTTTTTCGGTGAAAAGGGCGCTATGCATCAACTCTGCTGGTTTATTATTAATACCGATTATGTTCTTGGTGCTGACTCATTAAGGAAAAGCTTGGGGATCCCACCGGAACTAATTCCGCTTGATAGTTTTGAGGGCGGTGGAGGTTCTTTCTACAACAGTAAAAATGGACAAGTTGTTGAGCTTTGTCTGGGACAGAGCTTAATAGACTATCTAAATGATGGTCCCACAAAAAGTTGGGACAACTTTAATTCATATCTAGAGTATTTTTTCGGGTTGTGATTGGAATTTATTCAGCTGCCCGAGTAACTAAGAATACAGGACATATATGGACGCTCCCATAGACTGGACCTTAAGCATTAAGATGATGAAGTATTCCATACAAGCTGTTGTCTTTATTAGACTTTGACTGTGAGTCTCGTCGACACGTTTGGGCAATGAAATTTGTTGCCCAAGCCACATCCGCCCGAAATTGTGTCTGAGATTGGGTTGCTAACGATTTCATTATTGGCTAAAACCAACCTGCTGGAGACGTGTAAGACGTTTTTACGAGCAGCAGAGTATTGGCTTGGATAGTAATGGTATACCACTAACGAATAAGTCATCCGGATTTAGAGCCGTTTCTCCAGAAAAATGGAAGAAATATACCGACAGCAATGGTCTTTCGGACTTTAATAATCCGTATTTTAACTAAGTGAAAGAATGAACTTATCAACTTTTGAATAACAAAGACATATATGGACTCTCCCACAGAAGCAAGCCGTTTTTAGTCCTGAATAACTGAGACACCCATAATTGTTGGCGACTTCCTCATAGCTTGACTAGGCTTTCATTAAACCGTTTGACGGGGTGTGAGGAGGGGCGGATGCCAAGGCCAAGGTATACACAGGTCAGTCTGGAAGATACGGCATTTTACCACTGCATCAGTCGCTGTGTGCGGCGGGCGTTTCTGTGTGGTGTCGATGATTACTCCGGCAAAAGCTATGAGCACCGCCGAGACTGGGTGGAGTCACGCTTGTTTGAGCTGGGGGCGGTATTTGCCATTGACCTTTGTGCGTATGCGGTAATGTCGAATCATCTGCATCTGGTGCTGAGGGTGGATACTTCCAGCGCCAATGGCTTGTCAGTGGCGGAGGTGCTGAGTCGGTGGCAACAACTCTATGGCGGAACACTACTGATGAAGCGGTTTTTGGCAGGTCAGCCCTTATCTGAAATGGAATAACAAAGACACCCACAATTGTTGGTAGCTTCCCCGAGGCTTGACTAGGCTTTAAACAAGCCATTGTCAGGAAGCGTTGAGGTGGGTGATGCCACGGCCAAGGTATACGCAGGTGAGTCTGGAAGACACGCCTTTCTATCACTGCATTAGTCGCTGCGTGCGGCGGGCATTTTTGTGCGGCGTGGACGATTACAGCGGCAAAAGCTATGAACATCGGCGGGATTGGGTCGAGTCCCGTTTGCTGGAGCTTGGTGCTGTGTTTGCGATTGACCTGTGCGCTTATGCGGTAATGTCCAACCATTTGCATCTGGTGCTTCGGGTCGATGCTGTCACGGCAAATCGCTGGTCTTTAGAAGAAGTGCTGACCCGTTGGCAGCAACTCTTTGGCGGTACTTTATTGGTAAAGCGGTTTCTGGCCGGTCAGCCGTTATCCGAGATTGAGCGGCTGAGTCTGCAGCAAACGGCGGAAGTATACCGCGAGCGATTGATGGATATCAGTTGGTTTATGCGGTCATTGAACGAGCCCATAGCCCGACAAGCCAATCGCGAAGATGGCTGTAAAGGCCGATTTTGGGAAGGGCGGTTTAAGTCTCAGGCGTTACTGGATGAAACAGCGGTGCTGGCGTGCATGGCTTACGTGGATTTGAATCCCATCAGAGCAGGCATTGCACCAACTCCGGAGCAATCCGACTTCACAAGCGTGCAGCGGCGTATCAAGGCGGCCATTCAGGGTGAGCAAGCACCAGAGCTGATGCCCTTTGTCGGCAATGAGCGGCGTAATATGCCGGAAGGCTTGCACTTCAGTGCCCAGGACTACATGCAATTGGTTGAAGATACCGGCAGGCTTTTGCGCGATGACAAGCGTGGCAGTATCAGCGCATCCACCCAAGCGATGCTGAGCCGCCTTAACATTTGCCCTGACAATTGGCTTAAGCTGTCCAAAGATTTCACCCGTCTGTTTAAAGGGCCGGTGGGCACATTGGAAGAGCTTAGCCTGTACTGTGAACACTTAAGCCGACGCCGACGACAAGGTGCAGCCAACTGCCAAAAGTGGCTTTGCTGACCGAAATCATCCAATAAAGCAAAAAACAACTTATCAGAGGTTTTCTGAGGCTTGGCATGGTTGAAACCGGCCACCTAGAGTCATCAAGCTGATTGCTCGCTGCCAAATCAACCATTTCGCACTCCCAAAAGCGCGCCAATGACCTCCCAGCCCCACCGAGAGAGGTCTCGATTAAATCTTCGCGGTAGGCGAAACAATTATGGGTGTCTACATAGCGCCGTACATAGCGCCGATAGCATCTTCACCACATAAAAACGCCCTTCTCACGCAACGGTTAATCACGTGGTAGAAGGGCGTACTTCCAGCATCTATTAACTGGCGACGGGCAGTAGTCATGACGAGCCTCGACTGGCGAAAAGGGGATACCTCAAAGGCTAGTCGAGAGCGTGCGAAACCTCAAAAAGATGTGGCTGTCCTCAAAGACATCTCAAGCAGTGCTTCTGTGGCAACCATCAGAGAATTAAGTCGTTTTTGATGTATTTGCGGGCATTGCTTTTTGAGTGAATCGTGTAAGATGTGGACATCACGCATGGTGTTGGAACTGGTAGTTTTTTGGCGAAACCAATTAGAACAATCAACACCATACGTGTCTACTAAATTGAATAAAAAGGGAAATATCTGGGGATTCCCTAGCTGGGAGCGTCTGAGCGTGTTCTTCGACTATCCGCCTCAAACCCGCAAAGTCATCTACTTGACCAATGCGATTAAGTCACTGAATGCCACGTTACGGAAGGTAACCAAAACACGACGTTCATTCCCTAACGATAGATCAGTGATGAAAGTGCTGTATTTGGCCCTGCATCAGATAGCGAAGAAGTGGATGATGCCAATACGAGATTGGAAGCAGGCAATAAGCCAATTTACGGTCCTGTTTTGTGATCGAGTATCACCTGGAAATTAATTGATTTTGAGGGCTGCGTATGAATTTAGCCACAACACTTGTTTCCCAAATCAATGGGACTCTATTAAGTCGAGCCGCTGCGTCTTTTTTTGGTATTTTCCTGATATCCGGTTGCTGTGAGTCGCCACAGCTGCCCGTGGATGAGCAGGCGCTGACGCCCATCGATTGCAGCAGACTGCAAGTCTATGGGATTTGGGTCGAGAAGGATTGTCTGGAAGGCTATCGCGGCGAGCCCTTTAGTGGCATCAAGACCACGGGCCAGCCGGAGGGCTTCTTCAGTGCCACTCAGTATTATCAGGGCAAGCGTCACGGCTTTAGCTTCTCGGCAGATGGTAGTCGTATCTTGTCCCATGCCTGGTATCGCCAGGGGGTAAGAGAGGGAGTGCAGCTGGATTATCATGTAGAAAGCCAGCGGCTTAAACGTCAGGCAATCTATCGAGGCGGTGAGACTCAGGCGGTAACCTTGTTTAATGAGCAAGGCATTATTGAGAGATACTGGCGCTTGGAGGGAGATGAGATAATCGAGTCCATCACCTATGAGCAGGGGCTTCCCTGGACACACCTCTTCTATCAAGATGGCGAACAGCGAGAGCGCCTGCGTCGCTATTTCCCCGACGGCAGCCTGGCTACCGACGCCCTGTTTCGTAAAAAGGATATTAAGCGCCTGAGCGAAATTACTTTCTATGCCAGCGGCAAGATGAAGACCCGCTATACCTATGACAGGGTAGCAAACCTGGCCGCGCAGCAGACCTATTGGCCAAACGGTCGCCTACAGTCTGAGCAGCAATACGGCTTCGACCCACTCATAGTGCTCCATGGTGAGCAGCGCAGTTACTGTCTGTCCACTGGTGCGCTTGAGGAACTAGCTCACTACGAGATGGGGCGCGAACAGGGGTGGTTTGAGTGGTATCACTGTAATGGTCAGCTGATGAAGGCCAAGCATTATCGTCAGGGGGTCATGGTGGATACTCAAGTTGATACCCTTAATGAGTCGGGGCAGTTGGTTAAACGTGAGTTGTTTGATGACAAGGGAAAACGGCTTGAGGTCTTTTATGTTAATCACGCAGGGGAGCTAATACCGTTTTAAGGCGGCGATGTTGACTAAATTGTTTTGAACTATTTCAGCTAACAATGATCAGATCTTTCAGTACTGACTGTAGTGGTCAACTAATTCCGGACAGTAAGTTAAGCCGATTCTCGGCATCAACAGGTGCAACGCCACCATTGTGTTGATGTGGGCGTTGCCGATTGTAGTATTGCATCAAGTATTCGCTGATGTCTTTCCTGGCCTCAATCATTGATGAGTACCCTGTCGCTGGGATCCATTCTGATTTCAGACTGCGAAAGAGCCTTTCCATCGGAGCGTTATCCCAGCAGTTTCCCCGACGACTCATACTTTGAGTGATACGGTAGCGCCATAGTCGTTGCCGGAATACACGGCTACTGTACTGGCATCCCTGGTCTGAGTGAAACATCAGCCGTTGAGGCTTGCCTCTTTGCTCATACGCCATATCCAGTGCCCTAACGGCTAATTCTGCGTCAGGTTTATCTGATAGCGCCCAGCCAACAACACGGCGACTGTATAGGTTCATGACCGTTGCCAGATAGCACCAGCGGCTACCTGCCCAGACGTAGGTAATATCACCGCACCACGACACATTCGGGGTCGTTGGCGTAAAGTCCCTATTTAGCCGATTAGGGATATCAGGCCGCTCAACCGAGGCAGTTTTGTAAGCGTGAGAACCGGGTTGTTTGCATGTCAGCCCCAACTCTCTCATAACGCGCCGCACTCGATAACGGCCAACCTGATGCCCCAGCTCTCGCAGCATTGACATTAAAGTCCGACTTCCTGCGGAAGAACGACTCTCAGTGAATAAACGCTTGATTTCACTACGTTGATGAAGTTGCTGCACATTAAGCAAGTGTTTGCGATGCAGGTAATCATAAAAGCTGGATGGCGGGATATCGAACGCCCCACAGACCAATTCCACCGCCTCTTGCTCTCCCAATTGGTCTATCAGCGCGTACGTTCGAGTTCGTCCTGCATTAAGAGAGCGGTTGCCTTTTTTAGAATGGCTTTCTCTCGTTCAAGGCGATTGCTCCTGGCCTCTAGTTCCTGGATCTTTTGCTGCTCAGGCGTCAAGGCTTTACTCATAGGTGTTGCGCCGCCACGCTCGGCTTCCAACTGACTAACCCAGCGTCTGAGTGCTGACTCCCCGATATCGAGTGAACGGCAGGCCTCGGGGATAGAATAACCTTGGTCGAGCACTAAACTGGCAGCCTCAAGTTTGAACTCTGGAGTAAAGGAACGTCTTTTTCTGGTCATGAAACACCTCGTCGATGGCAACTTTACCACCTAAAATGGTGTCCGGATTCATTAGACCACTACACTGGCAGGCTTTTGCGCGATGACAAGCGTGGCAGTATCAGCGCATCCACCCAAGCGATGCTGAGCCGCCTTAACATTTGCCCTGACAATTGGCTTAAGCTGTCCAAAGATTTCACCCGTCTGTTTAAAGGGCCAGTGGGCACATTGGAAGAGCTTAGCCTGTACTGTGAACACTTAAGCCGACGCCGCCGACGACGACAAGGCGCAGCCAACTGCCAGAAGTGGCTTTGCTGAGCGAAATCATCCAATAAGGCAAAAACCAACTTATCAGAGGTATTCTGAGGCTTGGCTTGGTTGAAACTGGCCACCTAGAGTCATCAAGCTGACTACTCGCTACCAAATCAACCATTGTTGTTGAAGCAAGGCCAGAGCTGATAGAGGCTGACCTTTCCCCAGGGCGGGATCGTACTTTTCTAGCCAGTGTTGAGTGAGCAGATCAGCTGTGATCTAATAGCGGTTCATTTAATCAGTCGCTGCTCCAATGAACTTGCTCGAACACCTGACCGTTGTAGAAGAAACCCGCTCTGAAGTTAATCAAAGGCATGACCTTGTGGATGTCATGTTCCTCGTACTAAGCGCCATCATGTCAGGTGCCGAGGGCTGGCAGGATATTCAAACTTACGGTGACCATAAACTGCCATGGCTGCGAAAATTTCGCCCGTTTGAGCATGGTATTCCCCGAAGACACACTATTGCGCGGATCCTTCGTACCGTGGTCGCGGAGTCATTGCTCGAAGCGCTGCTGAATTGGGTGAATGAACAGCGAGCCAGCATCGGTAAACCCGTAATAGCTTTTGACGGCAAGGTGCTCAGAGGCTCTTACCGCAATGACTCCAAAACGGCGTTGCAGTTGGTTACAGCCTACGACACCGAAAACGGATTGGTCCTTAGCCAAAAGCCAACCCAAACCAAGAACGGTGAAATCAGCGTGGTTCGGCAGATGCTTGATGTTCTTAACCTGAAAGGCGCGGTGATCACACTTGATGCCTTGCACTGCCAGCGCGAAACGCTGGAGAAAATCAGCGAAAAGAAGGCTCACGTTGTTGTTCAGGTCAAAAATAACCAGCCTGCTCTTTGGGAGGCTGTTCAGTCGCAGTTTCAGACTGTTTTCGATGCGAAGAAAGAGAAAGTTGTCACCGAAATCAAACAAGAAGCCCATGGCCGAAAAGAAGAGCGCTACGTTTTCCAACTGAAGGCAAAGCTGCCTGAAAAGCTTGCAGAAAGATGGCCAACAATCCGAAGCATCGTCGCTGTGGAACGACATCGCTCGCAGAATGGTAAGACAACGACAGATACCAGCTACTACGTGAGCTCGCTATCACCACGGCATAAATTGCTTGGTCATTACATCCGTCAGCACTGGCGGATTGAAAACAGTCAGCATTACGTGCTGGATGTAGTTTTCAAAGAAGACGACTCACGGATAGCACTTGAAGGGGCTGTCGAAAACGTAGCCCTGTTCCGCCGCTTCGTCATGAATATGCTACGGCAATGTGACTGTGGCGCCCCGAGCCAGAGAAACAAGCTAAAACAGGCTGGCTGGTGCGACGATTATCGGGAAAGAGTGTTCTTTGGTTAGAAACTGCTCAAAGTATGCTCCGGCCCTGGACCTTTCCCCGGGATTAGTTGTACTAGCTCAGACCTGATCTGACCGCTACCCCATTTTTGGGTGCCGTTGTCAGATTAGATTTGGGCTAGTACAAATTACATTTCGCGCTTCAATTCTAGAGTCCGGAATACCGAGTAGTGAGAATTGTTCATTTTACATAGGTAGATGCTTCAATACTGCTCTGTCCAATTTCACTCGCTCAACGTTAGTATTTTGCTTAAGCGTGTTCAGTAGCAGCAGAAGATCACTTCCTTCACTGGCCGCCAGAATAAGCAGCTGAGAGTCATTTTGCCAGTCAAGTCGCATACCTGTATCAGCAGCAAAAGCGGAGACATCGACACCTGGAATGAGTTTAACCACAAACTTACCTGTAAGGGTCGCTAATGGTTCACCAGCTTCAGTGACAATCTGTTGACCTTGGCTCAAACGCATTGCCTTTTGAACGCCTTTGTCTGTTTTTACGAAAAAGGTGCTATTTAGGCCCAAAAAGTCTGCCCTGCTGACATACTGATGATACTCTTGGGCTCCATTTTCAAAAGGATTTTTGTCATGGGCCATTGCGGGTACCGCCATCAGAGTCAGACTAAGGGCGGCCATAATTGTTGAATACTTCATCTGTTGCTCCTTAAGAGGCTACCTTGGCCTTGTGGCCATGAAAACGAATAGACCACCCTTTCAGCATTCCGTTGCTTTCGTTGGGAATACTGATATAGCCCTTGTCGTATTTAAGGAACCGGTATTCACCGCTGTTCACATCAACTAGCTTGATGGTCCACTCGCCCTTCGCTGACTCACCATAGAAGGCATTCGACAACATAGGAGTTGCATCATAACCGGCCACCAGATCGTCCGGATCACTTACATCCATTGCCCCTTGATACACCATGCCATTGTATGGTGTCATCAACACACTGCGGGTACCTGCTGGAGAAATCAACTCCACAGCCAGATCCGGCAAACGTAAATGGGTAGCTGTCAGCTCAATCTGAACGGCTTCAACAACCAGATCTTCTTCAAATGCCAGTGAATCAGACACTCCAGTGAGACTTGCATCAGGAATAGCCTTGTCGAGATCTTTTTCGCTTGTAACCCACTCAGTGAGCAGGTAATCGCCCAGTTCGGCTTTATATTCCTTAGCCATTGCCACTGCAGCACTCACATCAACTCGGCCAAAGCCGTATTCATTATGGAAGTGATAACCAGCGGCATTTTCCTGCCAACCCGAAATGGCTTCGTACAGTGGCGCATCGCGCTCTTCACCGATAGCAACAGTTCTAGCGGCCACATCGGCATCAACCTTGGTGGAGGTCGCGGCGAGGATATGACGAACATCCCGCCAACTCAAAGTCGGATTAGCGCTCATGATCATGGCAACTGCACCACTGGTGTTTGGCGCAGCAGAGGAGGTTCCATTCATGGTTGAGCGGTAGTCACACTCAAGGTTAAGCGGATGCAAACCACCATCAAAAGGCGTAGATGGACGCTCCTTAGCAGTTGAACTTCCCTTATCACAACCGACACGATCAGTAGTCACAATAGCTGGACTGTTAACACCGTACTCGCCACCTGGTGCAGTAACAAACAAATTGGAGCCCACAGAGGAATAACTCGATCGTTTACCTTCAGCGTTAATAGCTGAAACGACAAGGTTGTAAACGTTGGCATTGTCGGTCGACATGTTTGAATTATGGAAAGGAAGGCCATGGTTTGGTGCTTTACCTTCTTTCGGGGCACTGAAAAAGTCCCCTGGTAGCCAGAAGGTACCGAGTGAACGATAGTAGTTGTAGCCATTACCGGCCGACTTCACAAAAATACTTCCTTTTCCATCAAAGCTGTCTGTGGTGATTTCGGCATAGACCTCATTTTCGTCCTCATCAAAGCTATGAGGGAAGGGTACCGAGTAACCGTAGCTTTGGTTGAATACCCGCGCACGGTCACTGTAAGCACTTGCCCCATGCGATTTGGCGAAATTTTCAAATGTCTGCACGCTTTTAACCTTGCCTGTGGGATCCCGGTCAAGAAAGTTAAACCCAATCAAACCTGCTTGAGGTGCAACACCACGACCACCGACGTCATTCCAACCTTCTGCTGCAATAATGCCAGCCACCGAAGTACCATGTGCGGCACTATCGGCAAAAGGCGTAGGGTCTATAGTGCCGGTTATTAGATTGTATGAGCCGCCAGGGATTACATTGTTTTTCAGATCTGGATGACTTACCTCTAAACCGTCATCGACTACGGCAACGATAATGCCCTTACCGGTTATGCCGCTTGCAACGGCTTCACTCACGTTCATATCCTCACCAGCCTTCCCTCTGTTTTTGGCAAATGCATTTTGACCGTTATTTCTTAAATGCCACTGGTGTTCGAACAGCGGATCTCCCTCACTGATATGTATTGTTAACGTTGAGATTGACTCGCTTTTGCCATCGCTGACTTTAAATTGCACAATCTCAGAGCCCTCCATCGCATTGGCGAGATAGCTGAAACTACCTATACTGGTATCTTCAATTTTTAACGCTCCCAGCTTGATCTCGTTCGGTTCAACAAGAGAAAAACTGATCCCGCCTTCGGCATCTTTTCCGTCCAGCATTCCTTTTAAGCGAATTGACTGACGAGCGTCAAAGGTAACGTCCTTGCTTATGGGAGCTGTATTTACTGGCTCTGGTGTGGTGTTATTGTCCCCACAGCCAGCCAATATAACGGTTGTGACGCTAAGCGCAATTATAGACTTTCGCATTATATTTACTTAACTCCTTTTAGTAACTTAATCCCGAACAGACAATAACAATAACAACATATACTTGGTTGCTAGCACCCGTTTAAAAAAGGGCGGGTAATGGTATCGTATTGACCTTGCTTCTATAGAACTGAAGTTTGCTGTTAACATATATCATGCGTAACGACGCTTTAAGGTTTAAATGATATTAATATTTGTTATGTAGGCAAATTTTCGCTTATTTTGGAATACTCTGAGATTCAGGGCTTCATAAGACTTAGAACTTGTCAAAATCTTAAGTGAATTTAACCCTCAGAGCGTTTCTAAATAGCTGATCCGAATACAGCTACATTTTCGTGGTGCCGTGTCCGTTGCTAGGAAATGGCGAAACGGTTTCCAGAAAATGCCATACCATACAAAGCAGTTCCTGTATGTTCCTGCAAGCGTGATTGCGGGTTACCGTTTCATGCAGCATAAGCTGGAATATCTCATCAAGCGATTGTTACTAATCTCGGGGAAAGGTCAACCCATGCAAAGCAGAGAAAATGGCCGCCATAAATCAGGCACTTGAACAGTGCAGTGCTGAGCACCCGGTATTCTATGAAGATGAAGTAGACATCGACCTTAACCCCAAAATCGGTGCGGACTGGATGCCCAAAGGGCAACAAAAACGCGTGGTCACCCTAGGTAACAATCGCAAGCACTACTTGGCTGGAGCGCTGCATGCCAAGACAGGAAAAGTGCTTTATGTAAGCAGCGCCAGCAAGGCGTCGGAGCTGTTTATTGCGGTGCTGGAAAAGCTCAAACGACATTACCGCAAAGCCAAAACTATCACGCTAATTCTGGATAATTACATCATTCACAAGAGCCGTAAAACCCTGGCCTGGCTCAAGAGTAACCCCAAGTTCAGGTTGTTGTTTCAACCGGTATACTCACCGTGTGTCAACAAGATAGAGCGTTTATGGCTGGCACTACATGAAACGGTAACCCGCAATCACAGTTGCCGAAACATTCGGGAACTTCTTGGCAAGGTATGGCATTTTATGGAAACCGTTTCGCCATTTCCTGGCAACGGACACGGCACCGCGAAAATGTAGCAGTATTCGGATCGGCTATTTAGATGGATGCTTTACGGTATAGGCTGTTGTTATTTGGCTGCACATCTAAAGTAGCGATTTTTATACGGCTTTAAACTTCTGTGAATTCGAATGCGGTAATGGTTTTTAAGGTGGGTAAATATAAATAATAAATAATAATTGAGGGGGTTCAAGATAATAGCATATGCTTATCAATCTATTAGCGTGACGTTAGATATTTTAGATATTAAAAATTAAATTTGTTTTGTAGTAATTGATGAAAGCGCTACTTTTTCTTTCTTAGGAGGATTCGTGCCTGAATACATAATTGATGATACCAGAAACGATGAAGGGTACCATGAAATTCACAACTTAACGTTGGGGTGTAAGTATATGCCCTTGCCCGAGAGACAGGTTTATTTAGGAATGCAACCTACTTGCAAAGAGGCTTCGCTTAGCGCCCTGAGGCGCTGGAGAAAGATCAAGATAAATGGTTGTGAACATTGCTGCAGATCTTGCTACCACAAAGCTGCAGATCCTGCTACCACAAAGGTTTTGTGTCACCTCTCTTAGCTGGATCTAATGTGGCGTCAGTATCCTAGCTCCAGAAGAACATTGCCTTGCTGGTAAATTCTGTCTCGTTGTCGCAGAAAACCTTGTTTGGTTTACCTAGCCCTTTCATCAACTAGTCGAGAAATCTCGCGACCTGCCACTTATGGGCACAGAGACTAACTGACTTGACATTTCCCGAGAGTATTCATCCACCACATTCAGTACCCGAAAGCGCTGGCCACTGCTGAACTGGTCGTAAAGCAAGTCCCGCTCATCTTTCATGCTTCTACTTCGAGTATCTCGTTGGCCAGTATCTTTTTGAGCTTTCTGTTTTCAGAGCCCAATTCTGGTTGTCACTTCATTTACTTCCAGCCCGTGTATTTGCTGCGCCAGTTGTGAGACAGCAAATTTTTCTGTGTAAATGGCGGTTTATCACTGTGATATTCGGTCACCGAACAGGATCGTAAACTGGCTCATTGCCTGCTGCCAATCCCGTATCGGCATCGTCCACTTCTTCGCTATCTGATGCAAGGCCAAATACAGCACTTTCATCACCGATTTATCGTTCGGGAATGAACGCCGTGTTTTGGTTACCTTCCGCAGCGAAGCATTCAGTGACTCTATCGCATTGGTCGTGTAGATGACTTTGCGGATGTGCGGCGGATAGTCGAAGAACACACTCAGACGCTCCCAGTTAGCCCGCCACGAACGGCTGATGGTGGGCTGTTCATGGTCCCATTTCTGTGCAAAGGCATCCAGCGCCCGCTCGGCCTCATCCAGTGTCGAGGCGGCGTAAATAGTGCGAAGATCGGCTGCGACTTCCTTGCGCTGTTTCCAACTGACATAGCGCAGTGAGTAGCGCACCTGATGAACAATACAAAGCTGGTTCTGAGTCTGCGGATAAATGGCTTCTATCGCTTCCGGGAAGCCCTTCAGACCGTCAACACCGGCTATCAGAATATCCTGAAAGCCTCTGTTTTTAAGCTCCGTTACCACTGAGAGCCAGAATTTGGCACCTTCTGTCTGAGCCATCCATAAGCCCAGCAGTTCTTTCTCTCCATCGAGGTTTATCCCGAGCGCAAGATAGACGTGTTTGTTCTCTAGCGCGCCGCTATCGCGGCTACGCACCACCAGGGCATAGAGATAGACAATCGGGTAAACACTATCCAGCGGGCGGCTTTGCCAGGCAGCCACCTCATCCATGACGGCATTGGTCACCTGTGATATGAAAGTTGGCGAAACTTCAACACCATAGGCTTCCTGGAAGTGCGCCTGGATGTCACGGGTCGTCATCCCTCGGGCGTAAAGCGAGATGATGCGCTCATCGAACCCATTGAGTTGCTTCTCGCTTTTACGAACCAGCTTTGGCTCAAAGGTGCCGTTGCGGTCGCGTGGGACCTCAAGCTCCATTTCGCCATGGAGACTGCGAACAGACTTGTGGGTTTTCCCGTTACGCGAGTTGCCTGAAATTTTGCCTGATGGCCCATGTTTGGCATAGCCGAGATGCGCATCCATCTCGACTTCCAACGCACGCTCGGCCACCTTTTTGGTGAGTTGTTTCAGAAGACCATCCTCACCGAGGATGTCGTCAGGGCTTGAACAGCCCTCAAGGAGTTGAGCAATAAGCTCGTCTGATATTGGCATTCTGTTGTCCTTTCAATAAGGGGAAAGAATGCCACTTACACAGATTTTTTTACATTCTCGATGAACTCAATAAACTACTTTCTGGTCAGGTGGTTGGAAAAACCTGTTTGCTCGACTCGCTGACACCAAGCTCCTGAAAGACGCTCTTTGCTAGGTCAATGGATACTGTGCTAACCATCATGACGGACGCTCCTTTGCAACTGATTGTTTCAAAAATAGTTTGGCGTATTGACGTCGAATTAAGGAGCGTCCATCTCATCACCCATTCCCTTGCAGGTCTTAATGAATTGCTGCAAAGGGACTCTGAAAGCCCTCTTTTTGACTTTATCTATAACTATCGTTTTCATCCCCAACATAAACCAATAGCTCTCCAGGCTGACATTCGAAATACTTACACAGTGCGTTGATGGTATCAGTGTTGGTGACATTGCCTGGCACGTTGGCTATGCGTGTCAAAGTGGCACGGCTGATACCTGTCTTTTCACTTACTTCAGACAGGGTTATCCGGCGCTTTTCCTTGAACGCTTTTTCATCAAGTAACTTGATGAGAAGGATTCTTATCATGTTCTATCCATAAGTCATATCTCTCACACATCATATCAAATGAATCATACATGACGCAAAAAACGCTTGACTTTGTGCTTTTGTGATTTATTGTGTGCTCATGAGCTTCAAATGAATCACATATGAGTCAATTGCGGAGGCGGTTATGAGTACCTATCTCACCACTGAAGAACTATCTGCACGGATTAAGTACGACGTTCGCACTATCCGTCAGTGCCTGAAAGACGCTGTTCTGTTTGAGGGGGTGCACTACATCCGCCCCTTTGGCGGGCGCAAAATTCTTTACATCTGGGAGCGGGTCGAGGAGTCCATGCTCCTTGGCGCCTCAGCACACGTTCTGATCAATCAGATGGACTAGGAGGAAGTCATGGGAACAGTGAATAGCCGTGATGGCAAACTATACCTGGATTTTCGCTACATGGGCGTGCGCTGCAGAGAGCAAACCAGCCTTGTCGATAATCCTACTAACAGGCAGAAACTCAGCAAATTGATGGCTCTGCTTGAACAACAAATGAAAAGCGGCTGTTTTGATTATGGGCACCATTTTCCTAGTAGCCCCAAGGCAGAGCATTTCCAGCTGCTCGCTAAACTCAGCCAGCTTAAGGCTGTCGGTGGGCGAATGCAGCTTGCCGCATTTGCCAACCTTTGGTTAGCGGAAAAGAAAGTGGAGTGGAGGCCCAGTCAGGTTGAGACGGTTGAAGGGATTCTCAGGTGCCATCTGATCCCTGCGTTAGGTAATAGCATGATTGTCGCGATCACTAAGACAGATATTCTTGGATTTCGCACACGGTTATGCGAAGTCGATGCTGCTACTTCGAAATCATTATCGGCCTCGCGCATTAATCACATCATGACATATCTACGCCTAATTCTGAGTGATGCCGCTGAGCGTTTTGGTTTTGAAAACCCTTGGCGGAATATCAAGGCTTTGCCAATGCCTCGAAGTGACATTCAACCATTTTCGCTTGATGAGGTCTGCCGCATTATAGAGGCGGTAAGAAGCGATTTTCGCTCCTACTATATCGTTCGATTTTTTACTGGCATGCGAACCGGTGAAATCGATGGCTTGACGTGGGAAAACGTTGATTTCGCTAACCAGTTAATTCACATCCGTCAGTCATTGGTTCGGGGGACTCTTGGTCCCACAAAAACACAGGGTTCATGCAGGGCAATTGCAATGAGTCAGCCAGTATATGAAGCGCTGCTGGTTCAGCGGCAGCAAACTGGGACCATGAGCAAATTTGTCTTTTGCAATAAGCGTGCTGAAGCATTGAATCATCAAAATGTCACCAAACGCATCTGGTACCCACTATTGGCAGACCTGAAGCTCGAAAAGCGTAATCCTTACCAGACACGGCATACCGCGGCGACCCTCTGGCTGGCTGCCGGCGAGAGTCCAGAATGGATTGCCAGACAATTAGGACACGCAAATACCAGCATGCTTTTCAGAGTCTACTCACGGTATGTGCCCAATTTACTTGGACAAGATGGTGCAGCGTTTGAAAGTTTAATCCGCAAGGGACAGGGGCCGAAAGGGGGGGATTCAAAATGAATATCAAATCCAGACGTAGTTCGGATGATTTGGCCTGGGTACACCGTGTAGTACAGAACGAATTGTCAGACCTATGGCAATTCCGCAGCCTACGAGAGTCCTTCACCCTCGAACTTTCTCGCGATGTTATGACGGGGGTAAAGCCTGATGGCCAATTGGTGTTGGTGCAGTGGACTTTGGAAGAAATGCGACAAGTTAAGAAAGTTCTGACAGTCCCAGAGGTGATGGATGAGGTTGCTGTTTATCGTCACTTTTCAATAGTGCCAGCAGGGTGTGAGTCTATTATCGTCGATATCTGGGGGATCTTAGGTCTTATTCATGATGTTGCACTGCGAGATTTCTATTTGGCGGTATTACTCAATCATGAGTTGATGAGTCAGTTCTTTATTGCCCGGGCAAGTCGTAGTCATCATCACAATCATGAAACGGGCTTACTGGAACATAGCCATGAGGTGGCAGTGACGGCCGCGATGCTTTGTTGGCGTTATAATGTAGGTCCTTTGAGCGTTGGAGTAGCGTTTATTGGTGGGCTGCTGCATGACATTGGTAAAATTCACCTCTTTTATAATGCCGACTCACGGGATGGCATTACGGGCGCTCATGAGTCTTACAATTTCATGGTATTGGCTGAGCCGTTAGAAGCGTTGCACCGCAGTTCCCCTAAAATTTTTGAGGCACTAAGCAGCTGTTTATCGTTAAAAGTGGGGCGTCGGCCTGAGTCCTACCTTCCAGCCTCCATGGTTCGACTGTGCGACAACCTGTCTATGGAGGTTTGTCATTGGCGCACGGCTTTTACAGACGTGCCCCCCCATCATTGGTACGCACATTCCGCCATGAACGACCAATGGTATAAGCGGCTCGGATGAGGTTTGGCGGCACTAAGTCCGTTCCCATTTACTAATTTTTTCCGCATTGAAGAGGATGATCGCCAGTCGGTGGAATAGGGTTTGTAACGCGGGTGAACAATATTGGCTTATTTTCGCACCGCCTCTGCTTTTTATGTACTGCTGTTCATTTGCATGACGTAAAAACAACAATCCAACTCCATCAGGATACTCACCGGCTTTTTTCAATGTGTAATGGGTAATCTCAAGATGGTGGTGAGGCCGCCAGCGTGTTGTTGGTTGGCCATATTGGGAGCGAAGCCTTAGATGCCAGCGTTGCCATGGAAAAAGTTGGCTTACCAATCTCATGAACCGCTGAAATTCGTCCGCGTTGTCAAAGTAGAGCCACGTATGGCTGCTGGTGGAGTGTGTCAGGCAGTATTGAATGGCCCATCGAAGTTCAATTTTTCCTTCTCTACTGCCCTTGATCTTGCTGCAAGTGTTCAGCGCAGATTGAATATCTTTACGGTCATAGATACTTGTTGGCTCGGCTGGTAGCAGAGCACTTGCGCGTCTAGTGGAAAAGAGTCGGCGAATTCCCCGCGGTGTTTTCAACGACCTTAGCGCAAGCGCCGTGTTGCGCCAGCGTTCAATCAGTTCTGTCGGAAGCCGATAATGTGCCGCTACTTCCTGATAGTCATGATCTCGCTCAATTCGGTTAAGTACTGCCAGTGCCTGAATGTAGTGACTGCTTTTTTCAACCACATTGTTTTGGGAGGCTGTAATCTGACGAATGCTGTTCACTGGGCTTATAAAAGGTAAGAGCCGTTTTCTAAAGAATGGCAGTAGACGCTCTGGGGTAATGGTTCCTGATTTTCGCATCTTTTTATAACGGTGTGGGCGAACTC
Organism: Shewanella khirikhana; assembly: GCF_003957745.1. Lineage (NCBI taxonomy): Bacteria > Pseudomonadati > Pseudomonadota > Gammaproteobacteria > Alteromonadales > Shewanellaceae > Shewanella > Shewanella khirikhana. The sequence continues at coordinate 2,740,362 of NZ_CP020373.1, read as the reverse complement.
CAAGTACCATTCTCGCGGTACTGGCAGAAATTTCTTGTGCATTTACAGCCAAATGGCTGCCCAGCAGCAAGTCGGTAAAATGCAGATAGCTTCTCAATGTTGTATCTGGGGTGCTATGACCAGCAAACACCGCCAGGGCAAAATATCTATCGCGAAGTCTTCCTTCACCAAATATCAGTTTATTTATGATTTTTCGTTGGGTTGGAGTATACGGCAGCATAGCCTGGGCAACTTCAGGCAACTCGATTAGGTCATCATGGGCAAGCAGCTGCATTCTGGATAATGCAGTATGGCGTAGATGATACAATCGGTAATAAATACCGCCGGATAATTGAGACAACATCTCTTTTACCATCCCTGATATTTGACGGGTATTTACCACTTCAAATGGATTTCCCTCTGAGTGAATAAGGAGCTCTGCATAGTTGTTATGGCAGGTTAATAGACGTTCTCGAAGGTGGTCTCCCACCAAAGTCTTTTCGTGGTCCGTCAGTAGTGGGAATAGAGGTACTTTTCGAAGGGCTGACTCTGTCTTGTTATGCCCATGGCGGCTTTCGCGAACAAACAGCCAGCCAACAGAGGATGGTTCGATGTCTTTCAGACGGAGTTTAGCTACTTCTCCGGGTCTGAGTCCGGTGCGATAAGCAATGATGAGGAAGCATTTCAACATACGTTTGGCAGCGAAGTTTAAGTCTTCCAAACAATCGATTTGGCGCAGCAAGGCCAGAAACAGAGTCTCATCAACTATGGCAGCACTCACATGGGGAATGATATCACTGCCTTCGCTTAGCGGTTGGCACAATGGTGGGAGATCAAAATTCTGTTGTGCAAATGTGTGTAGGTTTTCAAAACGACATGCTTTATAGTGCTGTTCCCGCTGACTGTTGGTGCGATTTAAAACTTCTTGATAAAGTTCAATAAAATCGTCACTACTCAAACTGTAAAGGTCGATGTCTGCGGTTGCGGCCAACCAAGCGCCACCAATTGCCCCAAAATACCTACCAGCTGTTGATACTTTATTTTTCACGTAAGTCAAATGGTGAAGTAACCACTGAAGCAAGATTTCTTCGTTTGGGCGAAGACTGGCATTTGCTAGCTCCTTCAACTTTCTGACGACATGGCTCTTCCCCTGGTTTTTAGCAGTATCTTTCTTAAGTATCTCTTTTATTTGATTCAGCAGGTATCGGTTGCCTTGCCTCGGGCTGCGTGGTGAAAATTTTGTAGATATACCGGTTAGCTTAAGACCATACCACTGTTCGAATTTGGCAAAGTTATTTATATGGCAGGAACCAGTTGTACTTTTGAATAACCTCAACCAGTATTCGTTTGGGAGTGATGCGCTTTTTTGCCGCCCCAGAGCAAACTCAACCAAGACTTGTGGTAGTTCGATATTGTGTTGCATCTCTGCGAAACAAATACCTCCTTGCCGAAGTTGTGAGAGAGGAATTTCGATTTTGAGTTCAGACTTAATTATCTCAACACATGTCTTGATAGATTTGGGGTAACGCCAACTCGTTGAGCGGCAGTTTAGGAATTGTTTAATTATGCCAAAACTTATGGGGTCCGGGAAAAACTGAACTTCTACCTGCGCTTTATTGGGCCCCAGACCACCATGATCAGTGTAGAGATTACTGGGAAAGTCCTTCCCTGGCTTTGGCCTCAACGTAAGCCAGCATAGATCCTTATTACCACGTAACGGCTTCTCTTCGGTTAATGCTTTTGCCAGCGCAGGCCAAAGAGCAGGTTTATTCAGACCGCCATAGCAGATACAGCTCATCAGTAATCTGGCAAAGCATTGTTGGGGATCCGACGTTTGATCGAGAGTATCCAGCCAGCCAAAAGCTTTTGACGCAAAACGGAATGTTCTGAGTTGCCAGGCTAAACTTCTGAGTGGTCGAGCTCTGCGCAAAGTGAGGTAGTCTGCCGGTGGATTAATCTGCCAAAGCCCCTGTCGGTTACCCGTTTCTAATTGTTGGCAGATAAAAGAATATCCTCGTCGGTATGACGTTTCCGATTTGAGAACCTGTCGCAGAGCCGAGTCCACCTGTGGCCAAATTTCCGCAAATCGATCACATTTCGGTTCCGCTTCAAACAGTTCCGGCAGGTAATTTTCGAGTACAGCCAGAGCTTTTTTTATCGTTTGGGTATAGTTTTTTTGGCGAATAGCGGTTCTGGACTGATGCCCCAACAGACGTACTAATGATTTTTGCTCCATCGGCAGAATTAGCGGGTTTTCCATGCGTCAACCACCGTAATTTGATGAGTGTTTAACACTACTTCGATTTGCTGAGCGATGCGCTTGAGGTATTGGATTGACAGAGCGCTATGGCGGCCCATTGACTCTTCACCTACTTCTTCATGCCCCATCCAACCATCAATTTCTGCAGGAGCAACACCGATACGCTTTAATTCGCTACGCAGGTGGTGTCGCCCCCAGTTGGCCGGCCAAGGCAATTTATCACCAAGAAATGCCTTTACTCTGGCTGGAGTGAGCTCTTGAGTAATGGTTGGAACTGTGTTCTGTTCGTGATGTTTTATAAAAAACAGGAGATTGTCTTTTCCTGTAATCGCGGCGTGGGTTCGGGAGAAAATGTCTTCAGCAATGAGCTGACTGTGCTTTTTCAACTCTTGAAGATGGTTTAGATATTGTTCAAGTTGCTTTATTGCGGTTGCCGGGAGGATCAAAGTTCTGGCGGCCAGACCATGGCGGTTTTCCTTATCGCTTATCCACCAGGAATTGTTGTAGCTGTTGAAATCAGTGCGCTGTCCCATAGGTGCGTTAACATCTCGGTGACCTGTTGAGAATGTCAGTAGTGCCCATACGTAACAAACATAGTGATTGTGGAGTGACGCGAGATCTTCAAGGGAATGCTTGAGTGGGCGAGGGATTTGACATCTTAAAATGCGGAAAAAATTGTGCAGAGTGTTTGAGGGAAGATGTAATGCACTGCCGAGTTTCTTATTGGTGGGCTTTGCAGTGGGGAGTTGTGGATCACTCTGAGCCATGCTGAATATGGCCAACACGTACGCGCGGTAGTTTTCAATCAGTTTATCAGCATCGAAATTGGTGTAGCTTAGTGCTGGTTGGTTTCGGGGGGAGCGCCCTTTGATTAGTCCGACTTCTGCACGATCCAACCCGTTGTTGATATACCAGTGCTCCATAAAACGGGCAATTCTTCCTAGGCTTAAACGGCACCGATGGTGCTCATTAATGCTTTGGAGCATCGAATCTAAGGATTCCTTGTCATTATCAGGAGTAAGCCGCCCCTGTAGTATTTTAGGCAATGGCAGTATCAAATGATCGTTTGTTTTTCTAAAGCATTTCTCCAGTCGGTCATCCTGTGTGCTTGCAGGGACTGAGTGGCCCAAGTATAGGCAAGGGTGGTTTTTATAGTGTTCTAAGCGAAATGTTGTTGTAGGATTTTTCAGTGATATGGGATCTCGTCCGCAGAGCAGGCTTAAGAGTAGTGTTGAGCAGGTGTCGGGTTGCGACCCATTCTTAATTCCATCACTTGTGTAACGAATAAGCTGGCGCACGTCCCAGTCTGTAAGTTGGTTGTAACTGCAGCCCAATGATAGTTGCATAATGCTCAGTTTTTCTGTCAGACATTGATGCTGTATCGCGCGAACAGCCCTTGATGATGGAGAGCGATTAGCCTTTGAATTTGGTGTTTCTGCACATTCCTGTATTCGGATGGTTCTTCCTGATTTTACCGACAGACATTCATCCCGCTCTTGGGACGTTGTCGGTTTATGGGGGAAAATGCATAGTTCTTCGACCTTGATTTTTGCATCGTCAAAAATATCGATTGGATCAACTTCGACTATCGTGTCTGTGTCAGACGGGGGCGGGATCCGGATCTTTCGTCGGCGTCTTTTTGTCCATGACAGTGCATCTCTGATAACGAGTTCGAAATAGCCCAGGCCGTAATCGACGAGGGCAGGGTGCTTTTCCTTTCTCAGTTCTTTTAGTTTTGAAACCAGCAGGTGAATGGATGGCGTTTCACCTAAATCTGGCAAGACATCCAATAGCTTTCGATGCATTGGGTTCATGGCAACCAGACGAAGTTCTCTGAGTGCATTTTCATTTCCTGAAACCGAGTCTCGAGGGTCGCAGGTACGACGCATGAAACAGACGACGAGGACAATCGCTTGGTATCCATTAAACTTGGATAACCACTGTGGAGTAGCATTTTGGGGCGCTACGGCTCCAATCGCAGCGGCAAATGGGTAGGACGTGAGCCACTTATTTTTCTTCAGGTACCTGATTATTTCAGTATCTATTTCACAAGATGGAATAGTGTTCGACTGAATAACCGCCACTAATCGATGCAGCTGTTCAAACTGTGTCCAGTATGCTGTAGGAAAAGCTTGAATGATGTATGAAAGTCGCATTAACAGAGCTTGCTTCTGCTCAGAGCCGAACTCCTCAGGCACAAGCAACGTCCCCAAGAATTCCTTTAATTTTTTGCTGATGTTGCGTTCGTGCATGGTCATTTTTTAGGCTCCCAATGCGTCGCCAATTCTGCAATCCAATCGATAGCTTCAGGTGTTGTACCCGATGAAGAAAGACGCTGCCGCTGCTGAACCAAAGCCCCCCTGGACATCGAAAGCAGGTCACAAAAATACTGGTCAGGAAGAGAATCTTTACCGAAATATTCCCGCGTAAAATGCTCAGGCACACTTTTTCGCCAGGCATCAATGAATGCCACTGCATTCTTGGAGTGGAGCGATAAACTGAGTAGTCGAAATAGTGACAACCAAGCCTGGGCTTCAACCTCTTCAGAGGATAGTTGCTCCTCAAAATCTGCTTCGTAAACGATTAAAGTGTCTTTGGGAGGGTGGCCATCAACCCAGTACTTTGGCGCCCAAACAGGACTGTAGAATAAGAATTTTCTGGGCCTATGTTTTGCCTGAGTGCCCTTGGGCTTGCAATGCATTTCTGGTACACAGTGTATTGTTTGAAACGCCCATGCCATCCTGATTTTTTCAGGTATAACGTCATCGTTACACAGCCCTGAAATCGTCCGCATTATCTCGAACGGTCGCCGCGCTGCCGGGTGCAGGGTGAACTCGTGTTTGAGTTGATATTTGAGTATCTCGTGTGCCATCAGAAGTCCATTTCGTTTGAATACCTACAGCATCCAATCTAGAGAAATACTTCTGGTTTCCCAAGTGGTGATCAATAATTGATCAGTGAAAAGGTGGTTTTTGTGACCGTGACCACCAATTTGTGTCTAATTGTCGTTAATGGTTCGTCCGAGTGACTTAGTCTTTATACAAATAAAATTAGTTATTTACAGTTGGGGCAAAATAAGTAACGTGCTATTATCAATATCATCACGGCCTGTCACGCCGGGGGTCGCGGGTTCGAGTCCCGTCCGCTCCGCCAACTTAAAGACGAAAGCCTCTGCAGCAATGCAGAGGCTTTTTTCGTTTTACAACATTTGCACTTGGTAACATGTGCACTTGGTGTTGTGGCGTCGCGGATAAATCTGCCCCAGCTACGCTAAAGCTTCGCGCTAACCGCCATGGACGTTTGGAATGTAGAAAACGTCTGGAACAGTCTTCTACCGTAAACTTGTGGCTGCGCTACACACTCTGCCAACTTAAAGACGAAATGCCTCGCAGTCTCTTTGAACCATGAGTCTGGGTATCGTCGCATTTGATGGCGTTGAAACCTCGAGAGCGCCTTTCAGAGTGACCGTTTCAACGCACATTGGGTGAAGTGGATACTGAAAGGTGTGGTATCTAATCTGAGCATGCAGTTTGTCCCTTTGCTCGTTTAACTAAGAAAATATCATTGCGATGTTCTAACCGGTCGCTGGATGTTTAACTAGTGGCGCACTGCTTAACCAGGACTACCTACACAAAGATAAGTATTATGCATCTTCAGCACTGCCCCAGGGGGCAGTACGTCAGTTACGTGCGGCGTTAGTGCTTGATAAACTAATCGGCCATTAAACAGTGTTCTGAGCCGCTCTGCTCGGGGCTAATCGGCAGATGTCAGAGACAACTTATACGGTCAATCGGGCATCCGCAGGGCGCACTAAGCTGCATGTATTGATAAACAGACCTTTGTGGCTGAAAAAGCCGCAAACAAGCGGTTTTCATTAAAAAAGTGCTTTACCTTTAGGGGGGCTTTTTGCATAATGCCCTCCGTCAACAGGGGTGTAGTTCCAATTGGTAGAACAGCGGTCTCCAAAACCGATGGTTGCGGGTTCGAGTCCTGCCACCCCTGCCACATACCAGAAAGGCCGTTCAGAAATGAACGGCCTTTCGTCTTTTCAGCGTTTGGTAACCCTTTGCTTGCCATGCTCAACTGCACTTTGTGAGTGCGTTATTCCTCCAGCAGGCTTCTTAGCATCCAGGCATTTTTTTCATGGATACTGACTCTTTGGGTGAGCAAATCCACTGAAGCTTCATCACCACTTTCTGCTGCCAGTGGAATGAGGGCTCTGGCGCTACGGATAAGAATCTCCTGACCTTCTATCAGGCTGGCAATCATCTCTCTGGCATTCAGGCCGCCAGTGTCTTCCTGGATGTCGGTTACTGCCGCAAAGGCGCTGTACGAACCAATAGCTTTTACCCCCAAGGCCCGAACCCGTTCGGCAATACTGTCCACAGCAAGGGCAATTTCGGTATACTGCTGCTCGAATAACAGATGCAGGCTGGTGAACATAGGGCCGGTCACATTCCAGTGAAAGCTGTGGGTCTTGAGATAGAGGCCATAGCTGTCCGCCAGCAGTTTATACAGACCTTTGGCGATGGCGAGGCGATTTTGTTGGTTGATACCGTTGTTGATCATAATAGTCTCCTCCAGTTTTTGATTTAATCAGAATAGTGAATCAATCTTGTGGTTTGAAATTGAAATAATAGATTGGAACGTTCGATTCGATAAATAGGAAGGGCAATGGAAAAAGCGGCATATCTGGATGCCATGGGCATAGCCCGTTGGCGTGAGGCTGGCAAGTCTGCGCCATTATCGCCTGAGTTGGTGCAGGCTCTGAAAAAGATGCTCGAGCATCCCTTATTTGCTGAACTTACGTTGACCGAGCTTAACTGCCAGGAGACGGAAGCATCCATTCTACTTACGCCAGCAACAGGGGATGCTGTTTCCGTACCGATTGAGGCGCTCGACACAGCACAAGGCAAGCGTGCGTTCTGGCGTGCGCTGGGCAGCTGTGGAGTTCTGTAATGAAGATTGAGTCACTGCAACAGCAAGATGCGCCCAAAATGGCGCTCATCGAGTCTGAGGCACATTCCCATCCGATGTCTGAAGGCTCGCTGGCTGATTGCTTTGGTCCGCTATACCGCTGCAACGGACTCTTTCACGATGACATCCTGCAGGGCTTTACCATAGTGCAGCAGATTGTGGACGAAGCAACTTTGTTTGATATCTGTGTACTGCCCTCGGCGCAGGGCAAGGGTCTGGGCAAGTTACTGCTACAGCAGGTGATAGCCGATGCGAAACGCCATGGCGCTCAGGTATTGATGCTTGAGGTTCGAGCCTCCAACATGGCGGCGATTGGTCTGTATCAGCGGTTGGGATTTACCGAGATTGGTCGGCGTAAGGGCTATTACCCCACGGCTGACGGCCGCGAAGATGCGGTATTGATGGACTTAAGGTTGGAGCAAGGCTGAGCCTGTTCTACAGGGGTTACCCAATAAAAAACGGCGCTAATGCGCCGTTTTTCAGTTTTACAGCAGGCTTAATGGCAAACCTGCTTATTTGACTTCCTTGCCCTGGGCCTGCAGATCGGCATGGTAGCTTGAGCGTACCAGCGGACCACAGGCGGCATGGCTGAAGCCCAGGTCTTCGGCTATCACTTTCAGCTCATCGAATTCCTGCGGGCTTACGTAGCGCTCTACCGGCAGGTGGAACTTGGAAGGCTGCAGGTACTGGCCCAGCGTCAGCATGTTTACGTCGTGGGCACGCAGATCTTTAAGTACCTGAATAATTTCTTCGTTGGTTTCACCCAGGCCCATCATCAAACCTGATTTGGTTGGAATATTGGGGTGACGCTCTTTAAAGCGCTTGAGCAAATCCAGCGACCATTGGTAGTTGGCGCCCGGGCGAGCCTTGCGGTAGTGTGCCGGCGCGGTCTCCAGGTTATGGTTGAACACATCCGGTGGATTGGTGCTCAGGATATCCAGCGCTACATCGATGCGACCACGGAAATCGGGTACTAGGGTTTCAATCTGAATGTGTGGATTCAGGGCACGGATTTCACGGATACAGTCGGCAAAGTGCTGGGCGCCGCCGTCACGCAGGTCATCGCGGTCAACCGAGGTGATCACCACGTACTTAAGCTTCATATCGCGGATGGTTTTGGCCAGTTTGACCGGCTCATCGGCGTCAGGTTTGAGAGGACGGCCGTGGGCTACGTCGCAGAATGGGCAGCGGCGGGTACAAATCGCGCCCAAAATCATAAAGGTCGCGGTACCGTGGTTAAAGCACTCAGCCAGGTTGGGGCAGGAGGCTTCTTCACACACAGAGTGCAGGCCGTTGCTGCGCAGTGCCTGTTTGATTTCGGTGATGCGCTGGTTGGAGGCAGGCAGTTTAACCCGCAGCCAATCTGGCTTTCTGAGCATGGTTTCACGCTCGGAAGGCATGATTTTTACCGGAATTCGGGCGACTTTGTCTGCGTCACGCAGTTTGACGCCCGGCTGCAATCTTTCGGGTCTGTTCATTTTATTCTGCTAATCCTTGGTGATGTACCAGGTGCTCGTAGCCAAGAAGCTGACTGAAGCTTGCCGTCAGTTTTTCTCCGGCTTCGGTTACCGTCTGTGGACCGCCCAGCGACTTGCACTGAACCATTTCCAGTCCGGCATAACCGCAGGGGTTAATGCGTTGAAAGGGGGTGATGTCCATATCGACGTTGAGCGCAAGACCGTGGAAGGAGCAGCCACGGCGGATCCTAAGGCCCAGTGAGGCCACTTTGCGCTCATCAACATACACGCCGGGGGCATCGGCCTTGGCATAGGCATCCACGTTATAGCCTTTTAGCATCTCAACAATGCTCTGCTCTATGGTGGTGACCAGATCGCGCACACCGATTTTCAGGCGTTTGATGTCCAGCAGGGGGTAAGCAACCAGTTGACCCGGACCGTGGTATGTCACCTGGCCGCCGCGGTCTACCTGGATAACGGGAATATCGCCCGGATTCAGGATATGTTCGGCCTTGCCGGCCTGACCCTGGGTAAATACAGGCGGGTGCTCTACCAGCCAGAGTTCGTCGTGGCTGTTCTGATCCCGGTTGTCGGTATAGTGCTGCATGGCGTGCCAGACAGTTTCATAGTCCTGATTTCCCAGGTGTCTGATATGCAGAGTCTTGGCTTGCAAGGGCAACCTCTCCCCCTCAGATTCGGCTTGGCGGCATTATACGCCGCGACAGTCGAAATGTAACACAGATCACGCTTTGCCGATGCGTGAGAAACGTTAAAGTACCCGCTTTACGCCGTCGATGGCGGCAAGCGCGGTGTACAGGGTCTCGATGTGCTCTTTGCTGGTCACAGTCACGCGAATGGTGACCGACACATAGGTGCCCTTGCTGGAGGCTTTGGAAGTGGGGCTGTAGTCGCCGGGGGCATGTTGCTGCACCACGGCTACCACGCGATCGGCCAGAGTATCGCTGGCGTCGCCTACCACCTTAAAGGGGAAGGAACAGGGAAACTCCAGGTACTGGTCAAAAGTGGTATTCAACATCGTCATCTATCTCAATCATGGGCTCGAGGCTCAAATATGGCGGCGATTATAGCCCAATCAAGGCCGGGGGGCGAAAAAAATGCCACCCGAAGGTGGCATCTTTTCAATCCTTAGCTGAACCAGCTGGCGAAGAGCTGCTTGAAGTAGTCCATCAGTTTGGAGAACCAGCTGCCTTCGTTCACTTCCTGCAGGGTGACCAGTGGGAATTGGGCAATGTCTTTACCATCCAGCTGGAAGTAGACACGGCCAACCACTTCACCCTTGGCGACAGGGGCTTCCAGTGGTTTGGTCAGCTCAAAGTTGGCTTGCAAATCTTTGCCTTTGCCGCGGCGAATGGTCAGTGGCGTATCTGTGGCCACACCCAAATCAACGCTTTCACGATCGCCGTACCAGATTTTCTGGTTAACGAAGCTGTCGCCGGCTTTGTATGGGGTCACGGTTTCGAAAAAGCGGAATCCGTAAGACAGCAGCTTTTTGCTTTCGGCCTTACGGGCAGCTTCACTCTTGGCGCCCATAACCACCGAGATCAGACGCATATTGTCCTGGGTCGCGGAGGCCACCAGGTTATAACCTGCGCCTGAGGTGTGGCCGGTCTTGATGCCGTCCACGTTCATGCTCTTGTCCCACAACAGGCCGTTGCGGTTGTACTGCTTAATGCCGTTGAAGGTAAATTCCTTCTCGGCGTAGATCCGGTACTCGTCGGGAACATCGCGGATCAGTGCCGCGCCGAGAATCGCCATATCGTAAGCGGTGGTCTTGTGATTGTCAGAGTCCAGACCATGGCTGTTTTCAAAATAGCTGTCGGTCATGCCCAGTTGCTTGGCCCAGGAGTTCATCATATCGACGAAGGCATCCTCGGTGCCGGCAATGTGCTCGGCCATGGCCACACAGGCATCGTTACCCGACTGAATGATGATACCGCGGTTGAGATCTTCGGCTTTGACCGTTTTACCTACCTCGATAAACATCTTGGAAGAGTCAGGGAAGTTCTTTGACCAGGCATTCTTGCTGATCTGCACATCGTCCTCGGGGGAGATATTGCCCACTTTCATTTCATGACCAATCACATAACTGGTCATCATCTTGGTCAGACTGGCAGGGTTAAGCTGCTCGTAGGCATGCTCTTCTGCAATGATCTGCCCGGTGTGATAGTCCATCAGCACATAGGCCTTGGCGGCCACCGAAGGCGCCTCGGGTACAACGGTCGGTGGTGCTGCAAAGGCGCTGGCGGAGACGATTGCCAGGAGCAACATCGATTTTGGCGTGGTACGTTTGAATGCTTTCATCATTAACTACACGTTTTCTCTGAAGGTTTTTGAAGCGGTCGGAAACTTGCCGAGTGTAACATTAATAGACACAGGTTTGCAGTGAAGGTTCCTTCATGTTCAGGATTTGGGTTCACTGACCAGATACCCTGTGGGGTAGCCCTGCTGGCGAATTTGCTGCAGCAGCTTACTGGCAATGCCTTCGTGGCCCAGCGGCCCAAGCTGTAACCGGTACAAATCGCCGCTTTGCTGCAAGCGATAGCCCAGCTGGTAGCGGCTTGAGAGTTCTTTACCCAGGTTGTTGAGCTTGTTTTTATCGCCGGAGGCCACCAACTGGATGAAGTAGTTGTTGGGATCCGTCGCCGACGCCTGAATTTCAGACGCGGGTGAGGGGAAGTAAATGGTTTCAATCACTACCCGCGCAGTGCCGGTTTTAAGCATATCCAGCTTGTGGGCCGCGGCGTAAGACAAGTCGATAACCCGGCCTTCATGGAAGGGGCCGCGATCGTTCACCCTTACTATCACTTCTTTGTTGTTATCTATGTTTCGCACTTTCACAAAGCTTGGCAGCGGCAGAGTCTTGTGGGCTGCTGTCATGGCATACATGTCGTACACCTCGCCATTGGAGGTGTGATAGCCATGAAATTTGGTGCCATACCAGGAGGCGATACCCGATTCACGAAAGTTGGCCGCGCTGGCGAGCACCTGGTAGGACTTGCCCCTGACGGTGTAAGCCTTATTGCCTTTGCGGCTGTATGGCTCGTAGCGGGGCACGGCATCCGCCACCTTACTGACGTCCGGCGCCGAATCGGGGTAGGCATCGTCTTTCAGGTGATAACGATCGCCGTTGGATTTTTTGCCACTGGGCGCTGCTTTTTCATCGGGGGATGACGAACAGCCACCCAGCAGTGCCAGTGCTATCCCACCGGCCAGCCACAGGGAGGTTTTACGGTTTTGCATGGGCATGTTTGAGCTGCTCACTGAATTCATAGGCCGCCATGGCATAAAGAGGGCTTCGATTATAACGTGTTATCACGTAAAAATTCTTAAGACCGAGCCAATATTCGTTACTGTTTTCCTGCTCTAACTTCACCAGCATGGCGGGCTGAGCCGCATTCAGGTCGCGGCTGTCGGACAGCCCCAGGTCTTTTCCGAGCACCTCTGCCACCGACATCGACAGTGGCTTGCCATCCCAGAGTCTGGCATCGGGGCTGATGTCTGTGCGTGGCATCACCCGGATGGCAACCGGGGCTCCTGGCTGCCAGCCGTGTTGATGGAAGTAGTTGGCCACGCTGCCAATGGCATCATCGACACTGCCGAGCAAATCCCGTCTGCCGTCGCCATCAAAATCCACAGCGTAATAGCGGTAGCTCGATGGCATAAACTGCCCAAGACCCATGGCGCCTGCGTAGGAGCCCTTGAGTGAGCTGACATCCAGCTGCTCGTCTTTTTCGAGTTGCTGTAACTCTGCCAGCTCTTTGAGGAAAAAGTCGGCCCGCGGCGGATAGTAAAAACCCAGGGTGTAGAGCGCGTCACGCACCGGGAAGTTGCCCATGGTTTTACCGTAATGGGTTTCGATACCTATGATGGCCACTATCATTTGCGGCTCAACGCCAAAGGTTTCGGCAGCGCGGCTAAGGCTTGCTTCGTTGGCTTGCCAGAATGCCAACCCGGCCTTGAGGCGGGTTTCGGTTAAAAAGCGGGGCCGGTATTGATGCCATGGCTTGGCCTCCCAGGGGCGGCTGATGGCATCTATCACTTTCTGGTTGTACTGAGCCTTGGCCAGAAAGTCGTTGATTTGTGTTTCGCTGAAGCCGAGCGCAGTCTGGCGGGCGACAAAACTCGCCTTGGCGCTGTCGATGGCGGCCGGTTGTCCGGCCAGGGCGGGAAATACACAAGCGAGCAGGCCGGGCAGCGCAACCCGGCGCAAAAAGCGTTGCATCGGCAGTCCTTATCGGTCGATGAAGCGTCTGTGAGTCTGAATGCTCATTAGGATGCCAAAACCTGTCATCAATGTCAGCATGGAGGTGCCGCCATAGCTGACCAGTGGCAGAGGTACGCCCACCACAGGCAAAATGCCGCTGACCATGCCGATGTTCACGAAGATGTAAACGAAGAAGGTCAGGGTGATGGAGCCGGCCAGCAGGCGGGCAAAGTTGGTTTGCGCGCGGGACGCAATTACCAGGCCGCGGCCAATAATGTAGACATACATGGCAAGCAGGATGATGGCACCAATCAGGCCAAACTCTTCACCAATCACGGCGAAGATGAAGTCGGTATGGCGCTCTGGCAGAAATTCCAGCTGCGACTGAGTGCCCTGCAGCCAGCCTTTGCCATCCAGGCCGCCGGAGCCGATGGCAATTTTTGATTGGATAATGTGGTAGCCCTTACCGAGGGGATCCGATTCGGGATCCAGCAGCATCATAACCCGCGAGCGCTGGTAATCGTGCATCAGGAAGTACCACAGGATGGGCAAAAACATCAGCACGGCGGCCACAAATCCCAGCACTATGTACCAGCTCATGCCGGAGAGGAACAGCACGAAAATGCCTGAGGCAGCCACCAGAATTGAGGTGCCGAGGTCAGGCTGCTTGGCAATCAGCAGCGTGGGGATCAGCATGATAACCGCCGCTGCCGCCAAATAACGCTTCTTTGGCGGCAAGGTATATTTGCTGATAAACCAGGCCATGGTGATGGGGAAGGCAAGCTTAATCAGCTCCGATGGCTGGAACTCCATAAAGCCAAGGTTGAGCCAGCGCTGCGCCCCTTTATTGATTTCGCCAAAGAAGTGCACCCCGAGCAGCAAAATGATCCCGGTGACATAAATCGGCAGTGCCCAGCGGCGCAGGATCTCAGGGTTAATCTGAGCCATAAACAGCATGATGCCGAGGGACAGACTCATCCGCACCAGTTGGCGTTCCATCATGCCAGGGTCTTCACCCGAGGCCGACCAAATCACAAACAGGCCAAAGCCCATCACTGCCAGGATCCCCAGTAGCAACGGCAGGTCGATATGCATCCGTTGCCAGATGTTTTTGCGGGCGTGATCTGTGCTCATGGCCGTACTCATGGCTGTACCTTCCACTGCTCGTGCAGCATAAATTCATCCAACATGGCGCGGGCCACCGGGCCTGCGTTGGCGCCGCCCCAGCCAGCGTTTTCCAGCACCACCGACAGGACAATTTTTGGATTTTCAAACGGCGCATAGGCCACAATCAGGGCGTTATCGCGCAGGTGCTCGGCCACCGAGTCATGGTCGTACTTGGCGTCCTGAGCCACCGAGAACACCTGAGCCGTACCTGTTTTCATGGCCGCGGTGTAGCTGGCATCGGTAAAGCGCGACTTATGGGCGGTTTGACGCATGGCTTCGTTGATGATTTCCCAGTTGCGCGGGTTTTTCAGGCTCACCGGTGGCATTTCTTCGGGTGGTCGCTCGATTTTGGCGCTCTGGTCTTTCATCGCTTTGAGCAAATGCGGCACATAGCGTTTACCGCGGTTGGCCAAAATGGCGGTGGCATTTGCGAGCTGGATTGGCGTTGCAGTCCAGTAGCCCTGACCGATACCCACGGAGATGGTGTCGCCGGGATACCAGGGCTGATTGTGGCGAATACGTTTCCAGTCAGAGGACGGCATTATGCCGGCGGACTCTTCAAAAATATCCACGCCGGTGCTTTCACCAAAACCAAACTGATTCATAAAGTTGGCTATCTTATCGATACCCATTTTATGCACCATGTCGTAGAAGAAGATATCGCAGGAATCGACGATGGCATGGTACACGTCCACATAGCCGTGGCCCCATTTTTTCCAGTCACGCCACTTGCGCTCAACGCCGGGCATTTGCCAGTAACCTGGATCCCAAATTCGGGTGCGCTCGGTAATCACCTGCTCTTCCAGCCCCAGCAGCGCCATATGCGGCTTGATGGTGGATGCGGGGGCGTACAGGCCCTGAGTCGCGCGGTTAATCAGCGGCCGTGACTTGTCGTTCAGCAGTGCACTGTAATTTTTCGAGCTGATCCCCTGCACAAACAGGTTGGGGTCGTATGACGGGCTCGAGACCAGCGCCAAAATGCCACCGTCCTGGGGATCGATGGCCACTATGGTGCCACGGCGACCGGACAGCAGCTCCATCGCCTTTTTCTGCAGATTGATATCCAGGGTCAGATACAGATCCTGGCCAGGCTCAGGCGGCTCTGTTTTCAGGGTGCGTATGGTACGGCCACGGTTGTTCACCTCTTCTTCGAGGTGGCCAGGTTTGCCGTGAAGCAGATTTTCGTAATACTTTTCAACACCTTGCTTGCCAATATCTTTGCTGGCGGTGTAGTCGCCCCAGCGGTCGGCCCGCTCAAGCGCGGCTCTGTCCTTGGCGTTGATTTTGCCTACAAAGCCCAGCACATGGGTTAGGAGTTCACCATGGGGGTAAAAGCGCTTCAGACCGGCTTCCACCCGCACGCCGGGAAAGTGGTGCTGATCCACACTGAAAGCGGCTACTTCGGCCTCAGTGAGGTTGTTTTTCAGTGTCAGGGGCTTAAAGCGGCGGTGGTATTTCAGCGCCTCGAGAAAGTCCTGCTGCTCCTCATCGCTTAAAGGGATAACCTGCGACAGGCGCTCCAGAGTTTCGGCAACGTTTTTCACCTTCTCGGGCACCAGCTCAAGGGAATACACCGGCTGGTTTTCTGCCAGCAGCACCCCGTTGCGGTCGTAAATCAGGCCGCGGCTTGGCGCCACCGGCGTGACCCGGATACGGTTATCGTTGGAGCGGGTGGTGTAGTCGGCGTAAGAGGTCACCTGCAGGTGATACAGGTTGGTCAGCAATAGCCCAAACAGTGCCAGCACACACAGAAAGGTAAAGATGGCCCGTCGCCGAAACAGAGCTGCCTCGGCGGCGTGATCGTGCATGGCTACCCGTTTTCTTGGCGTCACTCAGCGTCTCCGGTGCAAATGCGGCCCCACAGGTCGGTTATTCCCTGTGGTACGGATGATTGTTGTTGATACTCCAGGCGCGATAGAGGCTCTCGGCCACCACCACCCGCACCAGCGGATGGGGCAGGGTCAGGGCTGAGAGGCACCAGCTTTGGGCTGCGGCTTGTTTGCAAGCCGGGGCCAGGCCTTCGGGGCCGCCTATCAGCAGGCTGACATCGCGGCCATCAAGTTGCCATTTTGACAGGGCCGATGCAAGCTCGGGCGTGGTCCAGTTTTTGCCGGGAAGATCAAGGGTAACAATATGATTACCCTTGGGAATGGCTGCCAGCATCTGCTCGCCTTCCTTTTGCAGGATACGGGCGATATCGGCATTTTTACCGCGCTTGCCGGCGGGGATCTCTACCAGTTCCAGCGCCATATCCCGCGGGAAGCGGCGCTGATATTCTTCAAATCCCCGGGTGACCCAGTCGGGCATCTTGGTGCCCACGGCAACGAGTTGTAATTTCATCAGGCGTGTTCTTGCCAGAGCTTTTCAAGCTGATAGAAGTCGCGGGTCTGGTCCTGCATTACGTGCACAATCACATCGCCCAAATCCACCAGTACCCATTCGCTGGCGTCTTTACCTTCACTGCCGAGGATCTCGATACCGGCTTCACGGGCCTTAGACATCAGGTTTTCGGCAATCGCGCGTACGTGGGTCTTACTGGTGCCTGAGCAGATCACCATGTAATCGGTGATATCGGATTGCTTGCTGACATCCAGAACCACCAGATCCCGGGCTTTGAGATCGTCAACTTTATCTACCACAAATTGCTTGAGCTGCTCGCTTTGCACGCCAGATTACCTCATGTGTTCCACAAAAAAGAGCGGGGCAGTATAGCAGCCCGCAACCGAGGAATACACCGCCTAGCGGTAAAGTCCCCGGGTGTTGATGATATCCATCACCCCTTCTGGCAGCCATTGGCTCACATCTTCGCCGCTTGCGATGGCGCGGCGGATTTGGGTGGAGGAAATATCCCGCTCCAACACCTCGGTGAGCAAAATACGGCCGCAGGGCTCGGAGGGTAATTTGCTGCCCTCATACAGCCTTTGCGCCAGACAGCTGGCCATGGGATGGGCGCTATCCAGCCGGTAACCAGGCCGTTTGCATACCAGTAAATGGCACAGTGCAAACAGCTCCTGCCAGCGGTGCCAGCTGGGCAGATTCAAAAATGAATCCATGCCCATCACAAAGTAGAACCTGCGGCTGGGATAAAGTTCCTTAAGCCGTTTCAGGGTTTCGACCGTGTAGCTTGGGGTGTCGCGCTTAAGCTCGATATCACACAGGGCAAACATCGGCTGCGCGGCAATGACGGCATCCAACATGGCAAGGCGAGCGTCAACGTCAGCATGGGTGCCTTGTTTGTGAGGCGGAATGTGATTGGGCAGCAGCCAGCAGTCATCAAACTGCCACTGGTTACAGGCCGCAATCACTGGGTCGATATGGCCAAGGTGTGGCGGGTCGAAGGTGCCGCCAAGGATAGCCGTATGGCGAATGGCGTCAGTCATGGACGGCAATCAGGCGTTGATGGGCGTTGGGGTCAAACAGCAGACACAGGTGCATCAGCAAAGTCCAGTCTTCTTCGCCTGCTTGCTTGAGCTTAAGTTCAAGCTGGGACGAGAGCGCCAGCATGGCCTCGATTTGATTGAGGCTCAGGCGTCTGAGTGCCCCCTCATACAAGGGTTTGCGTTTGTCCCAAATCCGCAGCTTCGACCACAGCGGCGCCAGCGACTCGCGCCCGTCCATGGCCGATTTCAGTGTCAGTAGGGTTGTCAGCTCCCTGAATACCGCCCACAGCACTATCGGCATGGCAGTGCCTTCAGCGCGCAGCTGAGCAAGCATATGGGCGGCTCTGTCTTGCTGGTTGGCGAGCAGGGCATCGGCAAGCTGAAACACGTTAAAGCGCGACTGATCTTCAAAATATTGCCCAAGCTCGGCTGCCCCCACCATACGGCCCTGGGTGAGCAGTGCCAGCAGTTGCAGCGCCTGTTCGGCCGCCAGCAGGTTGCCTTCGTACAGGCTTGCGAGCAGCGCCTTGGCGTCGGGTTGCAATTGCAGCCTATGTGCCTGGATACGGCCATCGAGCCAGCGGCTGAATTGTGGCCCTTCGGGGGTATTGCAGGGCAGGTAGATACCCGCTTTATCGAGGGCTTTGAACCACTTGCTGTTGGTTTGCTCGCTGGCAAGTTTAGGGCCGCGGACTATCAGCAGCAGATCAGGATTGGGCTGGGCCATCAGGCTTGCCAGCATGGCGCTGCCGTCAGTGCCTGGCTTGGCCTGGGGCAGGGTGAGTTCGATAATGCGGCGGCTGGCAAACAGGCTCATGGCAAGCCACTCATTTTCGAGTTCCTGCCAGTTAAAGCTGTTTTCCTGCTCCAGGCTTATCCGTTCCTCAAATCCCTGCGCCCGGCCTGCGTCCAGCAACTGGCTGCGGGCGCTTTCTATCAGCCAGGCTTCATCTCCAAACAGGCAATAGCACTGGGCCAGGGGCGACAGGTGGCGGCCAAGCTGCTCAGGATACACCCGCATCAGTTTTCTCCGATGGCGGCCAGGGTTTGGATCAGGTTATCGGCGGCCTGCTGGCGCATTTCTTTGACCAGCAATTCCATCTCGCGGCTTTTGGCGAGTGCGGTGCGGGGGTCGTCCAGATAGTCGCGGCGGATTTCTACGTTGAAAGGCTTGGCTTCTTCGCCGGGCACCGCCACGGCAAATTGCACGTGATAGATAAGCTCGTATTCGGCCACGTTACCCGTGGGGTAGAGCGACAGTGTGGTGCGCTCCAGGGTGTCTTTTATCAGCCGCACCGAAGGGATTGTGGCGTCAGATGCCACTACTTGCACGCCGGACAGACGCAGGCGGTCTTTCACCAGCCGGGTCAGTTCGCTGTATTCATCGGCGCTGTTGACGCTCAGGGTCTTGAGGCTGGTTGGGATCTTATAGCTGCCCTGTAAGCGAAATCCGCAGCCGGTGACTACTGTGAGCAGCGCCAGACTCAAGATGGCGGTGAGCAATATTCTAACCATGGCGTAATGCTTATTCCTTGTATGTTAAGCGGAAAAACCCGCCGAGGCGGGTTTTCCTGGTGCCTTACAGTGTCGCAGGCGTGCCCTTAGTTGGCAACGATGTTGAGCAGTTTGCCCGGCACGTAGATGACCTTACGAATAGTCAGGCCATCGGTGTGCTTGGTGACTGCATCCTCAGCCAGGCCCAGAGCTTCAACCTGCTCCTTGGTGGCATCGGCGGCAACGGTGAGCTTGGCGCGCACCTTACCGTTAACCTGCACCACGATAAGCTTGCTGTCTTCAACCAGTGCAGACTCGTCGGTGGCTGGCCAACCGGCATCTTCAATGGCAGTGCTGTTACCCAGCTCGCGCCACAGGTTGAAACACACGTGCGGTGCGATGGGGTAGAGCAGACGTACCACGGCAGACAGGGCTTCGTTCATCAGCGCCTTGTCCTGGGCAGACTCCAGCGACGCCTTTTGCAGATGGTTCATCAGCTCCATCACGGCGGCGACGGCGGTGTTGAACATCTGACGGCGACCCAGATCGTCGGTCACCTTGGCGATGGTCTTGTGCAGCTCGCGGCGCAGGGCTTTTTGATCGGCATTGAGTGCAGCGACATCCAGCGCTTCGGTGGCAGGTGCCGCGCTGTACTCGGAGGCCAGCTTCCACAGACGCTTGATAAAGCGGTGTGCGCCTTCCACGCCTGATTCCTGCCATTCCAGGGTGAGCTCTGGTGGTGAGGCGAACATCATAAACAGACGCACAGTGTCGGCGCCGTATTTTTCCACCATGACCTGAGGGTCGATACCGTTGTTCTTGGACTTGGACATCTTGCTCATGCCGGTATACACCAGCTCATGGCCTTCGTTGTCCACGGCCTTGATGATGCGGCCCTTGTCGTCTTTCTCAACCACAGTGACATCGAGGGGCGATACCCATACGCGGGCGCCTTTCTCGTTGTTGTAGTAGAAGGCATCGGCCAGCACCATGCCCTGGGTCAGCAGACGCTTGGCAGGCTCGCTTGAGTTCACCAGACCGGCATCACGCAGCAGCTTGTGGAAGAAGCGGAAATAGAGCAGGTGCATACAGGCGTGCTCAATACCACCTATGTACTGATCCACCGGCAGCCAGTAGTTGGCCTTGGCGGGGTCCAGCATGGCATCGGCTTTGGGCGAACAGTAGCGCGCGTAGTACCAGGATGACTCCATAAAGGTGTCGAAAGTATCGGTTTCACGCAGGGCGTCCTGACCGTTCACCTGGGTCTTGGCCCACTCTTTGTCGGCCTTGATGGGGCTTTGTACGCCGTCCATTACCACGTCTTCCGGCAGAATAACCGGCAGCTGATCTTCAGGCGTTGGCATTACGGTGCCATCTTCCAGCGTGACCATAGGGATAGGGGCACCCCAGTAACGCTGACGGCTCACACCCCAGTCACGCAGACGGAAGTTCACCTGACGCTTGCCTTTGCCTTCGGCGGCTAGCTTGTCGGCAATCGCCTTGAAGGCACCGTCGAAGTCCAGATTGTCGAACTCGCCTGAGTTAAACAGAACGCCTTTTTCGGTGTAGGCGGCTTCAGAGATATCCACCTCGCCATCGACAGGCTTGATAACCGCCTTGAGGGCCAGACCGTATTTCTTGGCAAACTCGTAGTCACGCTGGTCGTGGGCAGGAACCGACATCACGGCGCCGGTGCCATAGTTCATCAGCACGAAGTTGGCAGCCCAAACAGGCACTTCTTCACCGGTCAGCGGGTGAATGGCGTACAGGCCAGTGGCCACGCCTTTTTTCTCCATGGTGGCAAGCTCGGCCTCAGAGGTGCCGCTTTGCTTGCACTCTTCCACGAAGGCGGCCAGCTCTGGATTATTCAGCGCAGCTTTCTCTGCCAATGGGTGACCGGCAGCAATCGCCACGTAGGTCACGCCCATCACGGTATCGGGGCGGGTGGTGTAGATGTCGAAGCTGTCGTCAGAATCTTTGACCTTGAAGGTCATTTCTACGCCTTCAGAGCGACCAATCCAGTTGCGCTGCATGGTCTTAACCTGCTCAGGCCAACCTTCGAGGGTGTCGATGTCGTTCAAAAGCTCTTCGGCATAGGCAGTGATTTTGATAAACCACTGCGGAATTTCTTTTTGCTCAACCGGAGTGTCACAGCGCCAGCAGCAACCGTCCTGCACCTGCTCGTTGGCCAGTACAGTTTGGTCGTTCGGACACCAGTTCACCGCTGAGGTCTTTTTGTAAACCAGACCTTTTTCGTACAGCTTGGTGAAGAACCACTGCTCCCAACGGTAGTATTCCGGGGTACAGGTGGCGATTTCACGGCTCCAGTCGTAGCCAAAACCCAGCATTTTCAGCTGGTTTTTCATGTAATCGATGTTTTCGTAGGTCCAGGGTGCCGGCGCGGTGGCATTTTTGATGGCCGCGTTTTCGGCAGGCAGGCCGAAGGCATCCCAACCAATGGGCTGAAGCACGTTCTTGCCCTGCAGACGCTGGAAACGGGCAACTACATCACCTATGGTGTAATTACGCACGTGACCCATGTGCAGCCTGCCGGAAGGATAGGGGAACATGGAGAGACAGTAGAACTTCTCTTTGGCAGGATCTTCAGTAACTTCAAAGGTTTTGTTTTCGGCCCAGTATTTCTGTACCTCGGCCTCGATTTCCGAATGGATGTATTGCTCTTGCATCAATTTTTCCGGCATTGCCGCCTGTTTGTTTGATCACGCGCTTGGTCTGCGCTGCGGGATCTGCATAGAATAAACCAGAAGCGGTTCATTAAAAAGGTTCCCTTGAAGGAGTATTGACGATGACGAGCAGAAGCACGGTTCTATTGGCCCTGTATCAGGATCTTACAAAGGATTTGGCCACTCACTTTGAGGCAAACCCCGACCTTAATGCCAAAAACCTCTATCGGTTGATGACCACAGGGGAAGCCTTTGGCAGGCTCAAGGCTCAGGCCGATGAGGAAGAGCTGGCCTTGGCGCTGGAGTTTTTAAAGCGGGATATCGCCACTTTTTTGCAGGAAAAGAATCAGGACGCCCTGTCCCACAGTCCATCGTTTATCGCCATGGAAAATACCCTTTGGCATTGGCTGGCGGAAATTACTGATCGCAGCCAGGTGGAATGGCATGAGCTGGCGCAGGACTTTAAGCACCATGGGTATTACCAGAGCGGTGAGATTGTCAGTCAGGGACGGATGGTGTGCACCAGCTGCGGTCATGGTATGGATATCGAGTTCCCATCGGTTGTGCCCGACTGCCCCGAGTGCGACAACGAAGAGTTTATTCGCGAGGCGCTGACCCCCTGAGTCACGGCGTTAGCCTGCCTTGCTTGCAGGCCCTACATACCGTTTTTCACATCTGCCTTGCCCATCAGCCTTTGAAGTGGCGGATGGGCACAACTTTATTGCCGCCAAACTGACGTTGCCAGCTCTTGTACCAGGCGCCCAGGGTCTCAAGCGGCCTTGGCATACTGATAAGATACCCCTGCAGCACCAGCCGCGGGTAGGTTTCCATCAAGAATTTAAGCTCACTTATCTGCTCAATGCCTTCGGCTATCAGGGTGATGTTGAGCTGCTCGGCGATGTCTGCAAGGCCGGTTACGATCGCTTGGCAAAAGCTGTCGCGGTGGATGTTGATGATGAGTGAACGGTCGATTTTTACTTCGGTGTAGGGCAGGTTTCTCAGCTGATTAATATTGGTAAAGCCGGTACCAAAGTCATCCAGCGACAGCCCAAAGCCCCGTAGACGCAGGCGGTTCAAACACTCCAGCTGTTCGTTGTTTTGAATGGTTTCCTCTTCTGTAAGCTCCAGAATAAGTTCGCTGTTGTCATGTCCCGTTTGCTGCCAGATGGCTTCGATGGTGTCGGCAAGTTGGGTGTTTTTAAGCTCTTCCGGGCTTAAATTCAGCCCAAGTTTTACCTGTTTGCCGAGTAATCCCTGGATGTGGTCAAAGTCTTCGGCGGCCAGGGTGAGCATGCGCGCCGAGAGTTCCGGCATTAAGCCTGCGGCGCTGACCGTGGGCAAAAAGCGGAACGGGCGCATTGCATTGATTTCTCCCGGCAGCTTAAGCCTGACCAGTGCTTCAACGCTTTCCACTTCCATGTTGGCGAAGTTCACCTTGGGTTGGTAGTAAGGCACTATCCAGCCATGCTCAAAGGCCTCATGAACTTGCTCAAGGCTTAAGGCACTGTGATCCGGCAGGTTGCCTGCAAGCAGTTCGTCGGCCTTTTGCACCAGTGCGGTAATGTCGTCCAGTTGAATGGGTTTACTGATACAGCCAATCAGGCGCAGGCGATGGTTGCGGGCGATGTCGGCGGCGAGACTGATAATGCGTTTATCCATTTCTGAGATAATGGCCACTGCACCTGTGTACCCCAGTTCGCCCAGGCGGCGCAGTACCCCAAGACCATCGATATTGGGCATTCGCAGGTCAGTCAGCACCATGTAGATGTCGTCCGGGCCGCGGGCAATGAGGTCCAGCGCTTTATAGGCCGAGGTCATGGCGGTGATATGCTCAAACCCCAAGCGGCTCAGCATAGTTTTCATGACCATCAGGATGGCTTCAGAATCATCGATTACGACGATGTGTTTATCGGCAAACATGTCCGTGTTTCTCCGGCTGCGGGCACACCTCTTTTAAGACTAGAAAAGGATGCCTAAAACGCAAAATAAACCAGATAGAAGACGGTAAAGAAAAAGCGGCCTCGGGGGCCGCTTCTATATTCATTCTTGCCAGGATGTTACTCGGGGGAGGCGCCTGAGCGGCGGCGCAGCAGCGCGGGTATCAGCGCAAGCAACAGCAGCAACCCACAAAGCAGTTGCAGTGGCAGGTGGCCGAATTTGGCAAACAGGGTGATCCCTTTTACCAATGGCACTTCGGCGCTCAGCACAGCAGTTTCAAACTGGGGCAGCTGATGGGTTACTTGACCCTTTTCATCCACCACCGCCGTGACGCCATTGTTGGTAGCGCGAATAAGCGGCCTGCCAAGCTCTGCCGAGCGCATACGGGCGATTTCCATATGCTGCAGGGGGCCGTTGGATGCACCGAACCAGGCGTCGTTGGAGACGGTCAGCAGCATGTCGGTATTTGCGCTGAAGTTGGCTCTGAGCTGCTCCGGAAAGGCGATTTCATAGCAGATGGCCGGCGCGAATGAGAAACCCGCCGCCTTCAGGTTGGGCTGCTGGTAGTCGCCGCGGTTAAAGGATGACATCGGCAGATTAAAGAAGGGCGCCAGTGGCCGCAGCAGTGACTCCAGCGGCACAAATTCACCGATGGGCAGCAGGTGGTGTTTACGGAATTCATTGCCACTGCCACTGAGGTAGTCCGGGCTGTCCTGCTGTTTGGCATTGTGATTACCGAGTACAATCAGCGAGTTGTACCAGCGCTCGTTTTGACGGCTGATGATACCCGTGATGATGGCGCTGTCGTTTAAGTTGGCCACCCGGTTGGCGTTATCCAGAAACTCCTGCACCATATACTCGGGTGCCGGAATGGCCGCCTCTGGCCACAGAATGATATCGGCATCCAGATGTGGTCGGCTTAAATCCAGGTATTTAACCATGGTGGGCCACAGCTGCTCTCGCTCCCACTTCATGCTTTGGGGCACATTGCCCTGCACCAATGCAACCTTAACCGACTCGCCGCTGCGCTCGATAGGCGAGGAGAGCATGGCTCCCCATACAGACAATGCCAGCACAGGCAGCAGTACCAGCAGCGGGACAATTCTACGTTGGGCAAGCAGCACCAGCGCGCCGGCAACAATCAGCACCCCAAAGCCAATCCCCTGCACGCCAATGACCTGAGCAAGCGGCAACAAGGGGCCGTCGGTTTGGCTGTAACCGGCCCACAGCCAGGGGAAGCCGGTGAGCATCCAGCCGCGCAAAAATTCCGTTAAGATCCACAGCGCCGGAAACAGGCCGAGCAGGTTAAAGACAGGGCTTGCGCCTTTCAATCTGGCATAGAGGGCGCCGGCGAGGGCGGGATAGAGGGCCAGATACAGGGCCAGCAGCCCCATCAATGACAGCGACACAGGCAGCGGCAAACCGCCGAATTGGTCGATGCTGACATGCACCCAACTGATCCCAAATACAAAGGCGCCAAAACCAAAACTGAGCCAATGCCAGAAGGCGGCTTTGGGGCCATGTTCACGGCCAAGCAGTAAGGTAAAGGCGATGGCCAGGGGGTAAATCGGCCACAGAGCGTAAGGGGCAAAGGCCAAAGAAGTCGAAGCCCCTGCCAAAAAGGCAAGGGCTGCACTGAGCCGACGTGAGCCGGCAATACGGGTCATCCAATCCACTTGTTGCTATCTTTCCTAAGCGGGGCCATCAGACAAAAACGCTTTACCGATGGCCCGATGAGAATCAGCCTTCCTGGGCTTCGAGCTGCTCGGGATCCGGAAACTTCACCCTGAGTTGGATAAGTCTGCGGGTATCGGCGCTGATAACCTTGAATTCGATGCCGTCGATGCTGATCTGCTCGTTGCGCTCTGGCAGGTGGCCAAAGGCGTGAGCGACCATGCCGCCAACGGTATCAAACTCTTCATCAGAAAAGTTGGTGTTGAATTCTTCGTTGAAATCCTCGATGGGGGTTAACGCCTTCACCATATATACAGTGTTGTTAACCTTACGGATTTCGGTTTCTTCCACGCTGTCGTGATCGAATTCATCTTCGATTTCGCCAACGATTTCTTCGAGAATATCCTCGATGGTTACCAAGCCGGATACGCCGCCGTACTCATCGACGACAATGGCCATGTGGTAACGCTGGGAGCGAAACTCTTTAAGGAGTACATCCACCCGTTTGCTCTCTGGCACCACTACAGCGGGGCGAATAACCTTTTCCAGAGAGAAGGGCTCGTCGCTGTTGTTAAAGCCGTATTGGAGCAGATCCTTGGCCAGCAGAATGCCTTCGATATGGTCTTTATCGTCGTTGACCACAGGGAAGCGGGAGTGAGCCGAACTGATAACGGTTGCCAGCAGTTCTTCGACAGTGCTGTCGATTTTAATGGCCACAATCTGGGCGCGGGGGATCATGATGTCACGTACCCGCAGGTCCGAGACTTCCAGTACACCCTGGATCATTTCCCGGGTGTCTTCGGTGATGAGGTCGCGTTGCTCGGCATCGTGGATCACTTCCACCAGATCGTCACGATTTTGAGGCTCGCCCTGGAATAACTGACTAACGCGTTCAAACCAGCCTTTCTTTTGGGCGTTGCTACTCGGGGGTATGTCGTCACTCATAGTGATTTCACGGCTATCAATCAGCCGATTATTGCTCCTTATAGGGATCGGGAAAACCGAGGCCGGTAATGAGTGTCGTTTCCAACGACTCCATTTCTTCGGCTTCGGCGTCTTCAATATGGTCATAACCTAGCAGATGCAGGCAACCATGTACAACCATGTGAGCCCAGTGGGCCTCCAGGGCCTTTTGTTGCTCAAGGGCTTCATTTTCAACGACAGACGCGCAAATGACAAGATCCCCAAGCAGAGGCAGCTCGATTCCGGGAGGCGCCTCAAAGGGAAACGACAGCACATTGGTCGGCTTGTCCTTGCCGCGGTAATCGTGATTCAGCTGCTGGCTTTCACTGGCATCCACAATGCGAATGGTCAGCTCGGCTTCATCCATAGTATTGCCAAGGGCAACCCGCACCCAGGTTTCAAACTGAGCCTGGGTCGGCAAATTGTCTGGTTTTACTGCGTATTGCAGGTCGAGGGCCAAATCAAGCGCCATGCTCTTGCCCCTCTTTTACCTCTGCAGCCGGGGCGGCATCATCGCCCAGACGGTACTGGCTGTCGTGGCGGCCTTTGCCTGCCTGCTGTTTGGCTTCGAACTCTTCGTAGGCCTCAACGATACGGGCAACCACGGGGTGGCGCACCACGTCTTTGGACTGGAAGAAGTTAAAGCTGATTTCATCCACATCGCCCAGCACTTCAATGGCGTGACGCAGCCCGGACTTTTGATGCTTGGGCAAGTCAATCTGGGTGATGTCCCCTGTGATCACCGCCTTGGAGTTAAAGCCGATACGGGTGAGGAACATCTTCATCTGCTCCACCGTGGTGTTTTGGCTCTCATCCAGAATAATAAAGGCATCGTTGAGGGTACGGCCACGCATGTAGGCCAGCGGCGCAATTTCAATCACGCTGCGCTCAATCAGGCGCTCTACCTTCTCAAAGCCGAGCATCTCAAATAGCGCATCGTAGAGCGGGCGCAGGTAAGGGTCGACCTTCTGGCTCAAATCTCCTGGCAAAAAGCCCAGTTTTTCACCGGCTTCCACCGCAGGGCGGGTCAGCAGAATGCGGCGGATTTCCTGACGCTCCAGCGCATCCACGGCGGCGGCAACTGCAAGGTAAGTTTTACCTGTACCGGCCGGACCAATACCAAAGGTGATGTCGTGGCGCACTATGTTGACCACGTACTGGCTCTGGTTGGGGTTACGGGGCTTAATCACACCGCGGCGGGTCTTGATGTAGTGCTCTTTCTGATCTTCGTGCTCATCTTCGGCTTCAAGGGCGATAGCTTCCTGAATGGCGATATGCACTTGATCGGGCTCCAAATCCGGCGTACTGCCTTTTACCGGTGCAGTTTCCACATAGAGAGACTTGAGCAGGTTATTGGCGGTCAGGCAGTTGCGCGGCTGACCCACAATCTGGAAATGGTTGTTGCGATAGCTGATTTCAACGCCAATGCGGCGCTCCAGCTGCTTGATATTGTCATCGAAGGGGCCACAGAGGGATGCCAGACGGCGGCTGTCTGCCGGCTCCAAATACAGGTTCATGGTGGTGAGTTTACTGGCCAATCAATACTCCGGCGTAAATATCCATACAGTTGGGCAAACACCCAACGCCATAAGCTGAAATATACTGCGTTTCGCGGCTGTGATGCAAAGCGGTATGGGCTAAAAAAGATAAGGGCGACCCGAGTCGCCCTTATGTATTCTTTGCCATCAAGGCTGGAACTTGGTCACGCCCAGGTCATCGGCTTTCTGGTGTTTGGCGAGAATGTCCTCAGGGCGCAGGCTCTTGCGCAGGTCCATTTCGTCTTCGCCGCGGATAAACTTGCCGCGCAGCGAGTTGGGGAATACGTCCACAATCTCCACATCCACGAAGGTGCCTATGTGCTTGTGCAGGCCTTCGAAGTTCACCACCCGGTTGGTTTCGGTGCGGCCGCGCAGCTCCATCGGGTTTTTAACCGAGGGGCCTTCCACCAGAATGCGCTGCACTGTGCCCATCATCTGACGGCTGTAGCGCATGGCCTGCTGGTTGATAAGCTCCTGCAAATCAGCCAGACGCTGCTTTTTCTCTTCCATATCCACATCGTCCGGCAGATCGGCCGCCGGCGTACCCGGGCGGGCACTGTAGATAAAGCTGAAGCTCATATCGAAGTTCACGTCTTCAATCAGCTTCATGGTGTCCTGGAAGTCCTGGGCGGTTTCGCCGGGGAAGCCCACGATAAAGTCAGAGCTGATTTGAATGTCCGGACGGGCCTTGCGCAGGCGGCGGATAATCGACTTGTATTCAATCGCCATATGGCCGCGCTTCATGGCGGTCAGAATGCGGTCAGAACCCGACTGTACCGGCAGGTGCAGGAAGCTCACCAGCTCAGGGGTATCTTCGTAAACGTCGATGATATCCTGAGTAAATTCAATTGGGTGGCTGGTGGTAAAGCGCAGGCGGTCGATACCGTCGATGGCGGCAACATAACGCAGCAGCTCGGCGAAGGTACAGATTTCACCATCGTGCTTGGCGCCGCGGTAGGCGTTTACGTTCTGACCCAGCAGGTTCACTTCGCGCACGCCTTGCTCGGCGAGCTGGGCGATTTCAAGGATGATGTCATCCATCGGACGGCTCACTTCTTCACCGCGGGTGTAAGGCACCACGCAGAAAGAGCAGTACTTGCTGCAACCTTCCATGATGGACACAAAGGCGGTTGGGCCTTCGGCGCGGGGTTCCGGCAGACGGTCAAACTTCTCGATTTCCGGGAAGGACACGTCAATCACGGCTTTTTCGCCGCTGCGAACCTGGTCAATCATTTCCGGCAGACGGTGCAGGGTCTGGGGGCCAAAGATGATGTCCACGCACTGGGCGCGGTCTTTGATGGCCTTGCCTTCCTGAGAAGCTACGCAGCCGCCCACGCCGATGATCAGATCGGGATTCTTGTCTTTCAGGGTTTTCCAGCGACCCAGCTGATGAAACACCTTCTCCTGCGCCTTCTCACGAATTGAGCAGGTGTTCAGCAGCAGAATGTCTGCTTCCTCGGCCTCTTCGGTCAAGGTGTAGCCCTGATATTCGCCCAGCAAGTCAGCCATCTTGGATGAGTCGTACTCATTCATCTGACAGCCCCAGGTCTTAATATGGAGTTTTTTACTCATCAGTTTGCGTCGCTCTTGGAACCACATAAAAAATAGCGCGACATTTTACCCATTGATACCCCCGGTGGCTAGGGTGTGAGGGCATTTATTCGGGTGTTTTTTATCCGCGGCAAGTCAGGCGGGGCAAAGCCCACAAGGTAATTAAGGACATAGCGTCTGCCGGCAATATGTCCATATCTAACCCTGCTGGGGCTTTGACGGCAACCTGGCGGCGCTGGATGGATACGCCGGGCCGCTGAGTCTGGCCGCAGCGGCGGGTGCAGGTTGGCTGGTGAGCTTTTGGAATAAGCCTGCTTTATTGAGGCGCCGTCATCAGCCGGCTGGCACTGCTCAGATTTGATTCTTCTGCCGGGAAGCTGGTTCGCGTCAGCGGTGCCATGGTGCTGAAGGCAGTGGCCATCTCATTGAGCTGATCGTGGGCATCGATGCGGATGCTTTCGCCATGTTCGGCATGAAACACGCCCAACATTTCCGCCTTTTGTTGATATAAGGCATAATCCAGCGGGCTTCGGTAGATTACAGTCAGGGTTTCCATTGGCGCGGCGACCACAGGTGCGGCGAGGATGGCTGAGCCGATTAATGCGGCGGTCAGGGCGAAGACTTTCATGGTGTACCTCCGTTACTGCCAAAAGTTGGCGTCTTTACTGACTGAGACAATCTCAGTGTATGCAGAGGTTGAGTGTCACACTGTTTGCCTTTGTAACCAGGTGTGGCTAAACCGGGATCCAGAAACAATTGCATACGCTTGTGAGCAGGAATTTACATAACGCAGAGGAGCGGGTTTTGACAGCCTTGATTGAGCAGGATGTTGTTGTCATCGGTGGTGGCATGGTTGGGGCGGCGGTGGCTGCAGGTCTCGCCGGGGCCGGGTTGTCTGTCACCCTGGTGGAAACGCGCTTGCCCGAGCCCTTTGAGGCGGCGCAGCCGCTGGATGTGCGGGTGTCGGCGCTCAGTGTTGCCAGCGAAAAGCTGCTCGAACAGCTGGGTGCCTGGGCGGGGATCCCGGCGCGTCGGTGCGTGCCTTATCTGGGACTGGAAACCTGGGAACTTGAAGGTTTTATTACCCAATTTCATGCCAGCCAGATTGGCGCTTCCCATCTTGGTCATATCGTTGAAAACCGGGTGGTGCAGCTCGCTATCTGGGATGTATTCGAAGGGCTGGATACCTTAACCGTGAAAGCCCCTGCCAGGGTCGCGAGCTACCAGCGAGTCAGCGAAGCTGAGCTTGTGGGCGGTGCCATCGATGTGCATCTGGACTCGGGTGACTGTATTCGGGCGCGATTGCTGGTGGGCGCAGATGGCGCCAACTCCCAGGTGCGCAGCTTCGCCAATATCGGACTGACCGGTTGGGACTATGCCCAGTCGGCGATGCTGATTAACATTGCCACCGAGTCTGAACAGCAGGATGTGACCTGGCAGCAGTTTACCACCCAGGGGCCGCGCTCACTGCTGCCGCTGCCCGGTAAACATGCGTCTTTGGTGTGGTACGACGATGCCGGAAAGATTGCCGCGCTTGCCAAACTGTCCAATAAAGAGCTCGCCGAGGCAATTCGTCAGCAGTTCCCCTCTAGGCTCGCCCCTGGGTTTGAGGTGCTGGATAAAGGGCATTTCAAGCTGACCCGCCGCCATGCCCAGCGCTATTTTGACCCTAATCTGGTGCTGCTCGGTGATGCGGCCCACACCATCAATCCGCTGGCAGGGCAGGGGGTGAACCTCGGTTTTAAAGATGTGGCTGTGCTTGTTGAGGAAATTCGTGCGGCCATGCAGAAGGGCGAGCCCTGGTTTGGTGAGTCCGTGCTGTCTCGATACCAGCAAAAGCGCTGGCGTGACAATCAGTTGATGATGTCCACCATGGATGCCTTTTACGCATCGTTCAGCAATGATTTGCTGCCGCTGAAGCTTATTCGTAACGCGGCGCTGAAACTTGCCAATATCAATAGCCCCATTAAGCGTGAGGTACTCAAGTACGCCATGGGCCTTAAATAACCCATGGCGATTTCCGAATTGGCGCCTGCGGGCGCCTTTTGCTTTTAAGGCCTGTCTGTCCGCCAGCTTCGCTATTTGTTGCGCCTTTTATTTGTTGGGGCGCGCAATTGGGTGTTAAAATGCGCCGTTTTCAACACCAGTGCCCGATTTCTGGCCTAGCCTGAAACGGGTGCAGGACAAGAGTTCTGTTATCCATGTGCGATATTAAACTGATTGTGGGCCTGGCCAATCCTGGGGCTGAATATGCCCAAACCCGCCATAATGCGGGTGCCTGGTATGTGGAGGAGCTTGCCCGCATCGCCAATGTCAGTCTGGCGCCGGACCCCAAGTATTTCGGTTTAACGGCAAGGGCGATTTTGTGTGGCAAGGATGTGCGACTGCTTATTCCGTCTACCTTCATGAATTTGAGTGGAAAGTCGGTGGCGGCGCTGGCCAATTTCTTTCGCATTGAGCCGGAGCAAATTCTGGTGGCTCACGATGAGCTGGACATGGAGCCCGGTGTGGCCAAGTTTAAGCTCGGAGGTGGTCATGGCGGTCACAATGGCCTGAAAGACATCATCGCCAAGATGGCTAACAACAAGAATTTCTATCGCTTGCGGATTGGTATTGGCCATCCCGGCGACAAGAACAAGGTCAGTGGCTATGTGCTCGGCAAGGCGCCGGCAACCGAACAGGGGCGGATGAATGCCGCCATCGATGAAGCGGTTCGTGCCACTGAAATCCTGTTCAAAGAAGATATGACCAAGGCCATGCACAGGCTGCACAGCTTTAAGGCCGAATAATTCAGTTACGCTGCAACAGTTAAGAAAAGGGTTAATTTTATGGGTTTTAAATGCGGGATCGTTGGTCTGCCCAACGTCGGTAAATCAACGCTCTTCAACGCGCTGACCAAGGCTGGTATCGAAGCGGCAAACTTTCCATTTTGTACCATCGAGCCAAACACCGGCGTAGTGCCTATGCCAGACCCGCGTCTGGACGAGCTGGCTGCCATCGTTAACCCTGAGCGTGTTATCCCAACGTCCATGGAGTTTGTGGACATCGCCGGTCTGGTAGCCGGTGCCTCCAAGGGCGAAGGCCTTGGCAACAAGTTCCTGGCCAACATCCGTGAAACCGAAGCTATCGGTCACGTGGTGCGCTGCTTTGAAAACGAGAACATTGTGCACGTGGCCAACCGCGTTGATCCTGCCGGTGATATCGAAGTGATCAACACCGAGCTGGCACTGGCCGACCTCGACAGCGTTGAGCGCGCCATTGTGCGTCAGCAAAAGCGTGCCAAAGGCGGCGACAAAGAAGCCAAGTTCGAAGTGGAAGTGCTGGAAAAGCTGCGTCCAACGCTGGATGAAGGCAAAATGCTGCGCTCGCTGGAGCTGTCAAAAGAAGAACTGGCTGCCGTGGCTTACCTCAACCTGCTGACCCTGAAGCCGACTATGTACATCGCCAACGTGGCGGAAGACGGCTTTGAAAACAACCCGCATCTGGATGCAGTTCGCGCTATCGCCGCGAAAGAAAACGCTGTGGTTGTGCCTGTGTGTGCCGCCATTGAATCTGAGCTGGCCGAAATGGATGCAGAAGAGCGCGACGAGTTTATGGCGGATCTCGGTCTGACCGAGCCAGGTCTTGATCGCGTTATCCGCGCCGGTTATGAGCTTTTGAACCTGCAAACCTATTTCACCGCCGGTGTGAAAGAAGTGCGTGCCTGGACCGTGTCTGTGGGAGCGACTGCACCTCAGGCGGCCGGTAAAATCCACACCGACTTCGAGCGCGGCTTCATCCGTGCCCAGGTGATTTCCTTCGACGACTTTATCGCCTACAAGGGCGAGCAGGGCGCCAAGGAAGCGGGCAAGATGCGTGTGGAAGGTAAAACCTACATCGTGAAAGACGGCGATGTGATGCACTTCCTGTTCAACGTCTAAGTCTTTGGACTTGCGGGCAACGGCAAATTTTGCTTATCTGTTGCCCGCTTTGATGAAGGATTAGGCGAACGGTGTTGCAGGGCGGAATTGTGCTAAAAAAGCTGTTGACCTGTCTTCGGTGAATCAGCATAATACGCCCCGTTCCTCGCCGAGAGGGACGTGAGGAAACGTAGTGGCTATGTAGCTCAGCTGGTTAGAGCACAGCACTCATAATGCTGGGGTCGCAGGTTCAAGTCCCGCCATAGCTACCATCTTCTCAAGATGTAAAATTGAGATCAAAGCGGGAGTGGTGAAATTGGTAGACACGCCAGATTTAGGTTCTGGTGCCGCAAGGTGTGAGAGTTCAAGTCTCTCCTCCCGTACCATGAACTAAGCTTTCGCTTAGTTGGAGAAGTAAGTGCTGTTGGGGTGTCGCCAAGCGGTAAGGCACCGGGTTTTGATCCCGGCATACCTAGGTTCGAATCCTAGCACCCCAGCCATCTCCTCCCTCAAAAATTGGGGTGTCGCCAAGCGGTAAGGCACCGGGTTTTGATCCCGGCATACCTAGGTTCGAATCCTAGCACCCCAGCCATGGCTACGTAGCTCAGTTGGTTAGAGCACAGCACTCATAATGCTGGGGTCGCAGGTTCAAGTCCCGCCGTAGCTACCATATTATCGGGAAGTCCGCTTAATCCGGATTTTTCGAACCCAGATTGGGGTGTCGCCAAGCGGTAAGGCACCGGGTTTTGATCCCGGCATACCTAGGTTCGAATCCTAGCACCCCAGCCATAACATGAAGCCCGTCCATTGGACGGGCTTTTTGTTTTGGTGATTCGTGCTTGTCAAAGCTAAATCAACAGTTAATATAAGGGTATTATTATAATACGGCAGATTGTATGACTATCCTGAGTAAACTCAAGGATATGGCTACAAGTAGCTGGCTGTTTACCCTATTGTTTGCAGCCATGGTTCTGCTGGTTACCCTGACATTGTTAAGCGAGTATTCCACCACCGGCCTCAGGGTGCTAACCCTGTTGTTTGCGGTAGAAATGCTGGTGGCCTGGTTCAGTACCGGCATGCACCGATTCGCCAACGCCATGGGTGCCCTGACGGTTCTTCTGTTGCTCTGTGCCCTGTCCCCGCTCGATATCGAACTGATTGAAGAGGCGTATGTTCTGGTGCCTTTGCTGTTTGTGATGTTGTTTCCTGCCAGCCTCTGGCCGCTGGCAGTTGCCCCTGTGCTGATTTTTACCTATCTGCCTTCGGTGGAATCCCACGATTTTGCCGATTGGCTTGAAGATGCCGTTGAGCTGCTTGTCATCGGCAGCTTCGCCTGCGTGATGAGTTACTTCTACTCCAAGAGCCAGGCCCAGGTGCTGCACTTCGCCAATTTAAGCCGAACTGACGATTTAACTGGCTTGGGTAATCGCAAGGCGTTTCGTGAACACATGGCCCGGCTGTTTGCGGCGGTATCGCAGAATAAACTCGCAGGCTTTGCGCTTGTTATGTTGGATGTGGATGCCTTCAAGCGGGTAAACGATCAGTACGGTCATAGTGGCGGCGATCAGCTGCTCAGTGAGCTGGCGGCGCGATTACAACAGGCAGCCGGGCGCAATATCCACAGCTACCGGATTGGCGGCGATGAGTTTGCGGTGCTGTTTGAGCTAAGTGAAGGCGCCATGGCGGGCACGGCGAAGGCAGAGGCCGAGATCCTGATGGAACGCCTCGAGGCCCCCTACCGGGTGTTCAGTCACCTGATCCAGGTGCAGCCTTCCATGGGAATTGCCATAGCCCCCTGGGACAGTAACGATGCTGAGTCCTTGTGCCGCAACGCCGATTTGGCGCTCTACTCAGCCAAACGCCAGTTGAGCGCCATCAGCTTTTTTGACGCCAGCCTGCATCAGGAGTCCCTTGCCAATTATGAGATTGAGCGGCAGCTGCGGCTTGCCATTGAAGAGCAGGAGCTGCATCTCGAATACCAGCCCAAGGTGTGTATGCAGACCGGCGCGATTAAGGGCGTTGAGGCGCTGCTGCGCTGGCACAGTAAAGAGTTGGGAGTGGTTTCACCGGCCAGGTTTATTCCCATCGCCGAGGCCAATGGCACCATAGTGCCCATCGGCCGCTGGGTGCTGCGGGAGGCCTGCATGCAGCTCAAGGGCTGGCAGCAGCGTTATCAGCCATTCTTTTTATCGGTCAACATTTCCATGGTACAGGTGCAGCGCGATGACCTGCTGACGCTGGTGGATGATGTGATTGCCGAAACCGGCATCGATGCCAGTTGGCTTGAGCTTGAACTGACCGAAACCGCGGTAATGACGGCGCCGGGGGAATACATAGATATGTTGCAGTCCCTCAAAAGCCGTGGGATCCGTATTGCCATCGATGACTTTGGTGTTGCCTATTCATCACTTGCTTACCTGGCGCGATTGCCGGTGGATACCCTGAAGGTGGATAAATCCTTTGTGGATCACTGTGACAGCAGTAAGCCCGATCTGCTGATTGTGCGCACCATAGTGCAGCTGGCCCACAGTCTGGGGCTGGTGACTGTGGCTGAAGGGGTGGAAACCGATGCCCAGCGCCAGGCGCTGGCGCTGGAGGGGGTCGATCGCTATCAGGGTTATCTGTTTGCCAGACCTCAGCCCAGTGATCAGATTGAAGCGCTGTTGTCGGCCAGTTTGCGGCTGGTTCCGGTTTGACCTTAAGTTGGGCTTGAATTGCAGGCATAAAAAAACGCACCTCAGGGTGCGTTTTTTTGAAGCTTAAGCTGTGGGCTCAGACGTATCAGTGCTGAAACATCGCAGAGATAGACTCTTCGTTGCTCACACGGCGGATAGCTTCGGCCAGCAGGGCAGACATGGTCAGCTGGCTGACTTTGCCTACTTTCATCATCTCTTCGCTCAGAGGCACTGTGTCGGTCACAATCACTTCATCAATTACAGAGTTCTTGATGTTTTCTGCTGCCTTGCCAGAGAACACTGGGTGAGTGGCGTAAGCAAATACGCGGTTGGCACCATGTTCTTTCAGGGCTTCGGCGGCTTTACACAGGGTGCCACCGGTATCAATCATGTCGTCAACGATGATGCAGTCACGGCCTTCAACGTCACCGATGATGTGCATTACCTGAGCCACGTTGGCCTGTGGGCGACGCTTGTCGATGATAGCCAGGTCAGAATCGTTCAGCAGCTTGGCAACTGCGCGGGCGCGTACAACGCCACCGATGTCCGGAGACACAACCACAGGGTTGTCCAGCTTCTTGGCAACCATGTCTTCCAGCAGCACTGGGCTACCGAACACGTTGTCTACCGGTACGTCGAAGAAGCCCTGGATCTGCTCGGCGTGCAGGTCACAGGTCAGTACGCGGTCAACACCTACGCTGGACAGGAAGTCGGCAACTACTTTGGCGGTGATAGGCACACGGGCAGAGCGCACGCGGCGGTCCTGACGGGCATAACCGAAGTAAGGAATTACGGCGGTGATACGACCTGCTGAGGCGCGGCGCAGGGCGTCTACCATCACAATGAGTTCCATCAGGTTGTCATTGGTAGGGGCGCAGGTGGATTGAATGATGAAAACATCAGCACCACGTACATTTTCGTTGATCTGGACACTGATTTCACCGTCACTGAAACGGCCTACCTCAGCCTCTCCAAGTTTGCAAAATAAACGGTCGGCAATCTTTTTCGCGAGACTGGGGGTAGCATTCCCAGCAAAAAGCTTGATGTCGGGCACTGTATGAACCTCAGGCGTTTGCTTGATATTTTAGTGTAGCTGCTGCATTACATTCCCTGGCGTGCAGCGCAGAAGTCGGTTAAAGCTGAGCGAGCCTCAACTCCAACGGCGAACGATTCAGTCCTTTCGCAACAAAGCCCTGCATATCAGATGGCTTTTGAGCCAACGCCTCCAGCGCGGCCTGCTGCGAGTCGAACTCCCCGAACACGCATGCACCGGTTCCGGTCATTCTGGACGGCGCATATTCTACCAGCCAGCTTAACGCATTGGCAACTTGGGGGTATTTGGATGCAACTAAGGCCTGACAGTCATTTGACCAGTTTTCCGGCCCCAGTGAAGCCATGTCCAGTTTACGGGTATTTCTTGGTAAATCAGGATGCTGGAACACTTCGGCGGTGGAAACGTGGGCGTCAGGGACCAAGACCAGATACCAGGGCTCGGCGACTTCGACCGGCTGTAATTTTTCGCCTACGCCTTCTGCGAAGGCGGCTATGCCATTAATAAAAACCGGTACATCGGCGCCCAGTTTCAAGCCTATGTCCATCAGGGCTTTTTTATCCAAACCCAGCTGCCACAGGGCATTGAGGGCCACAAGCGTGGTGGCTGCATCCGATGAACCGCCGCCAAGGCCACCACCCATGGGCAGACGTTTGTCGAGCCAGATCTCAGCGCCCTGGCTGCAACCTGTGACGCTCTGCAAAGATTTTGCGGCTTTCAGAATTAAGTTATCGCTGTCAGGGACAACCTGGCCCAAATTGGAGTGCAGTGTCAGTTCTGGCGTTGCAGTCACTTTAAAATCCAGCCAGTCGCCATGGTCGATAAATTGAAACAGGGTTTGCAGTTCATGGTAGCCATTGGGCAAACGGCCATTGATGTGCAAAAACAGGTTCAGTTTTGCCGGGGCCGGCCAGGCAAGGGATACAGGCATCATCGGGCTCCTTTGGTACCTTGGGCACTGGCCAGTGCCTGCCACTCGTTGGTTTGTAACTTGATGCTGGCGCTGGCGTGCTTAAGCTCCATCATCCGTGGCACCGAGGCGCCGCTCTGGGTTTGCCAGCTGGCAATCTTGATGCTCCACTGGCCATCGGCGCTGATGATGGTTTTTGGACGGTTGAGTTCGTCATATTCGACGCTATCGCCGTCCATCGCCTGACCGGTAATCCAAAAGGGCAGGGCATCGATGGGCAGGGTAAAACCACTTAGGCCATCGAGCAGCCGCTGTGGGCTGGGGTCCGAGTAAGTTTTGCCATCCACTTCCAGGGTGGCGCCTTCAGCGGTTTGGGTCAGCAGCAGCACTGTGGTGCCCAGCATGCTGGTGAGCCGTAATTCGGTATTGTCCGGTCCATTAAGCCAATAGAGGTTGGTTGATACCTTGTCTTCAGGGGTGCGAATGAGCAGTTTTCCCTTAAGCTCCCAAGCCTTAGCATCGCTGCTGCTGGCGACGATGACGGGAACCAGCGGCAACTGTGGCGTGAGGCTACAACCACCGAGCAAGGAAAGGGCAGTCAGGCCAGCAAGAGTGAATTTTGTGAATCGGCGCAAGTTAATCATCTATGACTGAATTAAATAAGTCCTTATGATACGAGGGCTTTAAAAATTATACCAATGGCCTTACCCGCTTTTTGCCCGCCTTCGCCTATTTGGCCAACATTGATGGAAAAAGCGGATAACAACAGAGATCTTTATTCGGTTTTGTTAAGCCTATTCTGTTTTTAACGGCCCCAATTCAGTAGAATGGCGTAATTCACTCAAGCGCCGCACAGGATCCAGAAACAGTCAGATGAGCCTTGTAGCAATCGGGATAAATCACAAAACGGCCACGGTCGACCTGCGAGAAAAAGTCGCCTTCTCCCCGGACAAGATCCATGATGCGATGCGAAGCCTTGCCTGCACCACCTCGTCCAATGAGGCGGTGATTGTCTCTACCTGTAACCGTACCGAGCTGTACTGCAATAACGCCCAGGCCAGCGACATCATTCATTGGCTTGAGTCTTACCATGGCCTGAGCCACGAAGAGCTGATGCCCTGTGTGTATCATCATCAGGGCCAGGAAGCGGTGCGGCATTTGATGCGGGTGGCCTCAGGGCTCGACTCACTGGTACTCGGTGAGCCGCAGATTTTAGGTCAGGTCAAACAGGCCTTTGCCAAGGCCAAAGAGGCCGGCACTGTGGCCGTGACTCTGGACCGCCTGTTCCAGAGCACCTTCTCCGTTGCCAAAAAAGTGCGCACCGAGACCGAAATCGGCAGCGCCGCTGTTTCCGTGGCCTTTGCTGCGGTCAGCATGGCCAAACATATCTTCTCGTCACTGGCGTCAACCAAGGTGCTGCTTATCGGCGCCGGCGAAACCATTGAGCTGGTGGCCCGGCACCTGAAAGAAAATGGTGTCACTTCCATGGTGGTGGCAAACCGCACCGTGGAGCGCGCCGAAGCCATGTGCGAAGAGTTTGGCGCCACTGCGATTACGCTTTCGCAAATTCCAGAGTATCTCCCCAAGGCCGATATCGTGATATCCTCTACCGCCAGCCCGCTGCCTATCCTTGGCAAGGGCATGGTAGAAAAGGCACTCAAGCAGCGTCGTCATCAGCCTATGTTATTGGTTGATATCGCTGTTCCCCGTGATATCGAAGCTGAAGTCGGTGAACTCGACGATGCATTTTTGTACACGGTGGACGACCTGCAAAGCATTGTCGAACAGAACATGGCCTCCCGAAAGGAGGCGGCCGAGCAAGCCGAGGTGATAGCTCAGGAGCAATCTTTCCTGTTTATGGATTGGATCCGCTCCCTGGAGTCGGTGGACAGTATTCGCGAATACCGGACCGCCAGCATGGCAATCAAAGATGAAATGGTAGAGCGTGCCCTCAATAAACTGGCGCAGGGGGCCGATGGCGAGCAGGTAATTCTGGAACTGGCCAACAAGCTCACCAACCGTTTGATCCATGCACCTACTCAGGCCCTCACGGCGGCGAGCCGTCAGGGTGACCTCAATACACTGGGGCAACTTCGGACCGCGCTCGGCCTGGATAAACACTGAGATTTTTTGAGAGCTAAATGAAGGAATCCGTCATCCGCAAGCTGGAAGGCTTGCTCGAGCGCAACGAAGAAGTACTGGCGCTGCTCAGCGATGCCAGCATCATTGCCGATCAGGACCGTTTTCGTGCACTGTCCAAGGAATACGCCCAACTCGAAGACGTGGTAAAGGGCTTTAAGGCCTACCAACAAGCCGTCGCCGATCTGGATACCGCCAAAGAAATGCTCGAGGAGGACGATCCTGAGCTGCGCGAGATGGCCCAGGAAGAGATGAAATCCGCCAAGGCGGCACTCGAGCATCTGGAAGCCGAGCTGCAAATCCTGCTGCTGCCCAAAGATCCCAACGATGAAGCCAATGCTTTCGTGGAAATCCGCGCCGGTGCCGGTGGTGATGAAGCGGCGATTTTCGCCGGTGATCTGTTCCGCATGTACAGCCGTTATGCCGAGGCACAGCGCTGGCAGGTGGAAATCGTCAGTGCCAACGAAGGTGAGCACGGCGGTTTCAAAGAAGTGATTGCCAAGTTCAGCGGCGATGGCGTGTACGGCAAACTCAAGTTCGAGTCCGGTGGTCACCGGGTGCAGCGGGTGCCGGAAACCGAATCCCAGGGCAGGGTACATACCTCTGCCTGTACCGTGGCGGTGCTGCACGAAGTGCCTG
Organism: Shewanella khirikhana; assembly: GCF_003957745.1. Lineage (NCBI taxonomy): Bacteria > Pseudomonadati > Pseudomonadota > Gammaproteobacteria > Alteromonadales > Shewanellaceae > Shewanella > Shewanella khirikhana. The sequence continues at coordinate 2,699,762 of NZ_CP020373.1, read as the reverse complement.
AAGCCGAAGCGGTGGAAATCAATCCGTCCGAGCTGCGTATCGATACCTTCCGTGCCTCAGGCGCCGGTGGTCAGCACGTCAACAAAACCGACTCTGCTATCCGTATTACCCACCTGCCCACGGGCCTGGTGGTGGAATGTCAGGACGAGCGCTCGCAGCACAAGAACAAGGCTAAGGCCATGTCTGTGCTGGTGGCCCGTTTGCAGGCGGCCGAAGATGAGAAGCGTCGCAGCGCAGAAGCCACGACCCGTCGCAATCTGGTGGGCAGCGGCGATCGCTCCGAGCGCATCCGTACCTATAACTTCCCTCAGGGACGGGTGAGCGACCATCGCATCAACCTGACCCTGTATCGCCTCAACGAGGTGATTGAAGGGGACCTTAACGCCCTGATTGACCCTATTGTGCAGGAATATCAGGCCGATCTGCTGGCCGCGTTGGCCGACGAGCAGGGGTAAGATTTGGCTTCCCAATCCAGCATAGGTGAGGCCCTGCAATGGGCCTTTCGCACATTGGCCAGCTCATCGGAGTCGGCCAATATCGATGCCGAAGTGCTGCTGCAGCACTGCCTCGGTAAAAACCGCACCTTCCTCTACACCTGGCCTGAGCGACAGCTGTCTGCCGAGCAGTGGAAACGCTTTGAGCAAATGATTGCCAGGCGCGCCAAGGGGATCCCCGTGGCCCACATCGTCGGTGAGCGCGAGTTCTGGTCGCTGCGCTTTATGGTGAATGCCACCACACTTATTCCACGGCCCGACACCGAGATCTTGGTGGAAACCGCACTGAATCTGGCGCTGCCGGACAATGCCAGGGTGCTGGATCTCGGCACAGGCACAGGCGCCATTGCGCTGGCGCTGGCCAGTGAGCGCCCAAATTGGCGCATCACCGCGCTCGATAAGGTGGATGATGCTGTAGCGCTGGCCACGGCAAACCGTGACAACCTTGGTTTCAGTCAGGTAGAGGTGCTGCAAAGCGACTGGTTCAGCGCGGTCAAGGATGCCGACTTCGATTTGATTGTTTCCAACCCGCCGTACATAGATGAGCAGGACGAGCATCTGGCCATGGGTGATGTACGCTTTGAGCCCTTAAGCGCCCTGACCGCCGCCGATGAAGGTTATGCTGACCTCAACCATATCGCCATGCACGCCCGTGAGCACTTAAAAGTGGGGGGGTATCTGCTGCTTGAGCACGGCTACGCCCAGGCACTGCGCCTGCGGGAAACCCTGTCTGGCCTTGGTTATCACAAGGTTGCCACAGTGCGGGACTTTGGCTCCAACGATCGCTGTACTCTTGGCCTCTGGCAGGGCGAATAATGGCTTTGCGCGCACCGCCACCAATAGCAAGGGCGGTGCGATTCGGGTACACTAACGCCTTTCGTTTACGGGGAACCTACTTGAGCCATGGAAACCATTAACAGCCTGTATCCCTTTGTGAAGCACCTGCATCTGACCCTGATAGCCGTCAGCGTGTTGTTCTTTGTGGTGCGTTTTGTGCTTAAGCTGAAAGAATCAGCCCTGCTTGAGAAAAAGCTGCTGAAGATAGCACCGCATATCATCGACACCTTCTTGCTGCTGTCCGGCCTGTCGCTGTGCTTCTTAATCAAACAGTATCCATTTGTTGACCCCTGGCTGACCGAGAAAATCCTCGCCGTGGTCGCATACATACTGCTGGCCTTTATGGCGATGAAGTCCAACCGTAACAAGTTCTTCCGTTTCTTTGCCTTCCTGGGTGCCATTGCCTGGGTGGTGTATGCGGCCAAGATGGCCGTGATCAAACAGGCCATTATGCTGGCATCATGAGTGATTTTTCGTTAGAAGGCGGCATCTCCTTGCCGGAGACGCCGCTGGCACTTATTGAACATTTGGGGCTGGCTTCCCGCGAAAAAGCCGAATGGGCCTGGTATGAAATTGCCGGCGGTGTGCTGAGTCATTATCTGGTTGACCAGGAGGCTCGCTTAAAGGCGATGCTGAACTGGTTTTATCGTGATTTGGGCTTTTGCGCCCGCGACGACTATTTCAGCCTGGAGGCTGCAAGCCTCGCCCATGGCTTTTTATCCCGCAGCGGTAACAGCACAGTGCTGGCCACCATCATTATGCTACTGGCCAAGCAACTGGACGTAAAACTTGAGCCTATTTTGCTGCCGGGCAACACCTTGCTGTGTTGGCAACGGGGTAAGTCGCGGCTGATTTTGGACCCTTTGAGCGGCGAGTTTATCGACCGTACCCGGGTTCATGCGCTGGTGCGCGGCGAGCTGGGTAACTGGGCGCGGATGAAACCTGCCTATGTAAAGCCTTCCAGCGTTAAAGAGCTGATTGCCCGTATGCTGCATGAGCTTAAGGCCGGAGCCATAGTTCAGCAGCGTTTTGATGTGGCATTGGAGTGCTGTAACCTGCTGATGGACTGGTATCCGGACGAAACAATGCTCATCCGTGAGCGGGCCTTTATCGCCCAGCAGCTCGGTGCCCATAGGGTGGCCGAGGCGGATCTTAAGCAGTTTATCGATTTAAGCCCCCACGATCCCGTGGTGGAGCTGGTGCGGATGCAGCTGAGGGAATTGGGCGAGCACCAAGATATACTTCATTAAAAAATAATACCTTACAACATAATAACGACTTCGGGGGAAGGGAAGATGACAACGGCGCCTTTGGTCACCAACGACGCAACCGTGCTCGGCTTTTTGGCCATCATTCTGGGATTTGTGTTTTACACTAACAACCATCCCAGCTGGCAAAAATTCTATAAGTTTGTTCCGGCACTGCTGCTGTGTTACTTCCTGCCCTCGCTGCTTAATACCTTTGGCATTGTCGATGGCCATGCCTCCAAGCTCTATTTCGTCGCCACCCGCTATCTGTTGCCCGCCTGTTTGGTGCTGCTGATTTTGTCGGTGGACCTCAAGGCCATCATGGGTCTGGGGCCCAAAGCAGTGGTGATGTTCCTCTGCGGTACCTTGGGGATTGTGATTGGTGGCCCGGTAGCCTTGCTGCTGGTCTCTGCCATCGACCCATCCCTCACTGCTGACATGGGACCGGACTCGGTTTGGCGCGGCATGACCACCCTGGCCGGCAGCTGGATTGGCGGCGGCGCCAACCAGGCGGCCATGAAGGAAATCTACGAAGTGGGCGGCAATGTGTTCTCGGTGATGATCACCGTGGATGTGATTGTGGCTAACGTCTGGATGGCGGTGCTGCTGTTTATGGCCTCCCGCGCCAAAGAAATCGACGCCAAAACCGGTGCTGATACCACTGCCATCGAAGTGCTGAAAGCCAAGGTTGAGAAGTACAAGGCCGAAAACGAGCGTAACCCCAGCCTGACCGACTTGATGCTGATGTTGGCGGTGGGTTTTGGTATCACGGGTTTTGCCCATATCGCCGCCGATTTCCTGGCGCCTTTCTTCCTGGAAAACTTCCCCTGGACCAAGCAATACAGCCTTACCTCCGGTTTCTTCTGGCTGGTTGTGATTGTGACCACAGCGGGTCTGGCCTTGTCCTTCACTCCGGTGCGCCATCTCGAAGCGGCAGGTGCCTCCAAGGTGGCATCGGCGTTCCTGTATGTGCTGGTGGCCACCATCGGCCTGCACATGGACGTGAGTGAGATTTTCAATACTCCGATTTACTTCCTGCTGGGGATTACCTGGATGCTGGTGCACGCAGGCTTTATGTTGCTGGTGGCCAAGCTCATTAAGGCGCCGCTGTTTTATATGGCGGTTGGCAGCCAGGCCAACGTGGGCGGCGCTGCGTCCGCACCTGTGGTGGCTGCGGCTTTCCATCCGTCATTGGCGCCGGTAGGGGTGTTGCTGGCGGTATTTGGTTATGCCCTCGGCACCTACATGGCCTGGCTGTGCGGCCAGTTCCTGCAGGTGGTGGGGTAAGCGGGTAAACAGGATTTATCGGCAAAAGACCTGAGGCTTTCCTCGGGTCTTCGTTTTTTAAGCGTTGCTTTCAGTAACCGTTTCCAGTTCACGCTTTTCAGTAACTGTGTAGAAGGAATTACCAGATGAAGACATCTCGGCCAGCAGGCTTTCACGGTATCAGGGCGGCACTCGCTGTCGCGTTTGGCCTTATCCCCGGGCTTGCATCCATGGTTGCAAGCCCTCTGGCCAGTGCGTTTGAAGGCGAGCGGTTTTACCACAAAGACTGGCTACTTGCCTGCGACAACACCGGCACCTGCCGGGCGGCAGGCTACTCGGCTGAGGGTAACCGCAACGCCGTGGCGCTGATGTTTACCCGTCAGGCAGGACCTGCAACCGATATCAGTGCCAAGGTATTTTTGGGCGATTTCAGTGAGTTTGAACCCTGGCCGACTGAGATTAACCTCTATATTGATGGCCAGGAGCTTGGCCCGGTAGAGGGCGAGCTGCTGAGCTCGGTGCAGGTACAGGCCTTGCTTGCGGTGATGACCCGGGATGCTCGCATAGAAATTGGTGACGGCAAGGCAAACTGGCTGCTTTCCGGCAGCGGCGCCAGCGCTGTGTTTCGCAAGATGGATGAATATCAGGGGCGTCAGGGCACCCCTTTTGCTGTGGTGGCCAAAGGCAGCAAGCCGGAGTCATCGGTGAAGGCGCCGCAGCCGCTGCCAAAAATCATCAATAAGGCCAACAAAGGTGAGCTCAGGCCAGTGCCAAAAGACTCGGCGCAGTACAATGAGTTGGTCAGTGCGCTCAGAAACAGCATCAAAGATGGTGAAGACATTGCCGATGTTGAGTGTCAGCAACTGTTTGAAGAAGGCCCGGATATCGCCACCGTCAACATAGGCCAGGGCTACACCCTGATTGAAGCCAGCTGCTGGCTTGCTGCCTACAACTATGGCTCCGGCTATTGGCTGCTCGCCGATGGCGATAAGCAGCCCAGACCCTTGCCCGTCAGCGGAAATGACTATGCAGATGGCATTATTTCTGCGGCCCACAAGGGGCGTGGGATTGGCGACTGCTGGAGCTTTGAAAGCTGGGTATTCGATGGCACTCAGATGGTAAAGACAGGTGTCAGCGATACCGGCATGTGCCGTGGCATCGCCGCTGGCGGTATCGACCCCATGCCGACCTATGTGTCTGAGGTGATTTCAAACCCCTGATTGTGCTTTGTAAAGGCCCGCGGTCAAAACCTGGCGCCGGGCCGCAACTCCGCCAAAATCAGGGACTGCATAGGCCAAAGCTGCGCTTTGCCCGATAGCAGGGCGGCAGGGATTCAGGGTATACTCTCCCTCCAATCAGATTCTGTATCGATGCCCCGGGGCGTCGGCCCACTAGAGAGACAGTGTGATGACCAACAAAACCATCCATCTGAACGCCATCGAAATCGCCAACGATAAGCCATTTGTGCTGTTTGGCGGTATGAACGTGCTTGAATCACGCGATCTGGCCATGAGCATTGCCGAGCGCTATGTAGAAGTGACCCAGAAGCTTGGGATCCCCTATGTATTCAAGGCCTCTTTTGACAAGGCCAACCGCTCGTCCATCAACTCCTATCGCGGTCCGGGGATGGAAGAAGGCCTGAAGATTTTCCAGGAAATCAAAGACACCTTCAATGTGCCGCTCATTACCGACGTACACGAGCCTTATCAGTGCGCCCCTGTGGCCGAAGTGGTCGACATCATCCAGCTGCCGGCGTTTCTGGCTCGTCAGACCGACTTGGTGATTGCCATGGCCAAGACAGGCGCCATCATCAACGTGAAGAAGCCACAGTTTCTGGCACCCCACGAGATGCGCCACATAGTGAAGAAATTCAACGAAGCTGGTAACGACGAAATCATCCTGTGCGAGCGTGGCAGCTGCTTTGGTTACAACAACCTGGTGGTAGACATGCTGGGCATGGATGAGATGAAGCAGAGCGGTTATCCAGTGATTTTCGATGCCACCCACGCGCTGCAGCGCCCTGGTGGCCGTGAAGATTCTGCCGGTGGTCGCCGCGCCCAGGCAACCGAGCTGGCCCGCAGCGGTATGGCGCTGGGTCTGGCCGGTCTCTTTATCGAAGCGCACCCGGATCCGGACAACGCCAAGTGCGATGGCCCCTGTGCCCTGCCACTGCATCAACTGGAAGGCTACCTCAGTCAGATGAAAGCGGTAGATGACCTGGTGAAATCTTTTCCTGCTCTGGACACCAGCAAGTAAACCACAGCACCAATTGGCTGTGTTATGCTCAAACGCCCGGCTTTGCCGGGCGTTTTTGTCTGAGTTTTCGGGAGCATACAACGATGTGGGTCTTGTTCACCCTGATGGCGGCCTTTATGCAGGCTTGGCGCAACGCCTTTCAAAGTGAGCTCAGTCGCGATGTTGGCGTGCTTGGTGTGACCCTGGCGCGTTTTCTCTATGCGGGCCCGCTGGCTGCGCTGTATCTGGCCGGGTTATACCTGTGGCAGGATGCGGCCATTCCCACCTTCGGCGTGGATGCGCTGGGGTTTATTCTCGGGGCGGCGCTGATGCAAATTCTGGCTACCGCCTTAATGGTAAAGCTGTTTCAGCTTAAAAACTTCGCCATTGGCGCCGGGCTTGCCAAGAGCGAGGCACTGGTTGCGGCAATTCTCGGGGTGGCCTTTTTTGGTACCAGCCTGTCACTCTTTGGCTGGCTTGGGGTGATTGTGGGCACTGTGGCGGTGTTTATGCTCTCAAGCAAGGGCGGGCTCAGTACCCTGTCGCCCAAAACCTTGCTGCTGGGCCTTGCCAGCGGCAGTGCCTTTGCGCTCACGTCGCTATGGGTTCGTGAAGCCAGCCTTTGTCTCGATGTGCCTTTTCCCCACCGCGCCGCCTGGGTGCTGTTGCTGGTTATTGTTATTCAAACGGTGATTTTGCTGTTGTGGCTGCTGATAAGAAAGCCTGACGAGCTTAAGGCCATGATGGCAAGAAACCGGCTGACGCTGGCTATCAGTGTCAGCAGTTGCCTGGGCTCCATTGGCTGGTTTTCGGCCATGTCGCTTACCGCTGTCCCCTATGTGAAAACCCTGGGGCAGGTGGAAATCTTCTTTATGATGCTGGTGTCGAGCTGGTATCTGAAACAAAAGGTGCAGGTAAAGGATATGGCCGCGCTGGTGCTGATTGCGATGGCTGCCATCATGGTGATGTGGCCTCAGTGATGTGGCCTCAGTGATGTGGCCACAATAAGAAGCGGCACAGCTTAAACGCGTTGCTCCAGTGCGTGAATGGCGTCGACGAGCACCTTGTTGGCGGGCGTCGCTATATTATGGCGATTGCCAAGGCTCACCAGATAGCCATTGATGGCATCAATCTCGGTTTTGCGCCTGTGGTCCACATCCTGGCGCATTGAGGAGCGATTGGCGGCTGTAAGGCGAATGACCTCATACACACGCGCAGATAGGCGCTCTTCCTGTAACTCAATGCCCTGAGTCTTGGCTACCTTAACCAATTCACTCAATACCGCCGCTATGGTGCTTTGGAATTCATCGGCTGCCAGTTCGCCATTGCAGACGCCATGAATTGCTGTGAGCGGGTTAATGCAGGCATTGACCGCCAGCTTTTGCCACAGGGCAGGCAGTATCGCCTCCACCCACTCGCTGCCGGGAATGGCGCTGAGCAGCGTCGCTTTAAGCTCAGGCGCCATGGCTGGACCTGCACAGTGGCCAAATTGCGTCAGGCCACTGCCGGTTTGCTTGAGTTGGTGTTTACTCAGGCGCAGCGCGCCCTGACTGGTGGTGCCCAGGGTCAGGCCGCGGCCATCGAGATGGGGAATAAGGGCTTCATGGGGACCAAGGCCGTTATGAAGCAGCAGCAAATGGCAATCACGACTGAGCCTTGGCAGCAATGGCAGCAAAGCGTCCATCACCTGGTAGGCTTTTACGGTGACAATCAGTAAACGGATACTTGCCACACCAGCAGCTTCAGGGCCAGAACCCTGGAAACCAGAGCTCTGAACACCAGAGCTCTGAACACCAGAGCTCTGAAAACCTGAGCCCTGAAATCCAGAGCCGTCAAAGCATTGCTGAGTTTCTTCGCCTGCAAGTGAGATAAAGCCAAATGGCTCGGTAAGCGGCTGATAATCGCGCCCAAGCAAGCTGGGCCGGATCCCGGCATGGGCCAATTGATGCGCTATCAGCTGGCCGACTGCACCGGCGCCGAGAATCGCAATTCCCTTTGGCGCCTCAGTGTTCATGACTGCTCGAACCTGGCCGCCAAAAAGTAACGGCGATAAAGCCAGTGGGTAAAAAAGAAGGCGGCAACACCAGCCAGGTCGGCAGCAATGTCGCCCCAGGAGGCGCTGCGATAAGGCAGACGCGACTGCACAATTTCAATTAGTCCGGCATAGGCGGCGAGGGCGCCGAGCATCAGGTACCATCGGGGACGAAACGCCAACTGGGTCAGCCAGGCCAGGCCAAAGAAGGTGGTGAAATGGCCTACTTTATCCAAATGCGGAATGGACTGGGGATAGCTGGGCTTGGAGAAAACCAGATAACTGGTGATACACAGCGCGATCACCAGCACGATTTTAAACAGGAACTGCCGATTCTTCACACGAGACTTTTGTTGCCGGGTTAAGGCGCCCATCATAGGGAAATGTCGTCCCAAAGTCATCTATCCGGCTGTAAATCTCTGTGTCAATTCTGATACAGCTGCTAAGGCTTCACCTCGGTGAGGCGGGCAGTTAAACTAGGGGCAGTTTTGCTTTTTCTGTTTAGGGGTTATTCGAACATGCCTTCATTCGATATTGTTTCAGAAGTGGATGCGGTAGAGCTTAAAAATGCCGTGGACAATACCCGCCGCGAGATGGACGGTCGTTTTGATTTTCGTGGCGTTGAGTACAGCGTTGATTTTAAAGATTTTGTAGTAACCCTGCGCTCTGAGTCTGACTTTCAGTGCCGCCAGATGGTGGATATTCTGCGCGGTCAGCTGGCCAAACGGGACGTGGACGCCAAGGCCATGGACGTGGACGACAAGATAGTGCACACCGGCAAGAGCTTTGCGCAAACGGTGAAGTTCAAGCAGGGCATAGACCAGGATGTGGCCAAAAAGCTGGTGAAACTCATCAAAGACAGCAAGGTAAAGGTGCAGGCGCAAATTCAGGGTGACTCAGTGCGGGTAACCGGCAAGAAGCGTGACGACCTGCAGGCCATTATGCAGCTGGCCCGTACGTCTGAACTGGGGCAGCCTTTCCAGTTCAATAACTTCCGCGATTAAGCGGTAGCTGATTCAATGAAAAAGGCAGTCACCTGATGACTGCCTTTTTGCTTTAAGTGCTTGGTACTGAACTCATGTGGTTTTTATCATTCAGCGCACTTGCTCGTCGGTTGACGCTTCAGTCGGTTGCGCCTGTTTGTGGGGCACAGTTTTATCGACCAGCCATACCAGCAGCAGTACCGGCAGGCCAATCAGGCTGGCGCTGATGAAAAAGTTCACATACCCAAAGGCATCAACCCAGGCGCCGGAGAAACCGGCAATAAACTTGGGAAACAGCAGCATGATGGACGACAGCAGCGCGTATTGGGTTGCGCTGTAGCCTGAGCTGGTGAGGCTGGAGAGATAGGCAATAAAGGCGGCCGTTGCTATGCCGCCGCTGAAATTATCGATGGAGATGGCGATGGTCAGCAGCTGCATGTCGTAGCCCACCACTGCCTGCCAGGCAAACAGCAAATTGGTGGTCGCCACCAAAAGACCGCCCAGAAACAGGATTTTCATGGTGCCGTAGCGGGCAAGCAGAATGCCGCCAAAGGCCGCACCAATGAGGGTCATGATTAGGCCATATACCTTGCTTAGAAACGCGATTTCCTCTTTGGAAAAGCCCATGTCCACGTAGAACACGTTGGCCATAATGCCCATCACAATATCGGAAATCCGATAGCAGGAGATCAGCGCCAAAATCAGGATGGCGCTTTTGCCATAGCGCTTGAAAAAGTCGATAAAGGGCGCCACCACGGCGCTGTATACCCAGGAGAGCGCCGCCGCCATTTTGGGCGAATAACGGCTGCTGAGTTTTTGCCGCATCTCGGCTTCATCGGCATTGGCTTGCCCTGCATCCACTTCGGGCTCTTTGGCAAACAGGGTGGTGATGATACCAATCAGCATCAGTCCGGCCATGGCCATGTAAGCGGTTTGCCAGGATGCCAGGCGATAACCGGTTTCCTCCGGCGCAACCCAGGCGGCAATGGTCAGCGCTCCGGCGGTGGCGACAATCATGGCGCTGCGATAACCGATTTGATACGCCGCTGCCATGGCAGCCTGCATCTCTTCCGGCGCTGAATCGATACGAAAGGCGTCGATGACAATATCCTGGGTGGCAGAGGCGAAGGCCACCATCAGCGCGCACACCGCCATGTAGGTAAGGCTCTCTTTGGGGTCGCTCATGGCCATCCCCATGATGGCAGCAACCAGGGTGAGCTGGGCAAACAACATCCAGCCACGGCGCCGGCCAAACAGCCGCGAGAACAGCGGCAGCGGCATTCGATCAACCAGTGGTGACCAGAGCCACTTAAAGGCGTACAAAATGGCAATCCAGCTGAAATAGCCGATGGCAGTACGATCGACGCCCGCTTCACGCAGCCAGAATGACAGAGTGGAGAACACCAGCATCAACGGCAAACCGGCGGAGAAGCCGAGAAACAGCATCACCATCACCCGGCGGTGGCGGTAAACTGCGAACAGATCCCAGAGTTTGGTAAAGGTATCGACGATAATCGGCATGGCGGCCAGGGTCTGGAGAAGATGCCCTAGGATAACTTACATGGGCAAGCCAAGGTCAAGGTAAAGGTCGAGCTAATTGCTTGTTGTGCTTAAAAGTCGTGCTTTGGATGACGCAGGTTTGGCAAGGTGCGGGCAAAAAAAGACCCGCCTTGGCGGGGTCTTTGTGGGACTGGCTCAGGATGCCGGGCGGATCCCGATACAGCCGCCGGGAAGCTCGCCGCCAATGCTCAGAAACTCACAGCAATCGTGCAGCTGCTTTCGCAGAAACTGATTGCCGCGCAGTGTCCAAACGGGCCAACGATCAAAGCAGTGTATCAGGTGCCAGAACACCTTTTCCGTGTCGGTTTGCGCTTCACCCTGTGGGTTGAGTTGTTGCCACTCTTCCAGGGTATCCCATAAATACAGCTGGATCTCGCGATAATCGAGCTGGTCACTCAAGAACGCTCTTCCATACTGAGCTAATTGGGGCGCCTTGGTGTCGATGAAGTCCATTGGGGTCATCGGATCGCCTCCATGTTGTTGCTCAGTGAGTATAGCCAAGTCCTGAGCATTAGCTCAAAACACAGTTTATTTTCTTGGCAACAATTTTGCCGACTTAAGGATGATTGGCGTTACCGGCACATCGGGCCAATTGAGTTTGGCGTTGTGCTCGGTGGGTACGACGGCCATGGCTTCCAGCACTTCGCGACCTTCAACCACTTCACCAAACACCGCATAACCCCAGCGCCGCTTGGACGGATCGAGCTTCTTGTTGTCGGCCACATTAAAGTAAAACTGGCGGGTGGCGGTGTGGGGATCGTTTTCCCGCGCCATGGCGATGGTGCCAAAGCTGTTGGACAGGCCATTACCGGACTCATTGAAGATAGGCTTGTCTTCGGCTTTTTCTTCGAGCTTGGGGTCGAGACCGCCGCCCTGCACCACAAATTCGGCAATAATGCGGTGGAAAATGGTGTTGTCGTACTCGCCCTTTACTACATAGGTGAGGAAGTTATCGACCGTAATGGGCGCGCGGGTGCGATCAAGCTCCACCACGATTTTGCCCATGGTGGTTTGCATTTCAACCTGTGGGTAGAGGTTATCGGGCTGAATATCTACCTTGGCGGCACTGGCCAGGCTCGAAAGGGTCAGCATCAGTGTGGCGACTATCCATTTCATCTTGTTTTCCTTATTGTTATTGCATTAAAAACTGGTTGAGTTCGGGGTCGTTGACTATGTCAGCCGCCAGGCGGGTGATGAGCTTATTCATCTCCAGCTCCAGGGTGGCCAAATCCAGGCTGAAGGGGCCTTTCATCGAACCTTTGGCACTGTAGCGCTTGGAGAAAATCTGCTGGCTGTTGCGGGCATAGGCGCTGATCACGATTTCATTGGCCGCTTCGTAGCCAATCAGGGTTTCGTTGATGTCAGAGTGCAGCCGCTCGAGTTTGAATTCGAGCAGATTGGTGGCCGCCGGATCCAATGTAAAGCCTGCCTGGCGGTAGGCGCTGCGAAACAGCTCACCAAGCTGCTGTGCCGGAGGCTCGCCTGTGCCCATCAATGTGGGCGCTTCGTCGCCCTTGGTAATACGTACCGCATCCATGCTGGTGCGCGCATCTTCGGTGGTCAGAGCAATACGACCCTGGGCCGTGGATACCACGGCAGGCACGTCCGGGCTCAATGCCAGGTAATTGGAAGGACTGCCTGCACAGCCGCCAAAAAGCAGTACGGCGGCCAGTAAACTTACGGATTTTTTCATCATCTTTCCTGCCAGAGACAAAAGTCGCATCAGAATACCAGATTTGGCCTGTATCGCCAGCCGCAGGCCGATTCAGTCGGCGTACAGCTCGCTGCTGGCAAGCTTAGCTGCGAACACACTGACCTTACGGGGAAAAAATGAAAACAGCGGTAGCAGTGGGGCTGATAAGCAGCCTGATGTTGGGCAGTGCAGTGGCTGGCGAAAGCCCGCATCTGCTCGGCGGCAGCTTAGGGTATGGAGCCAAGGAGTTTGAGAGCAAGGACGGCCAGCTTTACGACGGTGGCGATGGCGTGACCTGGGATATCTGGTATCGCTATATGCTGAACGATTACTGGGGGCTGGAGCTGGGATACGCCGGTGTCGATGGCGGTATCATGAGCGCCCTGATTGATACCATCAGCGAGGTACGCGATCTGAGTTACAGCGGCGGCCGGGTGTCTGTGCTGGGGCAGTATCCGATTTATCGCGGTGGCAGCCTCTATGCCAAGGCAGGTTATGGGGTGCATCAGGTTGATTACGAGTACCAAAAGCTGCGTCAGGATGAAAACGATCAGGGGTTTGTCGGTGCGCTGGGTTATCAGCACAGATTCCGAAGCGGTTTTGGTCTGCACGCAGAATATCAGTACACCCCGATGGAAAAACTGTCGGTAACCAGCTTCAACCTTGGCTTGTCGTGGCAGTTTTGATTTCCCTCAGGCTGGTTTACACCCAATAAGTTAGGCCCTCGACCAGAGGGCTTTTTTGTGGCCGTTTGCCAGCAACTTTTACTGGGTAAACCGATGAACGTTCAATTCAAACGGCTGTTAAAAAAATGTATCTGAAAGGCTTTAATCGCTGCCCGAATGGCGCTAGAGTAAAAAACCAAAAACAATAACAACACCCAGCAACAAGACCGCGATGAACAAGCAAAGTAACTCAGTGCAAAGCCGCTCTGCGCAGGTTAATGCTGAGCAAAGCCGCAGCGCTCAGGCCGGGCAGCCGGCCATGAATACCCTAGGGCTGCAGGACTGCCTGATGGCGGCCGGTCGCCCCTGTTTTGGCCACTTTGATGGCCCGGTTGCCGATTTGGGGCTGGATAGGTTTTTACTCACCAACGACATGGACGCCCCCGCCAGTGGCTTTCAGCGCTACTTTGGCTACAAACAATTTGAATTTATTGCCATTCATACCCCCAACTACCTGATAGGCCTGGCCCTGGCGGACATCCGTTATCTCGGTAGTGGCTTTTGCTATGTATTTGATATTAAAAAGGGTAGCTTGCATGAGCGCCATTGGCTGCGGCCGCCAAAAGCCTATGCGCTGGCGCCATCGCCTGTGTCTGGCAGCAGTGAAATGGCAGGCGTGCGCATCCACCGTGAGGATGGACTGTGGCAGTTTGGGCTCAGTTTGGAATTGGAGGGGCTTACGCTCGATGCCGATGTAAGCCTTAAACCCTTGCCGCTGTCATTGCCGATGGCCATGTGCTCCCCAACCGGTTACAGCGGCTGGACCTACACCCAAAAACACAATGCCCTGTCGATAACCGGTGAGCTTAAGATTAATCACGAGCCGCAGCCGCTCTCAAGGGCGCTGGCAGGCTACGACTTTTCCGCAGGCTATATGCGCCGGGAAACCAGCTGGCGCTGGGCGTCCATCAATGCCATGGCCGGGGATGTGCGTTTGGGGCTGAATCTTGCCGCAGGCGTGAACGAAACCGGCAGCAGCGAAAATGTGTTGTGGCTCGATGGGGTGCGCCGCCATCTTGGCCCTGTGCATTTTGAGTTCGACCGCAAGGCGCCTGCAGGTGGCTCCTGGCGGATCTGGTCAGAGCGAGGCGAGCTGGAGCTGCTGTTTACCCCCATGGGATGCCGCTTAGAGAAACTGAACCTGTGGCTGCTCAAAAGTAATTTTCGCCAGTATCTGGGGCAGTTCAGCGGCTGGGTAACGGATGGCGACGGCAACAAGCTGCGCCTCGATGGGGTAAACGGACTGACCGAAGATCACTTTGCCAAGTGGTAGTCACAGGAATAAGACAATAAAAATAACAGGGACTTAAAATGAATATCGATGAGCTGACCCAGCACCCTGAGCTGCTGTTGATTGCGCTGGCACCGATTTTTTTACTCTGCATGGGGCTGGAATGGCTGGTAGCCAATGTGCGTGGCAAATTGCCGGACACCGCCCGATATCGGCTGCCGGAACTTTTGTGTAACTTAAGCCTTGCCGGCATGCACCAGCTGGCGGATTTGTTGACCGGTTTCGCTGTCGCCAAGCTGTACCTGTGGCTGTTTGGTTGGCGGCTTTTTGATATCGAGATGAACTGGCAGAGCTTTTTGCTGCTGTTGCTGGCCCAGGACTTTTGCTACTACTGGTTCCACCGCGCCAGCCACCGTTGCCGGTGGATGTGGGCGGCCCATGTGGCACACCACAGCTCGGAAAACATGAATTTCTCTACCGCGTTTCGTCAAAGTTTGATGTACCCGGTGGCAGGCATGTGGCTGTTTTGGATCCCGCTGGTGATTATCGGCTTCGATCCGGCCTGGGTGGTGTTTTCGGTGCTGGCGAGTCTGGGGTTTCAGTTTTTTGTCCATACCCAGCTGGTGGACAAGCTGGGGCCGCTGGAGTGGCTGTTCAATACTCCCAGCCACCACAGGGTGCATCATGGCTCCAACCCCCAATACATAGACAAGAATTACGCCGGCGTGCTGATTATCTGGGACCGGCTGTTTGGCACCTTTGTTAAAGAAGAAGAAACGGTGCGTTACGGCATTACCAAGCCGGTAAACAGCTTCAATCCGTTGGTGGTGACCTTCAGTGAGTGGCGCGATATGTTGCGTGATGCGATGGCACCCGGGCTGTCTCCCATGGCGCGGCTGCGGCAACTTTTTGCGCCGCCCGCCAGTACAAAATCCACCGAATGAGCCTTCTGGCCTTTGCACCTCTGGGGTATGCTTGGGCCACTCATTGAATTCAGGAATGGTTATGAAACTCTTTGTTTTTGAACATTGTCCTTATTGTGTACGCGCCATGATGCTGGTGGGCTATAAGCAGCTGGATATTGAGATTGAGGTGCTGGCCAATGACGATGTAGAGAGTCGCATTCGCATGGTAGGGGCCAATATGGTGCCTATTCTGCAAAAGGCCGATGGCAGTATTATGGGCGAGAGCCTGGATATTGTTGCTTATCTCGATGCGCTGAAAGGGCAGCCGGTACTTGCGCCTGCTCGCCATGAGGCCGCTATTCAGTCCTGGCTCAAAGAGGCCGGTGCGTACAGCGCGCCCTTGCTGCATCCACGCAATGTGCGTCTTGGGCTGAAGGAATATAATTCAGCGGCTGCCATCGCGTGGTACACCCAAAACAAGAGTGCCGCCATTGGCATGAGCTTTGACGAGGCCTTTGCCAAGTCATCTGAGCTGATTGCTGCCCTGAACCCGCTGTTTACTGGTCTTGGATTTATCCAACTGCCGTCAGAGCGTGATAATCGTCTCGGTTACGATGACATTCTGCTGTATCCCACCCTGCGGAATCTCACTGCTGTGAAGGGTTTGGAGTTTGGCGACCATGTGCGCCGTTACATTGATGAAGTGACCGCGCTGACCTCGGTCAGGCTGTTTGACGACATTGCCATTTAAGGCCATTTAAGTGCCCGCCACTGATATGAATGGGCGCCACACCTCTGATATTCGTGAGCGCCCCGGCCCCTTAAGACTGTGACGGCTCGCCGAATTTCGCTGCAAGTTAAACTTCTGCCTGATGGTTTGACTGTATGCCATGTTTTATCCTGTTAAACGTTGGATCCCTGGCATCCTGTGTGGTGCCGCTGGCTGGAACCATTAGGGAAAAATGGCGGCAATGGGATTGGCAAGGAGAGCAGTTATGGCAATCGTCAGTGCGAAAGAATTTGCGGACTGGCTGTACCGGCATTTTGAATCTGTCGGCCCAGGCGTTAGCCTGAGTCGTGAAGATATCAATAGTCTGACCGGCAGACAGCGGTTTTCACTGGGTTTTGTCCACGATATTCACTATGAGCTGATGCGACATGGCATCGCGTTTGTGACCGACACTTCCCGGGAAAACTTTTACATGGTTAAAGTGTGCGACCGACCCTGGCGAGAACTGCTGAATCAGGATTACGAGAAGGAAATCTTCTCAAATGTGGTGTCGCTTAACCTGTCGTTTAAGAAAAGTTGTTGAAGAAAAGGGCGCCAGGCGCCCTTTTTACTTTATGGATTGCAGAATAACAAACTTGCCATTGCTGGCGATGGTTTTGCAGTTACCAAACAAACGTTTGAGTTTAATGTGATATCCCAGATGGCGGTTGCCGACTATGTGCAGCACGCCACCTTGCTTGAGGCGGCGCTTGGCGTCGTTGAACATTTGCCAGGCGATATGGTCGGTGATGGCCTCACCTTGGTGGAATGGCGGGTTGCAAAGCACCAAATCGGCGCTGATCTCGGCATCCAGATGACTGAGGCAATCGTCCCAGTGGAACTCAGCCAATTCGGGGGGCAGCTCGTTCAATGCCCAGTTGGCGCGGGCGCTTGCCACGGCCATGGCGGACTCATCAACGAAATGGATGCGGGCATCGGGATAGGATTTGGCTGCCTGCAGACCCAGTACGCCATTACCACAACCCAAATCAATCACTTGCCTGAAATCTCCCGCCGGCAGGTTATTCAGCATTAACCGCGCGCCTATATCGAGTTTGTTGGCGGCAAACACATTGCTGTGGTTTTCGAGCATCAGTCCAAGCTCAGGTACCGGCCAGCGGCTCGGCTTGGCGAGCGGCCTTGGTATGCCGTCGGCGATGACGGTAATAACCCGGGTCTTCTTCCAGGCCAGGCTGGCGCTGGCGTCGCCCAGATGCTTCCCGATAAGTGCGAGCAGTGACTGGTTGATGTGTTTGGCTTTGGCACCAATCAACAGCTGCTGACCGGCTTTAAGTGTTTGACTTAACTGACTTAAGATGTCGGCGAAAAAATTCAGGTTTTTCGGCAGTTTCATCAGTATTGCGGCATCGCTGGTCAGTGTGTGCAATTGACTGCAGTCGTGAAATCCAATGCCATTTTGGCTCAGTGCGTTCCCTTGCAGGTTTTCAATGGCACCTAAATGGCAGGTGCGGCCATCGGCGGCAAAGTCGATTGCCGCATCAGCGAAACGGGCACGCAGTGCACAGGTGAGGACACCGAAGCTGTCGTTAATCAACAGCCAGCGTTGGGGTGACATACCTGAATCATCCAGGTGTTTCAGCAAATGTTCGTCGGCGGCATCCCAGGCTTGCAGGTTGGCATCGCTGCTGTCGGGGTAGCGCTTGAGGATAAGTTCGTTATCCAGGCCGGGAAGCTGGGCTGAAAATCGGGTCGTCATATGTCACAGTATCCTTGATTGGGGGCGGAATTATCGCAAATTGCGGCGCCGATTGGTATTGAGATTGATATTGAGATTGGTATCAGTGATCGGAAATAAAGGACGGCAGGTTTGGCAGAGCAGTTTAACCTTGGTTTTTCAGATGGCATTCCAGGTGATGATGCGCCGCCCATCACCCATATCACCGGCTATCTGTCGCCTG
The DNA here is from genome assembly GCF_003957745.1 of Shewanella khirikhana. Lineage (NCBI taxonomy): Bacteria > Pseudomonadati > Pseudomonadota > Gammaproteobacteria > Alteromonadales > Shewanellaceae > Shewanella > Shewanella khirikhana. Next base: position 2,681,866 of record NZ_CP020373.1, on the reverse strand, counting down.
AGCAGCGCCAGGCGCTGCTTACCGAAGCCCGGGACTACGCCTTTAGCTCGCCCGAGGTACAGGTATATGGAAAGTGGCATAAAATTCCCCGCGAGCAGCTGTGGCTGGGTGATGAAGGTTGCCAATATCAATACTCATCCTTGTTGATTGAGCCAGCACCCTGGCCCAGGTATGCACTGAAATTGAAAGAGAAACTCAACCGCGAGTTTGGCGCAGGTTTTAATGGCTGTCTGGTGAATCATTATCGCGATGGCCGCGATGCCATGGGGTTTCATGCCGATAATGAGCCCGAGCTGGTGGCCTCGGCGCCGGTTGCCATTGTCAGTCTGGGGCAGGCCAGACCCTTTGTGATGCGACGCCGAGCCGATGGGCACAAGGTGAGGCTGATGCTGCAAAGCGGCGATTTACTGCTGATGCACGCACCGATGCAGGCACTGTGGGAGCATGCCATCCCGCGCTCAGAGCGGCCGATGGATGCGCGGCTGAGCTTTACCTTCAGACGTTTGTCTGCTTTTTATCACCGTGCCTGCTGATAGTTTTTTATTGCTGAAGGCTCTTTAGTGCAGAAGGTTTAGGTTGGCTGAAAGCGCTCACTGGCTGAAGGCTCTGGATTCTGTGCACTTGGCCACAGAAGTACCCGCACGGCAGGGTTACAGTGAACAGGGTATGGGTGAGATATGGCGATGGTTAAGCCGTGTGCCCTGGGGTATTGCAGGAGGCTTTCAATGAAAATTCAATTCATTTCCACCGTGGTAGGTCCCATGGGGCCTGATGTGCTTAAGTCTCTCGCGACACTGAGCCGTGAATGTGGTGCCGAGTGGCTGTCGAGTAAGCTCATTATGCTTGATGGTCAGTTTGCCGCCATGATGCGGGTCAGCATTGATGATGCTAAAGATGCGCAGCTTAGAACCCGTCTTGAACAGGCATTTCCCAATTTGAGTTTTGTGTATGCGCCTGTGGTGGCCGCGGCCGATGAAGCCGAGGCTCTGACCATCGAGCTTGATTGCAGTGACAGACCCGGCCTGACCCGGGATATCAACGATATCCTTGCCAATCTCGGCATTGGCGTAACCCAGATGGAAAGCCACAGGTTGCAGGTGACCAGTTTGGGGCGCACCGTGTTCAACGCCAATATGCAGCTTAAAGTACCGGCCGGTGTTGATACGGCCACCCTGGTGGCGGCCCTGGAAGCGGTTGAACCCAACGCCCGGGTTTATCCAAAATCAGCGGCTGTTTGACCTTTTGCGGCGGCAGCGCTAACCTGCCGCCATCTATTTATTGTGTGAACTTCCTATGTCTGTCGCCGATATTATCCATGCCAAATTGACCGAAGCGCTTGCCCCTGTGCACCTTGAGGTTATCAACGAAAGCCATATGCACAATGTGCCCAAGAACTCTGAGACGCATTTTAAAGTGGTGATTGCCAGCGCGGCCTTTACGGGGCAGCGACTGATTGGCCGCCACCGTGCGGTCAACGCAGCCTTGGCTGATGAACTGGCCGCAGGCGTGCATGCCTTGTCGATGCACACTTACACGCCGGAAGAGTGGCAGGCGCTGGAGGCGGTGCCATCCTCGCCCAAGTGCAGAGGATAAACCTGTCTCTCGTTGAAGGTGCCCGCAGATGCGGGCATTTTTGTTTCTCCCCCGTCTATCCGCGCGTCAGCGTATCCTCAGACCATTTGCTGGTTTCTTCTGTGTGTATTTTCTGTTATCAATAGGTTGCATTGATAACGATAAAAAGCATCAACAAAAACAGTATTATGGGAAAAATAATTCAATTTCTTGAAGGGCTTGGTGAGTCCCTTGGTCGGCTGGTGGGCTGGTTTACCCTTGCTATGGTGATCCTGACCCTGGCGGTGGTGCTGTTACGCTATGTATTCTCCACCGGCGCCACCGCGATGCAGGAAACTGCCCTTTATCTTCACGGCGCTGTGTTTACCCTTGCGGCTGGTTTCACTTTAAAACGCGAAGCCCATGTGCGGGTGGATGTGTTTTATCGCCAGTTTTCCGAGCGCACCCGCCATTGGGTCGACTTCGTCGGCACCCTGGTATTCCTGCTGCCACTTTGTGGTGCCATCTTCTATTTCTGCCTCGACTATGTGCTGCGCTCTTGGCGCATCCACGAAGCTTCTATCGAAGCCGGTGGTTTGCCATTTGTTTATCTGCAAAAAACGCTGCTGCTGGGGCTGTGTATCAGTTTGATTATCCAAGGGCTGTGTGAGCTGTACCGCCATGGAAAGGCGCTGTTTGGCAAGGAGGCTTGCTGATGGCGCTTTTGCTGTTTGCGATTATTTGTCTGGTGTTGATGCTGGGTTACCCGGTTGCCCTGACGCTGGGGGGCGTGGCCTTTTTGTTTGCGGTGGTGGCAAGCTTTTTCGGCGCCTTCGACATGGGGCTGTTTGGCCTGCTACCGAACCGGATTTACGGCATTATCAACAATGAAATCTTGATGGCGGTGCCGCTGTTTGTGTTCATGGGCGTGGTGCTGGAGAAGTCCCGCATCGCCGAGCAGCTGCTGACCACCATGAGTGACTTGTTCGGCCGCTTGCGTGGCGGGCTGATTTTCAGTGTGTTTTTGGTGGGCATGCTGCTTGCGGCCAGCACGGGGATTGTCGGCGCGACTGTGGTCACCATGGGCCTGATGAGTCTGCCGACGCTGCTTAAGCGCGGCTACAGTCCTGAATTCAGTGCCGGTGCCATTTGTGCCACCGGCACCCTGGGGCAGATTATTCCGCCCTCCATTGCGCTGGTGTTGCTTGGGGATGTGCTCTCCAACGCCTATCAGCAAGCGCAGCTGAAAATGGGGATTTTTAACCCCAAGTCGGTGTCGGTGGGCGATTTGTTTGCCGGTGCCCTTATCCCCGGACTTATGCTGGTGGCGCTGTATGTGCTCTACACCCTGGTACGGCTGTGGCGCCACCCGCAAGATTTCGGCAGCGAAGTTGCCGATGTCCGCGAACCGATTTCCATCTCCCGGGTTGTATCGGCGCTGCTGCCACCTTTGGTGCTGATTTTATTGGTGCTTGGCTCCATTCTCACCGGCATTGCTACTCCCACGGAAGCGGCTTCGGTGGGCGCTGCCGGGGCGCTCCTTATTGCTATTGGCAAACGTCAGCTCAGCATGCTGGCACTGAAAGAAGTGATGCAGAGCACGGTGAAAATCACCTCCATGGTGTTTCTCATCCTGATTGGCGCATCGGTGTTTTCACTGGTATTTCGTGGTCTTGGCGGCGAAGAGCTGATCCATGAGCTGTTTATGGCCATGCCCGGCGGTGTGGTCGGTGCCATGTTGCTGGTGATGGCGGTGATCTTCCTGCTTGGCTTTATTCTGGACTTTATCGAAATCACCTTTGTGGTGGTGCCGCTGGTGGCGCCTATTCTGCTGGCGATGGGGCTCGACCCCGTCTGGCTTGGGATCATGATTGCCATGAACCTGCAGACCTCGTTCTTAACGCCCCCTTTTGGTTTTGCCCTTTTCTATCTGCGTGGTGTGACCGGCGATACCGTGTCCAGCGGGCAGATCTACCGGGGAGTCATTCCCTTTGTGGTACTGCAGCTGGTGATGTTGCTGCTGCTGAGCCTTTGGCCGGGATTGGCCACCTGGTTGCCGTCGGTGCTGTATGGCAACTGACGGCCAATACTAATGACAGGAGTTATTCAACATGATGCGTAAAATAGGGTTTTCGGTGCTGGCGACGGCACTTTTATTGATGGGCTGCAACGACGACAAGGCCCCGGCCGCTCAGGCTCCGGTGGCCGAGGTTAAGCCCATCGAGTGGAAACTGGCGACCTCCTGGCCAAAGAACTTCCCGGGGCTGGGGACTGCACCCGAACACTTCGCCACCATGGTGGATGAAATGTCTGCCGGGCGCCTGAAAATCAAAGTCTATGGTGCGGGCGAACTGCTGCCGGCACTGGAGGTGTTTGAAGCCGTGAGCGAAGGCTCGGTGCAGATGGGCCACAGCGCTGCGTATTATTGGAAAGGTAAGGCACCGGCTGCGCAGTTTTTCACCTCCATTCCCTTTGGTCTTAATGCCCAGGAGATGAATGGCTGGCTCACCTACGGCGGCGGCCAGCAGCTGTGGGAAGAGGTGTATGCGCCTTTTGGTATTCTGCCGATGCCAGGCGGCAATAGTGGCGTGCAGATGGGCGGCTGGTTTAATAAAGAAATCAACAGCCTTGATGATTTGAAAGGTCTGAAGATGCGTCTGCCCGGACTTGGGGGCGAAGTGCTTAAGCGCCTGGGTGGCGTGCCTGTGGTGCTGCCGGGGCGTGAGCTTTATACCGCCATGCAGACAGGCGCCATTGATGCCACCGAGTGGGTGGGCCCTTACAATGATTTGGCTTTCGGCCTGCACAAGGTGGCCAAGTACTACTATTACCCGGGTTGGCATGAGCCTGGCACAACGCTTGAGTTTCTGATTAATAAAGAGGCCTTTAACAAGCTGCCCAAGGATTTGCAGGCCATAGTGCGGGTGGCGGCCAAGGCCACCAATCAGGATATGCTGGATGAGTACACCACCCGCCATGTGGGGGCGCTGGAAAGCCTTATCAATGAGCATGGTGTGCAGCTGCGTCAGTTCCCTGAGGATGTTATGGACGGGCTTCGCAAAACCTCGGCCGAGGTGATTGCCGAGCAGTCGGCGCAGGATCCCATGATGCAGAAGGTGTTTGATGCCTATCGTGAGTACGAGCGAGGCGTGCGTCAGTATCACCTGATCTCGGAAGATGCCTACAGTCGCTTAAGACAATGAGGTTTTTGAGCGCAGGCTTTAATGCTATGCTTGGCTCACTTTGCAAAACCACTTTGTGCCCCGGCTGACGGGGCTGGAGAGCACCATGCCTTTATTGGACAGTTTCACCGTTGACCATACCCGTATGAACGCCCCTGCGGTGCGGGTGGCCAAGACCATGAGCACCCCCAAGGGTGACACCATTACTGTGTTCGATCTGCGTTTTTGTGCCCCCAACAAGGACATCCTCAGCGAGCGTGGCATTCACACCCTGGAGCACCTGTTTGCTGGCTTTATGCGCGATCATCTGAACGGCAATGGTGTTGAAATCATCGACATTTCGCCCATGGGTTGCCGCACCGGCTTTTATATGAGCCTGATTGGTGAGCCGAGTGAAAAGCGGGTTGCCGACGCCTGGCTTGCCGCCATGGAAGATGTGCTCAAGGTTGCCGATCAGAAGGCCATTCCAGAGCTCAACGAATACCAGTGCGGTACCTACGAGATGCATTCTCTGGAGCAGGCGCAGGATATCGCCCGCACCATTATTGCCGCTGGTGTCAGCGTAAACCGTAACGATGAACTCAAGTTGGCTGACGAAATTCTGAACCAGCTCTGATTTATTGAACGTCATATTGAAAAAGCGGCGCGAGCCGCTTTTTTTTCGTCTAAAATCATCCATGTCACAAATAAATAACAATAAAGCTGCCGACATTGGTGGCCTTTTCGGGATATTTGGATGAAACACACCCCTGCGCTTGTTTCCTGCTTATTGGCCGGGTGCGCATGCTTCGCTGCGTGGGCCGAAGAGCTGCCCGCGCAGACTGTCACTCCCTTCTTTACCGAGCTGCTTGGTGTCAATTCCCCAACTGTGTTACCCCTTCAGCCCCTTGGCAGCCTTGCTGGCAAGGCATCAATCATGGGCGAAAGTCGCTTTTTTCAATCTGACAGCAGAGAAAATACCCCCGGCCTGAACGGGATTGACCTTGCGCTGGCCCCTTTTGCTGCGCCGGGCGTGTGGCTCGATGCCGGGCGCTTTGGTGTCGATGCCCTCGATTTGTGTGCGTCTTCGACTGAGCCGTGCGCCAATGAGCTCAAAAGTGATTATTGGCTCAGTCCGGCGGGGCAGGGCAGTGATGGAGTGGGGCTTGAGGCGCGGGATGATAAAACCGCAGCACTGAGGGCTGCGCTGCAATCCAGTAACGAGGCGCTGGATATGGGATTTCGCGGCAGCCATCTGCAGCAGAAAGCCGATGACAGCAGGCTGGATGATGCCAAAGACACCGAACTCTTTATTGCCCTGGGTGCCTCCAGTTTGCCGGGAGCCAGGAATAAGCAGCGCACCGAGCTTGGCTGGCTGTATCAGGACAGCAGTGTGCCGCTTTCAGCCGAGGCGGTAACAGTAAACCGCGAGCGGCAACGGCTGCATCTTACCCATTATGCGGGGGTAGCTGGCGGCACTGGTAGTAGCAGTCAAAGGGCAAATATCAGAAGCAACAGCATTCAAAGCAGCACCCGTACCGACCTTTTTTGGCAGGAAAGCCGGATAGATTTTACCGCGCTCGCGCCGGGGCCTTCCAATGCCGCGGCTGATAATAGCCTGCTTGGTGCTGCGGGGCCGGGCTCAGCGCTTATGGATGGCCCGAGGGATACGGCAGCGGCTGCGGTCCAGGGTATTGATGCTGATAACGTTATTGGCGGCTTTCTTGGGGATGTGCGCTATCAAACCATGGGCATTCAAAGCGAAAGCATCGATAGCTATGGTAAGCACTCACTCAGCTATCGGCTGAGTTATCAGCACGACAGCGCTGACTATAAAGGCAACATGCCGGTTGAGAGCGCAGCGGGCACTAACCCGGAAGTTGCCAATGTGGAGATAAGCGACAGCGCCAGCGTGCTGACACTGGGGCTTAAAGCGCGGCTCGATTTCGCCTGGCTGGATGTAGCCGCACAGGCCAGTTGGCTGCGGGCGGACACTGAACGGGTAAGTACTGAGCGGGCAAGTACTGAGCGGATAAGTAATGAGCCAGCTGGCGGCGAAGCGGGCACTGACTTTTCCATGGATAGCAGCAGTGAAGGCTGGCGCTATGGGTTGGGGTTGCTGTTTGCCGACGACAGCATTGGCTTGTGGGGCCAGCATGGCTTTACTCCCCCCGCGCCTGGGAATGCCGAGGCGCTGGCGCAAACCTGGGATGGCATCAGCCTGGATGGACATTGGGCCATGGGCTCATTCAGTCTGAAAGGACAGCTGTGGGCGCGGGACTACGACAACTTGCATCTGGACTGCACCGAACTTGAGGACTGCCCTGGTCTGAAAGGCATGCAGCAGCTCAATGTCGCGGATGTATCGGCCAGAGGGTTTGGGCTGTCCGCCAGCTGGTTTGGGGAGTTTGGCGCGCTGAGCGTGCCCCTGGTGGTAGGGGTTGAGGAGAATCGCAGCGAATTTGATTCGGCCCAGTGCCTTGTGGCAGCAAGCCGCTGCTATAACAGTGGCGACCGATTGCCCTGGCAGCCTTCCCGGCAGCTGTCGATGGCGCTCGGACTTAGTGCAGGTGAGTGGTCACTGTCGCTCACAGGTCGTGAAATTACCTACCCTGAAGGGGATATGACCCGGCTTGATGCGGCCCTGTCGTGGCAGCACGGTGCCCATGGGGTTTACCTCAGGGCAGACAATCTTGCCGCTGATGAGCTGCCCTCGAATGTGGCAGATTTTGGTCTACAGGGCGGCGAAGTTTTATTCAGTCTCGGCTATCGCTGGCATGGCTGAATCCGGCGGGGTTTTGTATCTCATTCGGGTTAGTGCCCCGGCTGGCGTGTCTTAGTGTTCTTTTCAATATTTGCTTATATAAGTTCATATATATTAGTTAGATACAAAACTTGTTGCAGCAAAAAACCTTTTCTGCAAGGGCGATGTTTTGTCCTGGTGGAAAAGCGTGAATTTCACGGCGAAAAACGGCCTGCGAAGTTTGAAAACACGCATAATTTTCGTGGCGATGGCAGGGCGTTTGGGGTAAAATGCGCGCGACCAGCGTGATTGCGATCGCATTTCTGTGATAAATCTGCGCCAGCTCAACGCTAACGGTTTGTTTAAAACCGGGTGTCTAGCAGGAACGCGGCGCGTTGTCTTTCCTTCAAACGTAGTGCATGTGGATATGATTACAATTAAGAAAGGATTGGATCTGCCCTTAACGGGTGGTCCAGAGCAAGTTATCCATGATGGCCCAGCCATTAAACACGTAGCTACATTGGGTGAAGAGTATATTGGCATGCGTCCTACCATGAAAGTTAAGGTAGGAGACAAGGTAGCCAAGGGTCAGGTGCTTTTTGAAGATAAAAAGAATCCTGGCGTGAAATATACGGCTTTGGCCAGTGGTACTGTTACTGAAATCAACCGGGGTGCGAAGCGAGTTCTCCAGTCTGTGGTGATTGAACTTGAGGGCAACGATGCCGTTGCTTTTGCCAAGTACGATGCTGCTGAGCTGGATTCCCTGAGTGGTGAGCAAGTCAGAAACAACCTGATCGAATCAGGTCTGTGGACTGCACTGCGTACCCGTCCTTTCAGCAAAGTTCCTGCAGTTGATGCGTCACCTGCCGGCATCTTTGTTACCGCAACCGATACCAACCCCCATGCTGCCGATCCCGCTTTGGTGATTGCCGAGCATAAAGAAGACTTTGCCAACGGCCTGAAGGTGCTGGCAAGACTGACCGAGGGTAAGGTTTACCTGTGTAAAGCGCCTGGCGCTGACATTCCTGCTGCCAATGCCGAAGTCCATGAGTTTGGTGGCAAGCATCCTGCCGGTCTGGCGGGTACCCATATCCACTTTATTCTGCCTGCGTCTGCCCATCGCTCGGTGTGGCATATCGGTTACCAGGACGTGATAGCCTTTGGTCAGCTGTTCACTACTGGCGAACTGAACACCAACCGTGTGATCTCTATTGCCGGCCCTAAAGCCGTTAAGCCTCGCCTGGTGCGTACCCTGTTGGGTGCCAGCATCGAGACCCTGACTGCCGGTGAAACTGCCGAAGGTGTAGTACGTAAGGTGTCTGGCTCTGTACTGAACGGTCGCACTGCGACTGGTGTACACGCCTACTTGGGTCGTTACCACCTGCAGGTGAGCTTGCTGGAAGAGGGTACTGAGAAGGAATTCATCGGCTGGATTTTGCCCGGCAGCAACAAGTTCTCCATTACCCGTGCCTTCCTGGCTCACCTGTCGCCAAGCCGTCTGTTCGATATGACGACCAGCACCGGTGGTTCAGACCGCGCCATGGTGCCTATCGGCAACTACGAGCGCGTGATGCCATTGGACATTCTGCCAACCATGCTGCTGCGTGATCTGGTATCCGGTGATATTGACGGCGCTATCTCTTTGGGTGCGCTGGAGCTGGATGAAGAAGATTTGGCACTGTGTACCTTTGTGTGCCCAGGCAAGTATGACTACGGTTCCTATCTGCGCAACTGCCTGGATACGGTAGAGAGGGAAGGCTGATGAGCTTGAAAGATTTTCTTGAGCGTATTGAACCGCAATTCGAAAAAGGCGGTAAATACGAGAAGTGGTATGCCCTGTATGAAGCGGCCGCCACTATTTTCTATACGCCAGGTCTGGTGAACAAGGGCAAGACCCACGTTCGCGATAACCTCGACCTCAAGCGTATGATGATCACCGTGTGGGCCTGTGCCTTCCCGGCGATGTTCGTTGGTATGTACAACGTAGGTCTGCAGGCTCAGCTGGCCCTGGCTGCTGGTTTTGCGACCCCTGACGTATGGCAGGTTAGCCTGTTCGGTATCCTGGGTACTGAGCTGACTGCCGATTCCGGTTGGGCCACTCTGATGTGGTACGGCGCCTGTTTCTTCCTGCCTATTTATGCCGTGACCTTCGCGGTCGGCGGTATCTGGGAAGTGCTGTTCGCCATGGTGCGCGGTCATGAAGTAAACGAAGGCTTCTTCGTTACCTCTATTCTGTTCGCCCTGACTCTGCCTGCCACTATCCCGCTGTGGATGGTGGCACTGGGTATCACCTTCGGTGTGGTGGTAGCAAAAGAAGTGTTCGGTGGTACCGGACGTAACTTCCTGAACCCTGCGCTGGCCGGTCGTGCCTTCCTGTTCTTTGCCTATCCGCTGAACATGTCCGGTGACACCAGCTGGGTTGTGGCCGATGGCTTCTCTGGTGCGACTCACCTGAGCCAGGCTGCTACCGGTACGCTGGAGTACGGTCTGAATCAGGATTGGTGGAATGCCTTCTTCGGCTTTATCCCAGGTTCTGTGGGTGAAGTATCGACTCTGGCCATTCTGCTGGGCGGCTTGGTTATCATCTATACCCGTATCGCGTCCTGGCGCATCGTGGGTGGTGTACTGGTGGGTATGATTGCTGTATCGACCCTGCTGAACGTTATCGGTTCTGACACCAACCCAATGTTCGCTATGCCTTGGTACTGGCACCTGGTGCTGGGTGGTTTCGCCTTCGGTATGATGTTCATGGCTACCGACCCTGTGTCTGCCTCTTTCACCAACCAGGCCAAGTGGGCCTACGGTCTCCTGATCGGTGCCATGGCGGTGTTCATTCGTGTGATCAACCCTGCGTTCCCTGAAGGTATGATGTTGGCCATTCTGTTTGCCAACCTGTTTGCGCCACTGTTCGACCATTTCGTGGTACAGGCAAATATCAAGCGGAGGATTGCCCGTGGCTAATAATAAAGATTCGTTCGGAAGAACGCTGTTTATCGTTGTTGGCCTGTGCCTGGTGTGCTCGATCTTCGTATCGACTGCTGCCGTAGTACTGCGTCCAACTCAGCAGGAAAACAAGCTGCTGGATAAGCAAAAGTACATTCTGGAAGCTGCCAACCTGATGGACACCAAGGCTGGCAACATCACCAAAGCAGAAGTACTGGCAACCTACAACAAGTATGTTGAAGCCCGCGTAGTTAACCTGAAATCAGGTGAGTTTGTGGACGGTGTGGATGGCAATACCTTTGATCAGGAAAAAGCTGCCCGCGATCCAAAGACTTCTTCCAAGCCTGTGAATGACGTTGCTTCTATCAAGCGCGTACCTAACGAGGCTGTGGTGTACCTGGTGCGTGACGATGCCGGCGCGCTCAAGACTGTGATCCTGCCTGTTAAAGGCTACGGTCTGTGGTCAACCATGTTTGCCTTCCTGGCACTGGATCCTGACCTGAACACCATTCAGGGCCTGGTTTACTACGACTTTACCGGTTCTGGTGAAACTCCAGGTCTGGGTGGCGAAGTACAGAATCCTAAGTGGAAAGCACTGTGGCACGGCAAGAAACTGTTCGACGAACAGGGCAAGCTGGCTATCAGCGTGACCAAGAACCCAGCAGTGGCTGCCTCTGTACACGGCGTTGACGCCCTGTCTGGCGCAACCCTGACCAGTAACGGTGTTCAGCACTCGCTGACGTTCTGGCTGGGTAAAGAAGGTTTTGCGAGTTTCATTGAAAAAGCACGCAACGGAGGGCTGAGCTAATGGCCAACGAACTGAAAAAGGTTCTGACCGGACCTATTATCTCCAACAACCCGATTGCGCTGCAGATCCTGGGTGTTTGTAGTGCGCTGGCAGTAACCAGTAAGTTGGAAACTGCCCTGGTGATGACCCTGGCTCTGACCGCGGTAACCGCGTTCTCGAACCTGTTCATCTCCATGATCCGTAATCATATCCCCAACAGCGTACGTATTATCGTGCAGATGGCGATTATCGCCTCGCTGGTAATCGTGGTTGACCAGGTACTGCAGGCTTATGCCTACGACGTGGCCAAGCAGCTGTCGGTATTCGTGGGCCTTATCATCACCAACTGTATCGTGATGGGCCGCGCCGAAGCCTACGCCATGAAGACTCCTCCAATGATGAGCTTCATGGACGGTATCGGTAACGGTCTGGGTTATGGTGCCATCCTGCTGTCTGTTGGCTTTGTGCGTGAACTGTTCGGTAACGGTTCTCTGTTCGGCGTTGAGATCCTGTCCAAGATCTCTGACGGCGGCTGGTATCAGCCCAACGGTCTGCTCCTGCTGCCACCGAGTGCGTTCTTCCTGATCGGTATCCTGATTTGGATCATCCGCACCTACAAGCCTGAGCAAGTTGAAGCAAAAGGATAAGGTCAATGGAACATTATATCAGTCTGTTAATCCGCTCTGTTTTCATTGAAAACATGGCCCTGTCCTTCTTCCTCGGTATGTGTACTTTCCTGGCGGTGTCCAAGAAGGTGAAAACAGCCATGGGTCTGGGCGTTGCCGTTATCGTGGTACTGGCGATTTCAGTACCTGCTAACCAAATCATTTATCAGGGCATTCTGGCGCCTGGTGCACTGGCCTGGGCCGGTGTTCCTGAGGCTGACCTGAGCTTCCTGAAGTTCATCACCTTTATCGGTGTTATTGCTGCACTGGTACAGATCCTTGAGATGACGCTGGATAAGTACTTCCCACCGTTGTACAACGCGCTGGGTATCTTCCTGCCGTTGATTACTGTGAACTGTGCAATCTTCGGTGCCGTAGCCTTCATGGTTGAGCGTGACTATAACCTGCCTGAATCGCTGGTTTATGGTATCGGCTCTGGTATCGGTTGGGCACTGGCCATCGTACTGCTGGCGGGTATCCGTGAGAAGATGAAGTACGCCGATGTACCTGATGGTCTGCGTGGTCTGGGGATTACCTTTATCACTGCCGGTCTGATGGCTCTTGGTTTCATGTCGTTCTCTGGTGTGTCCCTGTAAGGGGCACCTCAAGAAGGCTCATCGGTTAAGCCTTCTAAGGATTAGTTAATGGAAAATTTAGATATTTTTCTGGGCGTTGGGATGTTTACCGCCATCGTACTGGTGTTGGTACTGGTGATTTTGTTCGCCAAGTCCAAGCTGGTATCAAGCGGTGATATCACCATCGGTATCAATGATGATCCCGCAAAAGCCATCACCACCGAAGCCGGCGGCAAGCTGCTCGGTGCCCTGGCCAACAGCGGTATCTTCGTATCTTCTGCCTGTGGTGGCGGTGGCTCTTGTGGTCAGTGCCGTGTGCACGTGAAGTCTGGTGGTGGCGATATTCTGCCGACCGAACTGGATCACATCTCCAAGGGTGAAGCCAAGAAAGGTTGTCGTCTGGCATGTCAGGTTAACGTGAAGACCGACATGGAGATTGAACTGGAAGAAGAAATCTTCGGTATCAAGAAGTGGGAATGTACTGTTATCTCTAACGATAACAAGGCGACCTTCATCAAGGAACTGAAGCTGGCCATCCCTGATGGCGAGTCTGTACCTTTCCGTGCCGGTGGTTACATTCAGATTGAAGCCCCTGCGCACCATGTTAAGTATGCTGACTACGATATTCCTGCAGAGTACCGTGGCGATTGGGAACACTTTGGCTTCTTCAAGCTGGAGTCCAAGGTTGACGAACCAACCATCCGTGCATACTCCATGGCCAACTATCCGGAAGAGTTCGGCATCATCATGCTGAACGTGCGTATCGCTACGCCTCCACCACGTAACCTGAGCCTGCCATGCGGCAAGATGTCTTCGTACATCTGGAGCCTGAAGGCCGGTGACAAGGTTACTATCTCTGGTCCATTCGGTGAATTCTTCGCGAAAGACACCAATGCCGAGATGGTATTCGTGGGCGGTGGTGCCGGTATGGCGCCAATGCGTTCACACATCTTCGACCAGCTCAAGCGTCTTAAGAGCAAGCGTAAGATGAGCTTCTGGTACGGTGCCCGCTCCAAGCGTGAAATGTTCTACGTAGAAGATTTCGACGGTCTGGCAGCTGAAAACGATAACTTCGTGTGGCACGTGGCCCTGTCCGATCCTCAGCCAGAGGACAACTGGGATGGCTACACCGGCTTCATTCACAACGTTCTGTACGAGAACTACCTGAAAGACCACGAAGCACCGGAAGATTGTGAGTTCTACATGTGTGGACCTCCAATGATGAACGCGGCAGTGATCGCCATGCTCAAAGATCTCGGCGTTGAAGACGAAAACATCCTGTTGGACGACTTCGGCGGTTAATGGAATTGGCCCCCGCTGATGGTGGGGGCCAACTATCAAGAACTCACGAGAATGCAGGTCCCAATGAAAAAGACCTTATCAAACTGGCTGGTCCTTGTCGGGCTGGCCTTTTTTATTTCAGCTTGTGCTAAAGCGCCCGAAGTGGTTTCCCTGTCGGGCAGCACCATGGGCACCACCTACAACATCAAGGTTGTCCCCAACGACAAGCTGCCACAAAGCCAGCTGCTGCAGGCCGAAATCGATTTGGCACTGGAGCGGGTGAACGACCAGATGTCGACCTATCGCCCCAACTCAGAGCTGAGCCGTTTCAATCAACTGCCACTGGAGCAGGGCGTACAAGTCTCTGACGACACAATTACCGTGATCCGCGAAGGTATGCGTCTGTACGACCTTACCGGCGGCGCGCTGGATATCACCCTCGGCCCTCTGGTCAATATCTGGGGTTTTGGCCCGGACAAGCGACCAACCCACTCGCCAACCGAGGCAGAAATTGCCGAGGCCAAGAGTCGCACAGGTATCCACAACATCAGTATCGAAGGCAACCGTCTTTATAAGCACAACGCCCATCTTTATGTGGATCTCTCATCCATCGCCAAGGGCTATGGCGTTGATGTAATTGCCGCGTTGCTGGATAAGTATCAGCCCCAGGGCTATCTGGTCGAAATTGGCGGCGAGCTGCGCATCAAGGGCACCAAGGCCGATGGCAGCGCCTGGCGTATCGCAGTAGAGAAGCCCCAGGCAGAAGGCCGCGCCGTGTCTCAGGTGATTGAACCCGGTAATATGGGCATGGCCACCTCAGGTGACTATCGCAATTACTTTGAAGAAGACGGCAAGCGCTTCTCCCACTTGATTGACCCGCGCACCGCGTTTCCAATTCAGCACACTCTGGCGTCGGTTACCGTGCTGCACCCAAGCTGCATGACCGCCGATGGTCTCGCCACCGCCATGATGGTGCTGGGCACAGAAGCGTCGTTGGATCTTGCCAAACAGCACGGGCTGGCGATAATGCTGATTGAGAAGCAGGGCGAAGAGTTTGTGGTACACTACAGCGACGCGTTTTTGCCCTTCGTTAAGTCCACTCAGGAGTGAAGTATGAGTACCTTTATCGCGGCCTTTGCGGTATTGATGGTGTTTTTTCTTTTGATGTCCATTGGTTACATCATCAAGAAGAAAGCCGTTGCCGGTAGTTGCGGTGGCCTGGGTGCCATTGGCATCGAAAAGGCCTGTGACTGCGATGACCCTTGCGACCGACGCAAGGCCAAAATGGCAGAGGAAGAGGCTCGCAAGGAAAAGCTGGCAAAAGACAGGATCATCTGACGACTCACGCTCGTTTGCCAATACAGACTCTTATCAGCAGGGCGCCTTCGGGCGCTCTGTTTGTTTATTGGCTGGCGGGCGGGGTTGCTGTCTATACTCAGGCTTTAGGATCTGGTTTCAGGATCCGGTTGCCATCAGCGCCAAGGAGAAGCCATGAGTTCGGCACCCGAGCATCTTCTCAACTCAGTTGCCTCCATTACTGAGCAGCGGCAACTGCTGTCGCTGGCCACCAGTCTGATAGACACCATAGAGCAAACCATGGGGGTCAGTCAGGTGGCGGTCATTAATGTGGGCGAGTTGCCCCACTTTCCGCAGCTATTGTCCTCCTCTGGCTTTACCCAGGGGATGGACCCTTTACCGCCGTGTGTGCAGGCCTGTGTGGAGCGCGGCGAACTGGTGCTGTGCGACCTTCAAACGCCCTGCAAGGTGGCTTTGCCCATCAAGATGAACGACACAGTGGTCAAGGTGCTGCTGATTAACGATATCGACCCCGATGATACCCAGCTCACCATGCTCAGAGCCTTTTCGCGGATTTACGAGAACTTCGCCCGCGTGGTGCAGGAAAGTCAGACCGACAGCCTCACCGGGCTTTTGAATCGCAAGGCCTACGATGCCAGGTTGTTTCACCTGTTTACCTGTATCCGCAGCGAAACCCGCCGGGCACCTTATTTCTGGATGCTGACCTTCGACATAGATTTTTTTAAGAAAATCAACGATACCCTGGGTCACCTCTATGGCGACGAAGTGTTGCTGCAAATCAGCCAGGTAATGCATCGATGCTTCAGCGCCGACGATGCGCTGTTCCGTTTCGGCGGCGATGAGTTTGTGGTGCTGCTGGATAACAAGTCCCAGCGGGAAGTCGAAGACATTTGCCGACAGCTGCTGGCAGGGGCCGCCAACATCCGCCATGAGAAGACCGGCCCTGTCACCCTTTCGATTGGAATTACTGCCCTCAATCTTGAGGACAATCCGGTCTCTGTGATGATGAAAGCCGACAAGGCGCTGTATTTTGCCAAAGAGAACGGCCGCAACCAATGGGCGTTTTATCATCAACTTATCAGCCACGGCGACCTGTTGCCGCCCCAAATTGATGACGATATTGAGCTGTTCTGACAAGGGGCTAAAGCATAAACGCAATGAGAATGATTGCCTTTAGTATGTGATTGATATTAAAGAAAAAGTTGATTCAATCTCCCAGTTGTACTAGGTTTGAATATTGATATAGATCAAACTTTCATCAACCTGGGACGACTGCTTATGAAAGGCCATGCCAACGTGGTAAGCCATCTCAACAAGGTGTTGACCGCCGAGCTTACCGCCATCAACCAGTATTTTCTCCATGCCCGCATGTTCAAAAACTGGGGGCTGGAAAAGCTCAACAGCAAAGACTACAAAAAATCCATCGAAGACATGAAGCATGCCGACAAGCTTATCGAGCGGATTTTGTTCCTCGAAGGTTTGCCCAATTTGCAGGCGCTCGGCAAGCTGCGTATCGGTGAGCACTCAGAAGAGATGCTCGGCTGCGACAAAACCATGCTGGAAGAACAGTTGCCGCTGCTGCGCGCTGCCATTGCCGACTGTGAAGCCTCACAGGACTATGTCAGCCGTGACATTCTGGAAGAGATCCTCGAAGACGAAGAAGAGCATCTGGACTGGCTTGAGTCTCAGTTTGAGCTTATCCGTCTGACCGGCATACAGAATTATCTCCAGGCGCAAATGGACGATTGAAGGAGGGCAATATGAAAGGTAATCAGGAAGTCATAGACGTACTCAACAGCTTGCTCACCGGTGAGTTATCCGCAATGGATCAATACTTTGTCCATGCGCGCATGTACGAAGACTGGGGGCTGAACGAGCTTTATGAGCGTATCGCCCATGAATCCGACGATGAGCGCGAGCACGCGGCCAAGTTGGTGTCACGTATTCTGTTTCTGGAAGGCACCCCCGATGTTGCCAGTCGTGAAAAGCTTAATATCGGCAGCAACGTCGAAGAGATGCTGAAAAACGATTTGGCGTATGAGTACAAGGTGGCGGGCAATCTTAAAAGCGCCATCGCCCTGTGCGAGGCCAAAGGTGACTACGTCAGCCGAGAGCTGCTGGAGCAGCTACTGGAAGAAACCGAAGATGACCATCTCTACTGGCTTGAAAAACAGTTGGGGCTGATAGGCAAGATAGGGCTGCAGAACTACCTGCAATCCAAGATGTAGTTGTCACTCATTATTTAAGGTTATTCTGCGCCCACGCAGTTTACTCCTCGCTTTTTCCGGGTAATTCACTGGCTATGGAGAAAGCTGCTGGCATTTGTAATTGAATGCAGCATATCAAACCAACAGCGGCCAAAGCGGCCGCTGTTGTCGCTTATTTAGCTAATTTCATTGATTATTTGCTGTTATGCGCTGGCGATTGTTGCTAGATTTGACTGCTATTTTGCCCACTTAGAATAAGGGAAGGCCACCAGGGCCCGTGGGAGTGCCGTGACTGTCGAGCGCCGTGCTCGTTGTCAGTGCTTACCCACCCAACTTGCGATTGCCTTCCTCAGTGCAAAGGGTCATTTCATGGGACATATTAAACGCTCTTTGAGTCTGCAATTGGTGCTGACTCTGGTCGGTGCCTTGGCGGTGTTGCTGGCACTGGTAGCCACCTTTCTGGTGCGGGATGCCAGCCAATCAACCCGCGCGACCATCGACGGTGATATCAACGCGCTGATGGAACTCAAAAGCCGCGAGATCCGAGGCTATTTTGAGGCCAAAGGTCAGGTTATCCATTCGGTATTTGCCGAGCCTGGGCTGACTGACTGGTTCAGTCAATATCGGGCCCGCGGCAGTGAGATCAGCGCCGACAAAAATTATCAGGATATCGTTGCCTACTTTCGATTCTTCTCGGACCGGGATGCTGACATCAAGTCGGTATTTTTCGGCTCGGCCAATACCTTCGAATATTTCGACCTGAACGGCCGTTACGATGGCGACCCCAACTACTACACCAATAAGCGTCCATGGTGGCAGGAAGCGCTGGATAAGGGCGGCCTGTTTGTGGGCGATCCGGCGGTAGATGCCAATGACGGCTCCATTTCCGCCACGGTAAAAACCCCGGTATTTGGTGCCGACGGTCAGCTGATTGGCATTGGCGGCATGGATATTCTTATCGATACCATCGGCAAAACCCTGCTGGCACCCATCAAATACCGTGGTGCCGGACAGGCATTTTTGATGACGGACGATGGCAAGCTGGTGTATTTCCCCGGCTTTAATCAGGCGTTCCCGCCAGGCTCGTTGATCCAGGACGTGGACAAAATTGGCAGTGACGGCTTTGCCGCTTTAGGCCAGCAGATGCGCCGTCAGGCCAGTGGTTTTGCCGAGGTGGAATATCGCGGTGAAGCCCAGCGGGTAGCCTTTGTGGAAGTGGGCGGAGATTACCCCAGGCAGAAATGGCATCTGGCCTTTATGCTGCCCCATGATGTGATTGAAGCGCCGGTGCGGGATGCGTTCTGGAACGCCTGTTGGATGGCGCTGGGCATTATTCTGCTGGTCGGTGCCACTGTGTGGCTGCTGCTGTTGCCGCTTAGAAGACAGCTGGGCTCGCTGCTTGGCGCTATGGAAGACATGGCCAAAGGGGAGGGGGATTTGTCGCGCCGGATTGAGCTTGAGCGTGAGGATGAGCTTGGTCAGATGGCCGATGCCTTCAATCGCTTTGCCGCCAAGGTGCAGCAAATGCTGCTGGAAACCCGTGAGCTGACCCGGGATGTGGATGATGGCATTGTGGAGGCCCGTAAGATTTGCGATCTGGCGGTGGGTGCGGTTTCGCGTCAAAAGCAGCAAATCGACTCAGTGGCTGCTGCAGCCACTGAAATGGCTCACACCAGTCAGGAAATGGCGGCCAACTGTCAGCGCAGCGCCGATTTTGCCGAGCGAGCCCAGAGCCAGGCCAACGACGGCAAGCTGATTGTCAGTGAGGCCACGCAGGGGATAGAAACACTGTCCAATCGGGTGGTGGAAGCGGCCGGGGTAATTAAAGAGCTCAGAAGCAGCTCTGAAAAAATCGGTGAAGTGCTCAGCGTTATTCGCAGCATTGCCGAGCAAACCAACCTGCTGGCACTCAATGCAGCCATTGAAGCTGCCAGGGCCGGTGAGCAGGGCCGCGGCTTTGCGGTGGTGGCCGATGAAGTGCGTACGTTGGCATCGCGCACCCAGGATTCCACAGCCAATATTCAGGGCATTATTCAAACCCTGCAGCAAAGCGCCATGAGTGCCGAGGCGGTGATGGAGGCCGGAGTGACCGATGCCAGACGCGGTCAGGAACTCACCGAGCAGGTACAAACCTCGCTGGTGCAGATCACCGAGGCTATTGAAGCGATTATGCAGCAAACCACTGAAATCACTGTGGCTGTCGGTCAGCAGGCCGTGGTGGCTGACGAGGTGGCCCACAATGTGGAAACGGTGCGCGGGCTTTCTGATGAGTCTAACGCTGCCAGTCAGGAGCTTTCAGGCAGCCTCAGAGCTTTCGAGGGCATGACCCGCTCCTTGTCCCGCAACATTGGCCAGTTCAGGATCTGAGTTGCTGCCAACCTTAAAAAAGCGCCTGCGGGCGCTTTTTTGTTGGGCGGATTTTTGGTACTGTTTTTATATACAGTGTTTTTTTTGTGGCCCGCTAATGGGAAAAATCATACATATCGATATGGACTGCTACTTCGCTGCGGTGGAGATGCGGGACTTTCCCGAACTCAAGGGGAAGCCGATGGCTGTGGGAGGCAGTCGCGATCGCCGCGGGGTGATCAGCACCTGCAATTACGAAGCCCGCGCCTTTGGTGTGCGCTCGGCCATGGCCACCGCCTACGCCCTTAAACTGTGTCCGGATCTCATTTTGCGACCGGGTCGTATGGAGGTGTACAAGGAAGTCTCGGGGCAGATCCGGGAGATCTTTGGCCGCTACACCGATTTGATTGAGCCGCTGTCGCTGGATGAAGCCTATCTGGATGTCAGCGATTGCAGCCTCTATCAGGGCTCGGCGACCCGCATTGCCGAAGCTATCCGTGGCGATATTCTGCGGGAAACCGGTCTGACTGCCTCGGCCGGGGTGGCGCCGGTGAAGTTTGTCGCCAAGGTGGCCTCTGATCTTAACAAGCCCAACGGCCAGTATGTAGTCACTCCGGATACCCTGATGGACTTTGTTCGCCAGCTACCCCTTGGCAAAATTCCCGGCGTAGGCAAGGTGACAGAAGAGCGGCTCGCGGCCATGGGGCTTAAAAACTGCAATGATGTGCAACAGTTGCCAGCGTCAATGTTGGCGCAGCATTTTGGCAAGTTTGGTGCTGTGCTGTATGAGCGGGCCCACGGCCGGGATGAGCGCGCTGTAGTGTCTCACCGTGAGCGTAAATCCGTCGGGGTGGAGACCACGCTGCCCAAAGACCTGCATACCGAAGCTCAATGCCGCGAGGTGATGGCATCGCTGATCCCCGAGCTCAATCGCCGTTTGGGCAGAAGTGGCGCCGGGCGCAGGCTAAACAAGCTGGTGGTGAAGCTTAAGTTTGATGATTTCCGCCAGACCACCATTGAAAGCCGTGCCGATGAACCTTCAGTACGGCTGTTTGAGTCGCTGTTATCGCAGGCATTTTTACGTGCCGAAGGCCGGGGTATTCGTCTGGTGGGGATTTCGGTAGGCCTGGCGAGTCAGGAAGCTGAGACCGATACCAGCGCCCAGTTGGCGCTGGCGTTATGAGATCACAGGGGCTGTGCTTTTTTGTGTTCGCGGTAATGCAGATACACCCCCACGGTAAACAGGGTCAGCACCCCGGCGATGATGGCGCAGATAATATGATGCAGCAGCAGGTGGCTTAATAAAAAGGCCGGGATATCTTCAAAACCTTCAATAAAGAACAGCTTGGCAACCAGCGCCATATACACGGCCGTATGCAGCAGGGCGCCCAGAGCAAATAAGCGGCCAAAGCGCTGCTTCAGCGCCGGTGTCAGCCCTGTTACTCCGGATTTCACCAGCACCCAGGCGAGCAGGGACAGCATCAGTGCCAGCCCACCCAGACCCATCAGTGAACTCTTGATAACCGCAATGGCAGCAATAAAACAGGCAAGCAGCATCAGATACCCTCAAATTGTTGATGTGCCAAGCTTATTGATGCTTGCTGAAGCCTGACTTAATCAGCGCTTGAGCGATCCTAAAATCCCCCGCACCAGGCTCTGACCAAGCTTGGTGCCAAAGGTGCGTGCCAGACTCTTGAAAAACGTCTCAGTGGCCGAGTCGCTGCGTTTGGCAGGCTTTTTGGCACTCTTCGTGTGCTGCTGTGTTTCTGCTTGTTGCTGCTCTTCTTGCTCGGCCTGCTCACGGCGCTTGGAGAGCAGCTCGAAGGCCGATTCTCTGTCGACCAGCTCCTTATATTTGCTCGCAAGTGGCGAGCGCTGCAGCAATTGGGTACGTTCTTCCTGAGTCAGGGGCCCAATGCGGCTTGCCGGTGGACACATCAAGATGCGCTCCACCTGAGTCGGGCTGCCTTTGGCGTCCAGTACCGACACCAGCGCTTCGCCTGTACCCAGCTCGGTTATCACCTCGGCGGTGGCGAAGGCCGGATTAGGGCGGAAGTTATCGGCCACCGCCTTTACGCTTTTTTTATCTTTGGGGGTAAAGGCGCGCAAGGCGTGTTGAATGCGGCAACCCAATTGGCCAAGAATTGCTTCGGGAATGTCCATCGGGCTTTGGCTGATAAAAAACACCCCCACGCCCTTGGAGCGGATAAGCCGTACCACCTGCTCAATTTTATCGACCAGCACCTTGGGGGCATTATCGAATAAAAGATGCGCCTCATCGAAAAACAGCACCAGCTTGGGCTTGTCGGCGTCCCCCTGTTCCGGCAGGGTTTCGAACAGCTCCGACAGCAGCCAGAACAGGAAGGTGGCGTAGAGTTTGGGTGACTGATGGATAAGAGTGGTGACATCGAGAATGCTGACCACGCCTTTGCCGGAAAAATCGGTCTGCATCAAATCGGCAAGCTCCAGCGCCGGTTCGGCAAAGAAGTTTTCGGCCCCTTGTTCTTCCAATACCAACAGTCGGCGCTGAATGGCGCCTACTGACGCGGCACTGATATTGCCGTACTGACCCGAGAGACTCTTGGCGTTATCGGCCATAAACGACAGCAGGGCGCGCAGGTCTTTTAAATCGAGCAGCAACAGTCCCTGCTCGTCGGCATAGTCGAAACAGCCGTACAGCACGCCGGTTTGGGTGTCGTTAAGTTCCAGCAGACTCGAGAGCAGCAGTGGTCCCATCTCGCTGATGGTGGTGCGGGCACCCAGGCCAAGCTTGCCGAAGATGTCCCAAAAGAGCGCCGGGCAAGCGGCAAAGGCGGGCATGTCCATGCCAATCTGCTGGCAGCGACTTTGCAGTTTGTCGTTGGCTTTACCGCTTGCTGCAAGGCCGCTCAAATCCCCTTTTACATCGGCCAGAAAGCAGGGTACCCCCAGATTGGCAAAGGATTCGGCCAATACCTGCAGGCTGATGGTTTTACCTGTGCCGGTGGCGCCCGCTATCAGCCCGTGGCGGTTGGCCATGGCCGCATCGAGAAATACCTGATTGTTGCCGTTACCACCCAGAAGAATTTGGCTCATTTACTACTCTCCCTGTAATGCGAATTCAGAGGCAGTCCTGGTCGGGATCCTCTTGTGAAAAAACATCGGCCACGCCGTTGATAATGGCGGTTAAGAGGCCCGCGGCGACATCCTGACCTCTATCGGAATTATCGTTGCTGCTATCGCGATTGGTTTTATTGTTTTCGTAGGTGCCGGTAACGAAGTCGCAGCCAAACTGGCTGGCCTGATTGGCGCTGCATGCGGACAACAGCAGTACCGCAAGTAGCAGTGGCAGGGTTTTTAACGCCATGGGTCTTCCTTGAGTGCAGGGTGTCCTTTTAAGACCCTGATGGTCATTAGGGTCTGTTGACCTTTAATGGTTGAATTTTGCTCGTTCTAGATGCGCTTTAATCGCGACGCAAGGTGTGTAGCTTAGCGGCCTAAGCAAATACCTTGCAACAAAGAGTAAAGCGCTTCTAGCCGAGCCCTTCGGGCAGCGTTTGTCGTCGCTTTCTACTGCATTAACGCTCATTTATGTAGAACAACTACACCACAATCGCGTTGCTTTGTATAACACAACGATAAAGTGCTGCAAAAACCATCTTCAAAGGCCAACAGACCCTAGTTATTCCATGGTTATACCAAAGAACTGACGGCAGGTCTTGTGGCCCTACTCAAAAATTAAGGATCAAAAATCAAGAATCAAAATGTAGAAAGACAAAAGCCACCGCAAGGTGGCTTTTGATTGACTATCAGTCAGTTGCCCAGAGGCTATCAGGCCTTCTGTGTCAGCGGCGGGGTGCGTGGAGGCACTTTACGCTTATTGCCGGTGGCTTCGAATGCCGAGGCGACACTGAGGAGCGCATTGTCATCGTAGGCGCGGCCAGCAAAGGTCAGACCCACAGGCATACCGATATCGGCCATCACGCCCATGGGGACAGTCACTGTGGGTACGCCGAGGTGTCGGATGGCGAGGTTGCCATTGGCGACCCAAACGCCGTTGCTCCAGGCGATATCGGCAGAAGCCGGGTTCACATCGGCATCGGCAGGGCCCACATCGGCCACGGTGGGGAAGAGCACGGCATCGAGCTTAAGCGCATCCATCCAGTCTTCGAGGTCAAGCTTGCGGGTCTTTTCAAGCCCGCGCAGGCCGTCGGGCACAGTGGCAATTTCATTCCACGGCTTGATGCCGCGCTTGGCCATGTTGACGTACTCATCCATACCCGCGGCAAGGTCGCCCTCGCGGTTTGGCAAGGTGCCCGGGTCATGGGGGAAAATCTTTGGTCCATCCACGTCCTCAAGCTTATTGAGCTTGGGGTCACCATTGGCACGCAGGAAGTCATCGAAGGCCCAGCCGGAGAGTTCCCACAGCTCGTCATGCAAAAACTCAGGGGTGACTATGCCGCGATTAAATACGGTTGGCGCGCCGGGACGATCGCCTTCACAGTTGGACACCAGAGGGAAGTCCACTTCAATCACTTCGGCGCCGGCGGCTTCCAGCGCCACTCGGGCCTGCTCCCACAGGGCAATCACAGAGTCTCGGGTATGAATGCGCTGACCGGTCGGGCCGCCAATACCCGGGTTTTCGCTGGTGCCGGCGAGTTCATCTTTGTTGATAAACATCTTGGGTACACCAAAGCGCTTGCCTTTGAGGCTGTCGACGCCAGCGGCGAGGGCGAGATACGACTCGGGGCGCACTTCCGAGGCCTTGGGGATGCTTACCCAGGGCTGCATGCGCCACAGATCGCCGCGGGTATCAGCATCGTCGGCAACCACCACATCCAGCACTTCCAGCAAATCGGCCATGGTGCGGGCGTAGGGCACTACCACGTCCATGGTGGGGGTCAGTGGCCAGTTGCCGCGCACCGAAATTACGCCGCGGGACGGGGTGTAGGCGCACAGGCCGTTGTTGGAAGCAGGGCCGCGGCCGCTGGACCAGGTTTCTTCGGCAAGGCCAAAGGCGCAAAAGCTGGCTGCGGTGGCGGTGCCGGCGCCATTGGATGAGCCGGAGGCGAAGGGTGCGGTCAGGTAGTCGCCGTTATAGGGGCTTTCGGCGCGGCCATACACACCGCGCTGCATGCCGCCATTGGCCATGGGTGGCATATTGGTTTTGCCAAGGCAGATGGCACCCGCGGCGCGCAGGCGCTCTACGGTGAAGGCATCGCGCTGGGCAACCAAATCTTTAAAGGCCGGGCTGCCGGAGGCGGCGGTGAGGCCCTTCACCAGATAGCTGTCTTTGGCGGTGTAGGGTATGCCATCGAGGGGACCCAAGGTCTCGCCGCGGGCACGGCGCGCGTCGGAGGCTTCGGCTTCTTTAAGCGCATCTGGGTTGTGCACCACGACGGCGTTTAATTTGGTGGCAGTGTCCGGGCCATCAAAGGCCTCGATACGGGCGAGATACGCCTTAACCAGTTCGACCGCTGTGGTGCGGCCAGACTCGAGCGCGGCGCGAAGCGTTGCAATGGAAACTTCGGTTACTTCGAACATACGGGTAACTCCGAAAAGATGAATGAACAGGCCGATTATTTGCCGGATGGGATCTGCTGGGTAATGCAGTGAATGTTACCACCGCCAAGCAGGATCTCACGGGCCGGGACGCCGATAACCTTATGCTCAGGGAAGATATCTTCCAGAATGCGCTGAGCTTCACCGTCTGTTGCTTCGTCCAAAAGCGGGTAGACGATACGGTCGTTGGTGATAAGGAAGTTCACGTAGGAACCGGCCAGACGACCTTCGGCTTCGCGTGGCACGCCGGTGCCGCTCTCGACGCCGGCGGACTCTTCTTCGGTGCAGTAGAGCGGGCCAGGCTGAGGCAGCTTCCACACCTTGAGTTTACGGCCCTTGGCATCCACGGCGGCTTCCAGCACTTTCAGTGCGGCAACAGAGCGTTCGTACTGTGGGTCGCTTTCATCATCGGTCCAGTGCAGTGCTACTTCACCCGGGCGGACAAAACAGCAGATGTTGTCGATGTGGCCGTCGGTCTCGTCCATGTAAACGCCGTCACCCAGCCAGATAAAGCTGGTTACACCCAGATAGTCGCGCAGGTGCGCTTCGATTTGCTCTTTGGTGAGGTGTGGGTTGCGGTTTTCATTAAGCAGGCACTCGGCGGTGGTGAGGCAGGTGCCTTCACCGTCCACGTGGATGGAGCCGCCTTCGAGGATAAGCGGCGCCTGGTATCTGTCCATGGCATGCTTGGCGAGCATCTGGGCTGCCACTTTCTCATCCTGATCCCACGGGTAATAGAGGCCGCCCTTGTGGCCGCCCCAGGCGTTGAAGCCCCAATCGATACCGCGGCACTCGCCGGCGGCATTGGTAACCACGGTTGGGCCTGTGTCGCGGGCCCAGCAGTCATCACTGTTCATCTCAACCAGGGTTACGTGGGCCGGCATAATGGCGCGGGCCTTGTCCATAAACTCGGCTGGCACCCCCATAAACACAGGTGTGGCACCGCCAATGGCATCGGCCACCTTGGCGAAGGTCTCCTGTGCAAAGCGACCGGCTTCGCGCCAGTTGTCAGGACGAAATGGCCAAATCATCCACACGGCCTGCTGGTGTGCCCACTCGGCGGGCATGGTGAAGCCATCGGCGGCCGGAGTTGAGTTGAGAGTGTTGATGCTCATTGCTATGTCCTTGCTGTCGGGTGCTGGCTTCGCACCACAGGATTAGGGAACGGGTCTTGGCCGTTGTCGCTTACGCTGCCCTGACGAGATGGCAGCGCCGTGAAACTAATCTTAGCGTTATCTTGGTCTGCTTTGTGTTAAACCCCGAAAGGCAGCGCGTTCGGGATACCGTAATTGCCGCTTTGGTCACCTTCTGCACGAGAAGCACCGCAAAGCCGATGACGAAGTAGTGACAGTGTAAGAAGTTGCACCATCATACAACAAATGAATAAGATGTATGTGCCCATAATTAATATGAATAGTGGCTATGAAACTGCATCAACTCGACCTCAATCTGCTGCTTGCCTTTGATGCCCTGATGACTCAGGGCAGCGTGACCCGCGCGGCCGAGTCGCTGTTTATCAGTCAGCCAGCCATGAGTCATGCCCTGGGCAGGCTGCGCACCGCCTTTGGCGATCAGTTGCTGGTGCGTACTCCGCAGGGGATGGTGCCCACGCCCCGCGCCCAGCATCTGCACAGTGGCGTACGTCAGGCGCTAAGGCTTTTGGAGCAGCAGCTCAGCGAGGAAGAAGCCTTCGACCCCCAAACCTCACGGCGCCGTTTTGTGCTGTGCACCACTGACTATGTGGAGTGCGTGCTGATGCCGCCTTTGATGCAGCGGCTGAATGAACTGGCCCCCGGGGTAAGCGTCGAAATTCGTATTCTGCGGGATAGGCTGCCGGAGGCTGAGCTTGCGTCCGGCGAAATAGATTTGGTGCTGGGCTTTGATGAATATATGCAGGTACCGGCCTATCTTGGCAAAGAAACCTGGCTTACCGAGCCGCTGGCAGGTTTGGTTCGAAAAGACTTACCCGGGGTTGGCGAGCAGATGGCGCTTAGCGAGCTTATTGGCATGGCCCATGTGTTTCACTCGCCACTTGGCACCTCAGAAGCCAGGCTTGATAGTTGGCTCGGGAGCCAGGGCTTGTCGCGGCGTATTTCGGTGAACAGCCAAAGCTACATGTCGGCGGCGGCCATTGTGTGTCGAAGCGACTATGTATTGGTGCTTCCCCAAAAGGTGGCAGATTTGCTGGCCGAACACTGGCCGCTGAAGCGGCTTCAGCTGCCTGAGGATGTGCCCGGGTATCATCTTAACTGCGTCTGGCACCCTGCGCTTGGCGGGCATCCGGCGCTGATTTGGCTTCGCAGCCTGATGAAGTCGTTGGTGAGCAATTAGGTTTTCTATTTTCAACAGAATAAGAAAAGGGCGACTGAAGAGTCGCCCTTTTTGCTGGATTAATTTAAGGCTCAGGCCTTTTCAGGAATACGTTCAAGCACTGCCAGCAGCAGCTGCCAGTATTGGCCCACGGTTTCGATGTTCACCATCTCATCCGGGCTGTGTGGGAAGCGGATGGTGGGGCCAATGGAAACCATGTCCATCTCGGGGTAGGGCTTCTTGAACAGACCACACTCGAGACCGGCGTGGATAACCATGATCACCGGCTCTTTGTTGTAGATGTCCTGATAGGTTTCACGCACGATGGCCATCACAGGCGAGCTGTTGTCCGGCTTCCAGCCTGGGTAAGCGCCAGAGAGCTCGATTTCAGCGCCGGCGAGGTTAGAGAGCGCAATCAACATGCCTTCAACCTGGGTCCGGCCAGAGTCAATCAGGGAGCGGATCAGGCAGAGGATTTTCACATCCTGCTCGCTGGTGGTGATAACGCCCACGTTCAGCGAAGTCTCGGTGACACCGGCTACTTCATCGCTCATGCGCATTACGCCGTTGGGGCAGGCGTTCAGCAGGTCGATAAAGGTGTTCTGGCTGTGCTCGCTCATCACCCGCTTGGGCTCGGCCACTTCAGTCAGGGTCAGAACGGCGCCGGGATCGGCAATGGCCAGCTCTTCACGCACCAGAGCTTCGAAGGCGCTGACGGCATCTTTCAAGCCTTGCTCGTGCTCGGCCGGTACCATCAGGGTCAGACCAGCTTCGCGGGGAATGGCGTTACGCAGCGAGCCGCCGTTGAAATCGGCCAGTTCCAGTTGCAGGGCTTCAACGTTTTCAAACAGGAAACGGGCCAGCAGCTTGTTGGCATTGCCACGGCCAAGGTGAATGTTCACCCCGGAGTGACCACCCTTGAGACCAGACAGGTTCAGCGCGAAGCTCTTGTAACCTTCGGCCGGGGCTTCCCATACCATGGGCAGGGTGATTTCGGCGTCTACGCCACCGGCGCAGCCCATGTAAATCTCGCCTTCCTGCTCAGAATCTGTGTTGATCAGGATTTCGGCATCCAGATAACCGGCTTCCAGACCGAAGGCGCCTGTCATACCGGCTTCTTCGTCGATGGTCAGCAGCACTTCCAGTGGGCCGTGGGGAATGTCATCGCTGCCAAGAATGGCCAGTGCTGATGCCATACCTATGCCGTTGTCGGCGCCAAGGGTAGTGCCACGGGCCTTAACCCACTCGCCATCCACATAGGCTTCAATCGGGTCCTTGGTAAAGTCGTGTACCTTGTCGTTGTTCTTCTGCGGCACCATATCGATGTGTGCCTGAATCACCACAGTCTTACGGTTTTCCATGCCGGGAGTGGCGGCTTTACGGATAATCAGGTTGCCGACTTTATCTTCCACCACAGGCAGGCCTTTATCGCGGGCCCATGCCTGAATGTGCTGGCTCAGGGCCGCTTCGTGTTTGGAAGGATGGGGAATGGCACAGATTTGTTCGAACCACTGCCACAGAGGCTGAGGGTAGAGCTGATTAATAGCAGTCACGGAATACTCCCGGCTTTTTTGTCATGACTGGGCGGTGCGCCCTTGATTGCGCCGAGTTTACCACAGTGTGAGCCTGGGGTGGATGGGCAAACATCCCTCTTGTGGAAGCCAAAGTTTCCAGCGAAAGGCCGTGCAGCGGGTGGCAAATGATGCTGTTTGCAGGAATAATCAGCCGAGCCTTGCAATACACAATCAAAACAATAGGACGGGTCATGTTTCAGGCACAATTTGTTGTTGAACAGGATGAAAATGGCATCTTCGCCGGTGAGGGCTTCGATGCCCTCATGGTGCTGAGCCCCTCATTGGATGCAGTTTCCCTCGATGAAGTACGTCTGCTGGCAGGCCACGCCGCCAGTATCGACAAGCGGGTGGGAAAGACCACCACCTTACTGCTGGCACCGGGCCTCGCCGGTGGCCGCTTGATTTACGCCCCCATAGGCAGCAGCTATGGCGATTATGACGACGTGCGCTCAGTGACCCAGGCTGCCCGCAGCGCCATTGCCATGGCAAGAGACGCAGGCGCCACTCGGCCGCTGCTGGCGGTGTTTGGCCGTGACGATAAAGTTGAAGCCATGCTGGCCGCCGCCCTTGGCTGTGGTCAGGAATTATGGACCAGCCTTGAAGCCAGGGAGCAGGGCGCTGCCCCTTGCAGTATTGAAACCATTGGCCTTTATGGCGCCGATGAATCGCTCGCCACCCTGGCCAGCGCCCTCGAGACAGGTCGCAATCTCGCCCGAGATCTGTGCGGCACCGAGCCTGAGCGTATGTCGGCACCCGCCTTTGCCGATTACTGCGTTAAAGCCTTTGCTGGCACTGATATCCACACCCGGGTGATTGAAGGCCGTGATGAGCTGGAGCGCGACTATCCGCTTTTGAGCGCTGTGGGCCGCGCCTCTTTTGCGGTGGGGCGTCATCAGCCTAGAGTCGTGAAACTCGAATATGTGGGTGAGGGCGAGGTTGAGCGCACTTTCCTCTTTGCCGGTAAAGGCGTGGTGTACGACACCGGCGGCGCCGATCTGAAAATTGGCGGGGCCATGGCAGGCATGAGCCGTGACAAGGGCGGCGCTGCTGCCGTTGCAGGCCTGATGAAAACCCTGTCGCTACTCAAACCCAAAGGTATTCGGGTGATTGCCGAACTTGGACTGGTGCGTAACAGCATTGGCTCAGAGGCTTTTGTCACCGATGAAATCATTCCAAGCCACGCCGGTGTGCGGGTGCGGATTGGCAACACGGATGCCGAAGGGCGTCTGGTGCTGGCCGATATCTTAAGCCACCTGCGGCAAAAGGCGCTCGGCGCCGTTAACCCAGAGATCTTCTCGGTAGCAACACTGACCGGCCATGTGGTGCGCGCCTACGGCGGTTATCCGGCGGCGGTGGCCAACTCTGTGGCTCACAGCGGCGGTGTGGCAGGGCAGATTGCCATGTTGGGTGACAACATAGGGGAGCCATTCGAAGTCTCCAGGCTGCGCCGGGAAGACTTTGACAAGATTAAAGATGTGTCTGGCGCGTCGGACATTTTGTCATCCAATAATGCGCCTTCTTCTGTGACCGCCCGAGGCCATCAGTTCCCGGCAGCATTTCTTATCCGCGCCTCGGGCCTTGAGGCCCATGGGCTTGGCAGCGATAAACCCCTGCCTTACGTGCATCTGGACATTGCCGGCAGTGCCACAGAAGGGGATCCTGTGTACGGTAAACCAACAGCGTCGCCTTTGGCGGTAATGTGTCATTATCTTACAAGGTAAGGCTGTAATTCGTAACGTGCTGAAAAATAGCGGGATGCCAGAGGTGTCCCGCTTTTTTATTGGAACTCCATCACAAATAACCCCAGAATTAATGTGTAATAAAATTACAGGAAATCGCCAAAACAAAAAAATTATCAAATAATGCTTGTAATAAAACTACAGTTAGCTATACTTGCTCTCGTTGACAGGGCAAGATGCCCGTCACCTCTAGTCAATCCAGGATGGATACCTCTCCAGGGAACCGAGTGACAAGTTGTCTCCACGGATATGAGAATCTCTAGCTCCAGGGAACCGAGCCAAGCTTCGCTAGAGTACTTACTGACTTGTTAATTTGGAGCTTATGACTATGTCTTACACTGGTAAAAACGCATTTGTTTGGCAGAACACCTGGTTTAACGCAACTTTGCTGCGCGGTGGTCTGTACACCATGACTTTCAAGGGTTAATCGTCCCCTTAATGGCGGTTCAAGGGTTTAACTACCCCTTCCCTAAGTAGTTTCCATCATCCATCAACCTTTGTGTTACCCCTTTGGGGTACTTTTTGGACTCAAGTTGTATGTTGATACGCATCTGTCGACATACCAGGTTTTTCCGCTAGCGCGGTAATTCTTTTCCCATCCGGGACGCTTGAAACATGTCTTTGCCTGCTCATTGAGCAGGCTTTTTTTTATCCATTGCAACCATAGCCGCTAATTTGCGCATTCGATTGCATCCTGTCTGCTGCCCCGCTTAGGGAAGGTGCGAACAAGTCCTCGCACAGCTCTGGCTTTGATAGCGACGACAGTTCAAGGCATTCAACTGAAAGCATGCCGAGGCCTGCTGAAGTTGAATAACGCCGAAATGGTGTTGCTATCAAAGCCCCGTAGGGCGTGGCTTAAAGCGGTATTTGCTGCGTTACAGTTCTTGCGAAGGACTAGGGCCATTCGCTGCAAACTGTGCCTTGCATCTATCCACTTTAAGCACACGCAGAGCAAGCACGGGACTTATTCGCACCTTCCTTAGCCATTTATTCTGGCCTGACCAGGCCAAAGTCCCTATAATCTGCGCCGGATTGAAAATGTTAAGGCATTTTTACATTCGCTCTGATACCCATTATTAAAACAAGATCAAGGAACCCGGTTCCATGTTAGAAAAAATCTTTAAACTCAAAGAGAATCAAACGACTCTGAAGCAGGAAGTGGTTGCGGGGTTAACGACCTTCCTGACGATGGCGTACATTATTTTCGTCAATCCCATGATGCTGGCCGATGCTGGTATGGATCACGGCGCCGTGTTTGTGGCGACCTGTCTTGCGGCCGCAATCGGCTGCTTGATCATGGGCCTGATGGCCAACTATCCCATCGCGCTGGCACCCGGCATGGGCCTGAACGCCTTCTTCACCTACACGGTGGTGGGTGAGATGGGTTACAGCTGGGAAACCGCGCTGGGCGCCGTGTTTATGTCCGGTGTCTGCTTCCTGATCCTGTCGCTGGTACGTATTCGCGAGTGGATTGTGAACTCCATTCCCATGTCGCTGCGTCTTGGTATTGCTGCCGGTATTGGCTTGTTCCTCGCCCTGATTGGCCTGAAAAGTGCCGGTATTGTGGTGGCGAGCCCGGCAACTCTGGTGACCATGGGCGACATCAAAGCCTTCCCGGCGGTGATGGCGGTACTGGGCTTCTTCCTGATCATTGCCATGGTCAACCGCGGCATGAAGTCGGCGGTTATCTTAAGCATTCTCGCCATTACCGGCCTGGGTCTGCTGTTTGGTGATATCCAATACAATGGTTTGGTTGCCGCGCCGCCATCAATTGCGCCCACCTTTATGAAGATGGACCTCTCGGCCGTGCTCGAAGTGAGCATGCTGTCGGTGGTGTTTGCCTTCCTGTTTGTGGATCTGTTTGACACCTCGGGCACCTTGGTGGCCGTGGCCCAACGTGGTGGTTTCCTTGATGACAAGGGCCGCCTGCCACGCCTGAACCGCGCCCTGACTGCCGACAGCGTGGCCACCATTGCCGGTGCTGCGCTGGGTACGTCAACGACCACCAGTTACATTGAGAGTACCGCTGGCGTGAGCGCCGGTGGTCGCACCGGTCTGACCGCCGTGGTGGTGGGACTGCTGTTTTTGGCCGCGCTGTTTATATCGCCACTTGCGGGTATGGTGCCGGCTTATGCCACCGCAGGTACCCTGTTCTACGTGGCCATTCTGATGATGTCTGGCCTGGTACATGTTGAGTGGGAAGATATCACCGAAGCTGCCCCAGTGGTGGTGGTGTGTCTGTTGATGCCGCTGACCTTCTCGATTGCCTCGGGTATCGCCTTTGGCTTTATCTCTTATGCTGCCATCAAGGCGCTCAGTGGTCGCTTCCGTGACCTCAATGTGGGCGTGGTGGTGCTGGCGCTGCTGTTCCTGGCGAAGTTTGCCTTCGCCTAAATAAAGCGCTCAGTGATTAAGGGTCATACAGTGTATGGCCCTTTTTTTATGGGATTTTTCAGCAAAGGTGCTTTTTGTGGCAAATATTACCCGGCCCCGTTGTGCAAGGGCGCTTGCTTTGGGTATAAGGGATGGTGCGAACAAGTCCTCGCACAGCTCTGGCTTGGATAGCGACGACAGTTCAAGGCATTCAACTGAAGGCATGCCGAGGCCTGCTGAAGTTGAATAACGCCGAAATGGTGTTGCTATCAAAGCCCCGTAGGGCGTGGCTTACAAGCGGTATCTGCTGCGTTACAGTTCTTGCGAAGGACTAGGGCCATTCGCTGCGAACTGTGCCTTGCATCTATCCACTTTAAGCACACGCAGAGCAAGCACGGGACTTATTCGGTAAGTTCGGCTTTTTTTACTGGAACAATATGAACTCGAATGAGCAAGGCTACCGGCGGGTAGTGGTAAAACTGGGAACCAGTGTGCTCACCTCCGGCAGCAAATCGCTGGATAAGGCGCATATGGTGGAGCTGGCCAGACAGATGGCAGCACTGATGAAGTCAGGTGTGGAAGTGGTGTTGGTGACCTCGGGTGCCATTGCTGCTGGCCGTGAACATCTGGGTTACCCGGTTCTGCCCGACACCATGGCCAACAAACAGCTGTTGGCTGCTGTCGGGCAAAGCCAGCTCATTCTCGCCTGGTCACAATTGTTCAGCATTTACGGCCTGCATGTGGGCCAACTGTTGCTGACCCGGGCGGATCTGCACGACCGCGAGCGTTATCTCAATGCCCGCGATACCCTCAATGCGCTGCTGGCGCAGGGGATTATTCCCATCATTAATGAAAATGATGCGGTGGCGACCACCGAAATCAAAGTGGGCGACAACGACAACCTGTCGGCCAGGGCGGCGCTCCTGTGCGATGCCGACCTTCTGATGTTGCTCACCGACCAAAAAGGCCTCTTTGATGCCGACCCCCGCAAGGAGCCCAACGCCAGGCTCATTCCGGAAGTGCAGCACATTGACGACAGCCTGCGTTTGCTGGCCGGGGGCTCTGTGTCCGGTCTTGGTACCGGCGGTATGGCCACCAAGCTTGAAGCGGCAGATATCGCCCGCCGCGCAGGTATCGAGGTGATTATCGCCTCAGGTCATCATTCGGAAGTGATCCAAAAGGCCGCCAGCCGTGAGGCGGTTGGCACCCGTTTTCTTGCTATCGAAAGCCCGCTTGAGAGCCGCAAACAGTGGATTTTAGCCGGTCCCAAAGCCAAGGGGCGGCTGTATCTGGACGCCGGCGCCGTGGCTGCCGTGACGAGCCGTGGCCGAAGTCTACTGGCCAAGGGCATTGTCTCGGTGGAAGGTGAGTTTGAGCGCGGCGATACCCTGGAGCTGCTAAGCCCCGAGGGCAGGGTGGTTGCCAGGGGCATAGCCCGCTATCAGGCCAGGGCGCTTAGCGCCATCGCAGGTAAACACTCCGATGATATTGAGCCGCTGCTTGGCTATGACTATGGCGATGCCGCTGTGCATCGCAACGATATGGTGGTATTGGCGGGAGGTGAGCGCTGATGAGCGAGCAACAAGCGTATTTGGAACAACTGGGGCAAGCGGCAAAGACCTCGGGTTTTGCGTTGGCAAATCTGGGTATTCAAGCTAAAAATCAGCTGCTTGCGGCTATTGCCGCTGAGCTTCACGCCGACAGCAGCACAATTTTGGCGGCAAATCGCCGTGATGTGGCATCCGCCCGCGAAGCCGGGCTCAACGATGCCATGATAGACAGGCTGCTGCTGGATGAGGCGCGGCTTAATGCCATTATCGCCGATATCGACAATGTAATATCCCTTGCCGATCCTGTGGGTGAAGAGTTTGATAACCGCGTGCTGGATAACGGTATTCGCCTCAGTCGCCGCCGGGTGCCCCTTGGGGTTATTGGGGTGATCTACGAGGCGCGCCCCAATGTTACCGTGGAGATTGCGGTGCTGGCGCTGAAAACCGGTAATGCGGTCATTTTGCGTGGCGGCAAGGAAACCCGTGAATCGAACCTGGCACTGGCGGCCGCTATTCGCCGGGGGCTGAATCAGCAAGGACTGCCGCAAGATTGCGTGCAACTGATTGATAATCCAGACCGTGCTTTGGTGACCGGGCTTTTGAAGCTCGATAAACATGTCGACATGATAGTGCCCCGAGGCGGCCAGGGACTGCAGCGGCTGTGCGCCGAGCAGGCGACCATTCCGGTTATTCTGGGTGGGATTGGTATTTGTCATTTGTATCTGGATAAGGATGCCGACACCGGCCGCGCAGCGGATGTGATTATCAATGCCAAGGTGCAGCGTCCGACCGTGTGTAATGCGCTGGATACCCTGCTTATCCATCAGGATAAACTCGACTGGTTGCCGCAGCTTGCCAAGGCTTTGCAGCAGCAAGGTGTGAAGCTGGTGGCCTGTGAGCAAAGCCGGGAGGTACTGACAGGCGCTGGCTTGGCCTCTGAAGCGGCAACCGAGGAGAGTTTTGGCATCGAGTGGTTGTCGCTCACCCTGGGGGTGCGGGTCGTGCCTGATATAGACACAGCCATCAACCATATCCGCCGCTATTCATCCGGGCACTCAGAGGCGATTCTTACCGACAATCTCGCCGCAGCGACCCACTTTATGAATGAGGTGGATTCGTCGGCGGTGTATGTCAATGCCTCGACCCGCTTTACCGATGGCGGTCAGTTCGGCCTTGGCGCCGAAGTAGCGGTCAGCACCCAGAAGCTGCATGCCAGAGGGCCAATGGGACTGGAAGCGCTGACCACCTACAAGTGGCTCGCCATCGGCGACTACACCTGCCGCTGAACCGATAAGTTACAGCAGCCACTAAAAAAGCCGCATCAAGCGGCTTTTTTATTGTCTTTTTATCAGCGTGGTTTTTTCGGTGGCACGTATTGATCGCCCATCAGCTCTTTCAGCCTTTCTTCTTTGGGGAAGACCGGCGGGTCGACGATGTAATCCACAATTGCGATGCTCCAAACGATAACCATGCCGATGATGATGGCGATGGACATAATTCGAAAGGCAATGATTGGATCCTGGGCGTGGGCGAAGTACCTGAGCTGTACATAGCGGTTCAGGTAAATGGCGGGAAACAGAAACATGGAATACATCAGCACTGCGGTGGTGGTGAATACATTGCCGTAATAATGGTCCACCACGAGCATAAACAAACACACCAGTAAGGCCGTGTAACGAAAGCGAATTTCGGCCCTGGGAGAAAGGTGGAACAGGGGTTTGCCGTCAATAACCAGACTCATGCTCTTGCGCGCTCCTTTGCACTTGAGGTTTCAAGTTATAAACCTGTTAACGGAAGTTTTCAACCTCGTATGGTCTGAATGGCCAAGTCGATGGTGAAATTCACTAATAGCTGAGGCCTTGGAAACTCATCTTTCGCTGCGCCAATTTTATCGTGTTGAAAAATAAGGATATAAATTTTGGCATTCTCTTTGCTATCTCAACCTTTAGACAAACTGAAGAGTTCCGCGTTTCAAGGAGAATCAAAATGAGAACAGCACTGACCACAGCCACCCTGACTGCACTGTTATTAGCCGTACCTGCGTTTGCTGCCGATAAAACCCTGACCCAGAGTTTTGATTATCAGGGCGAAACCCTGACCCTGGATGTGGGCGTGGGTGAGGTGGAGATAGTTGCCGCCGATACCCAGCAAGTTCAGATTGAGGTAAGGGTTGAGCCTTCCAACGATGGTTTCCTGTTTTTCGGTGGCCGCAAGGATGTAAGCGATGTGGATCTGCACGCCAAACTTACCGAAGGCAAGAAGCTGACGCTGCGTCTTAACGACAACGACGATGTGAAAGAGCACTGGCGCATCTCCATTCCGGCCTCAGCCGCCATCAATGTGGACATGGGCGTGGGCCGCATCGAAACCAACGGACTGGATAACAGCGTCGAAATCGACCTGGGTGTGGGCGAAGTGGAAGTGAATCACAGCCACGATTATGGCGATATCTCGCTGCACTCGGGTGTGGGTGATGTGAGCTTCAGCCACAATGGCCAAAACGTTGAAGTTGAGCGCGCCATGGTGAGTGCCAGCTATCAGGCCAATGCCGGTGGTCAGGGCCGTCTGGCGGTGGATGTGGGTGTAGGCGAAGTCGACATCAACAAGCTGTAAGCGGTTTTCCGGCATTAAAAAAGCCCCATCGAGGGGCTTTTTTAATGGGCGGGCTCAGCTGCTTAACGGCGCCTTGGCGGTATTTTTAAGCCGTGGCAGCAATTGCTGCAGTGCCAGCGCGAACAGAATCAGCGCCAGCCCAACAAAGGTTGAGGCTTTAATGGCTTCGCCCAGGATCAGCGCGATAAAGCCAATCGACATCACTGGCGAAAGGAATACCAGGGTGCTGATGCTGGCGGTGCGTTCGGCGGTTTTCAGCGCCATCAGCCACAGCACGAAGGTGACGCCCATTTCAAACAGACCCACATAGACAGCGGCCGCCAATCCCTGAGGATTAAAGCTTGGCCATCCCTGCGTGGCCAGCATTGCCAGGGTCACGAAAGGCAGACCCACCATAAAGCTGAGCAACAGGCTCACCACAGGGTCGCCCTTATCGCGGGTATTCACTATCCAGTACAGACACCAGAGCACAGTGCTGGTGAGCGCCATCAGCATGCCGGTGGGCTTCTCAATCGAAAAGCCACCCAGGCTGCCACCGGTGGCAATTACAAACACGCCGCCGTAGGCCACAAGCGCCGCCAGTAAGTCGGTTTTTCGCAGTTTTTGCCCAAGCAGCGGCACCGCCAGCAGCGGCAATAAAATTGCCCAGGTGTAATTGAGCGACAGGGCTTGCTGGGCGGGCAGCAGGTCGTAGGCTTTAAACAGCACCAAATAATAGAGGAAAGGATTGAGCAGCCCGGTTTGCAGATAAAACAGCGGCCGCGTTTTGAACTGGCGCTTGAGTAATGACAGTTTGCCCTGATATCCCAAAATGGCAGCAAGGGCACAGATGGAGCTGATGACAGCAATAAACAGCAGCTGCAGAGGCGAATAGTGCGCCAGTGCCAACTTAAAGGCCGTGGCAACCGTAGACCATAGCAGTACGGCAGCCATACCGTAAACATAGGCCAAACTTGAGGTTTTCAACGATAGTGTTCCTGTGAACCGAGACAACGTTGTCAATGGCATGGCCACTGACGCTTCGATTGCATGCATTATACGCTTTTCGGCTATCAATTTTGCAAAAAGGATCAAAATTTTTTATTCGGCCCTTGTAATCGAAAAGACCGACCCAATATAGGCGTTAAGGACGAGATGTGGCGAGCATCATGCGGGACTTGAAAAGTTCAGACCGCGGCCCCATATCCAAAACCAAGCAACGAATTACTGCATTTAAAAGATTTTTTGGAGGACTCCATGGGTAAGATTATCGGTATCGACCTCGGCACAACCAACTCTTGTTTAGCTGTGCTCGATGGCGGCAAGGCGCGAGTGATTGAAAACGCTGAAGGCGATCGCACTACGCCCTCCATCATTGCGTTTACTGAAGACGAAACGCTGGTAGGCCAGCCTGCAAAACGTCAGGCCGTCACCAACCCAACCAACACTTTCTTCGCGATCAAGCGTCTGATTGGTCGTCGTTTCAAAGACGACGAAGTTCAGCGCGACGTGAACATCATGCCATTCAAGATCATCGAAGCTGACAACGGTGATGCCTGGGTGGAAAGCCGCGGCAAGAAGATGGCACCTCCACAGGTGTCTGCCGAAGTGCTGAAAAAGATGAAGAAAACGGCTGAAGACTTCCTCGGTGAAGAAGTGACTGAAGCGGTTATCACTGTACCTGCTTACTTCAACGACGCCCAGCGTCAGGCCACCAAAGATGCCGGCCGTATCGCGGGTCTGGAAGTAAAACGTATCATCAACGAGCCAACCGCTGCGGCGCTGGCCTATGGTATCGACAAGAAGCAGGGCGACAACATCGTGGCCGTGTACGACCTCGGTGGTGGTACTTTCGATATCTCCATTATTGAAATCGACAACAACGATGGCGACCAGACCTTCGAAGTACTGGCTACCAACGGTGACACTCACCTCGGTGGTGAAGACTTCGACAACCGTCTGATCAACTACCTTGCTGACGAGTTCAAGAAGGAGCAGGGCCTGGATCTGCGTAACGATCCACTGGCAATGCAGCGTCTGAAAGAAGCCGCTGAAAAGGCCAAGATTGAGCTGTCCAGCACCAACCAGACCGAAGTGAACCTGCCGTACATCACTGCCGATGCCACTGGTCCAAAACACCTGGTGGTTAAGGTGACCCGTGCCAAGCTGGAATCGCTGGTTGAAGATCTCATTCAACGTTCTCTGGAGCCGCTGAAAGTGGCCCTGGCCGATGCCGACCTGTCTGTGTCTGACATCAACGAAGTGATTTTGGTGGGCGGTCAAACCCGTATGCCAAAGGTTCAGGAAGCTGTAACCAACTTCTTCGGCAAAGAGCCTCGTAAGGATGTAAACCCTGACGAAGCTGTGGCTATCGGTGCTGCCGTTCAGGCCGGTGTACTGGCTGGTGACGTGAAAGACGTACTGCTGCTGGACGTGACCCCACTGTCTCTGGGTATCGAGACCATGGGTCAGGTGATGACTAAGCTGATTGAAAAGAACACCACTATTCCTACCAAGGCAAGCCAGGTGTTCTCTACTGCCGACGACAACCAGAGCGCCGTGACCATTCACGTGCTGCAGGGTGAGCGTAAGCAGGCCAGCGCCAACAAGTCACTGGGTCAGTTCAACCTGGAAGGCATTGATCCAGCACCACGCGGCATGCCACAGATTGAAGTTACCTTCGATATCGACGCCGACGGTATTCTGCACGTGTCTGCCAAAGACAAGAAGACCGGCAAAGAACAGAAGATCACCATCAAGGCTTCTTCTGGTCTGTCTGACGACGAAATCGAAAAAATGGTACGTGACGCCGAAGCCCATGCCGACGAAGACAAGAAATTCGAAGAGCTGGCGCAGGCCCGTAACCAGGCTGATGGTCTGGTACACGCGACCAAGAAGCAGGTTGAAGAAGCCGGTGAAGCCCTGGGCAGCGATGACAAGGCCAAGATTGACGCCGCCATCGCCGATGTTGAAGTGGCTGTAAAAGGCAACGACAAAGAAGCCATCGACAAGGCCACTCAGGCACTGATTGAAGCTTCTTCCAAGCTGGTGGAAATCGCTCAGGCCAAGGCCCAGAGCGCCGAGGGCAGCGCCCAGGGTCAGTCTTCCAGCAATGCCGGTGGCGACGATGTTGTTGACGCCGAATTCGAAGAAGTGAAAGACGACAAGAAGTAATAAGCCCGGCTTATTACCTCGGTAGCGGGCGTTAGGGGCAACCCTCACGCCCGTTTGTCCAAGCCAAGCAATGAAAGCGTGAGCATATGTCAAAGCGAGATTATTACGAGGTGCTCGGCGTTGGCCGTGACGCCAGCGAGCGGGAAATCAAGAAGGCGTACAAGCGCCTGGCGATGAAGTATCACCCCGACCGTAACCCCGGAGACAAAGAGGCAGAAGCCAGCTTTAAAGAGGTTAAGGAAGCCTATGAAATCCTGACCGATGCTGACAAGAAAGCTGCTTACGATCAGTTTGGTCATGCCGGTGTTGATCCCAACCGCGGTGGCGGTGGTTTCGGTGGTGGCGGTGATTTCGGTGATATCTTCGGCGATGTGTTCGGCGATATCTTCGGCGGCGGCCGCCGTGGTGGTCAGCGTCAGGCAGCCCGAGGCTCAGACCTGCGTTACAACCTGGAGCTGTCACTGGAAGAGGCCGTACGCGGTCTGACCAAAGAGCTGAAAGTGCCAACCCTGGTTGGCTGTGACAGCTGTGATGGCTCAGGTGCCAAGAAAGGCTCGTCTGCCACTACCTGTGGTACCTGTCATGGTATGGGCCAGGTGCAGATGCGCCAGGGCTTCTTTGCCGTGCAGCAGACCTGTCCAACCTGTCATGGCCGCGGCAAGATAATCAAAGATCCTTGCAGCAAGTGTCATGGCAATGGCCGTGTTGAGAAGACCAAGACCCTGTCGGTGAAAATTCCGGCCGGTGTCGATACCGGCGACCGTATCCGTCTGGCCGGTGAAGGTGAAGCGGGTGAGTTCGGTGCACCACCGGGAGATCTGTATGTACAGGTAACCGTGCGTGAACACCCGATTTTTGTTCGCGACGGCAACAACCTTTACTGTGAAGTGCCGATTTCCTTTGCCAAGGCTGCCCTTGGCGGTGAAATCGAAGTGCCGACCCTGGATGGCAAAGTGAGCCTGAAGATCCCGGCCGAAACCCAGACCGGACGCATGTTCCGTCTGCGTGGAAAGGGCGTAAAATCGGTTCGCAGCCATGCCGTGGGCGATCTGCTGTGTAAAGTGGTGATGGAGACGCCGGTCAACCTGTCTGAGCGTCAGAAAGAACTGCTGCGCGAATTTGAAGCCAGCCTCACCGGTGAGTCGAAAAAACACAGCCCCAAGGCTGAAGGCTTTTTCGATGGGGTGAAGAAGTTCTTCCAGGATCTGAACAGCTGATCCCAATCCGTAAATTGAAAAGCCCGGCAATGCCGGGCTTTTTATTGTCTGATTTTTATCGTTTTTTCAGAGCAGACTAAACGGCTACTGCGCCTTGGGGGCGGGCTTGGGCTGACGGAATACCAGTTTGGCACCATCGAATATCAACCTTGAGAGCAACTTTTTACAGTTGCCGGTGCCGGTATCATCAAATTGCAGGCCATATTCCTGACGGCCCCTGTGGACCCGGCGGTTGCGGATAATGCCTGACAAGGGGAAGGTTTCGCCGCTGTCGGGGGATGCGACTTCGAGCGTCATCTCCTGCCCCGACTCAAACACCGGCGCTATGCCCTGATAGGAAAAACAGCAGCCGCTCATGGAAATGTCTTTGAGCGCCACCTCCATCCGCCGCTGTGCAGTCAGCAGAAATCCATTGATATTCAGCTGATAGCGCATCTCGCCCCTCAGCTGGAACAGGGTGGCCTGTTCGGGCAGCTTGAGGATCA
Organism: Shewanella khirikhana; assembly: GCF_003957745.1. Taxonomy (NCBI): domain Bacteria; kingdom Pseudomonadati; phylum Pseudomonadota; class Gammaproteobacteria; order Alteromonadales; family Shewanellaceae; genus Shewanella; species Shewanella khirikhana. The sequence goes on along the minus strand of NZ_CP020373.1, from coordinate 2,639,735 downwards.
TCAGCCCAACCGGGGTGCGAATGACATGGTCGATGCAGGTTTTGAACTTAACGATAGCGCCTTCCGCCCGCTCGGAAATACAGGTAACAAACACCCAGAAACCCACCTGCAGGTACAGGTCCATTTCGGCGGGTTTCATCGCAGGCAGGCTGTAAAAGATGTGCTTTTTATTGTCGTAACCGATGAAGTGGGTGTTGGCCGTTAGCCTTTGCCCAAGCGGGGTGGTAATTTCCACCGACACTTCGCTGCCATGGTCGATATGATCCATGGCCATCAGGCCCGACACTGCCTTTTCACGGTCTTTGGAGTAGAGAGCTTTGGGCTTGTTTTTGGCCTGATTTGTCATGGAACGCATACGCTTTTATTGGGTGCCTTCCTAAAAGATAACACAATTTTTACAGGAGGCACCCTGAACAAATCAGCAGCACATCAGAGGCTTATCGGCGCAATTTCGCCCATTTCCACCATGCGGCCGATGGCAGGGCGGTCAATACAGCGTTTCAGGTAATCCATCAGCTCAGGCATCACCTGCAGCCCGACCTTGAAGTGCATCATCAGTGCCACACAGTTGTGAATGTCGGCCAGAGAAAAGCCGCTTTCCAGCAGATAGCCGCTGCTGCTTATTCCTTTGTGCAGAATGCGCTGGGCCCGCATGCCCTCCCAGCCCATGGTTCGCTTGAGCGGTGCCATCTCCAGCTTCAGCTCATCCGGGTAGATACGCTCGTTTTTAATCAGTCCCCAGGGCCCGACTTCCAGCTCTGACAGAGCAAAGTCGCTCCATTGCATCAGCTTTGCCTGTGCTTTGGGGCACTCGGGCAACAGTGGACTTTGCGCCGCTTTGGCGATGTAAAAACAAATGGCGTTGGTTTCAAGCAAAATCAAATCATCATCCTGCAGCGCCGGTACCTTGCCATTGGGATTGATGGCGAGGTACTCGGGCTGGCGACACTCGCCGCCGCGCAGATCCAGCCTGCGATACTCGTAGGGCAGGGTGGTTTCTTCCAATGTCCATAACGCCCTCACGGTTCGGGTGTTGGGGCTTCCAAATAAGGTCAACATACGCACTCCTTTGTCAGTGTTTCAATCGGTCTTGTGCTTGCCAGTCTAGTGCTTGCAGTTAAGGCAAATAATGGTCATATTTGCCCATAAAGGTGCGAAATGTGACTTGGAGCCAGGAATGCCAACGATTGCCGTGTTAGCCATGCCAGGATGTATGGCCTCTTCAGTGCACAATGTGCTGGATGCCTGCTATGTGGCTAATCGCTGTATTGCCGCATCAAAAAGTCCGCAAAAGGCTGATGACCAATCCGCTGAGCTCTCTTCAGGCCTGAGCGCCAATGCCAAGGCTGGCAATGGCCAGGCGGCTTCCGGGCAACATGGGCTTATAAAAAATGTTGAGGCCGGGTTTGTCGCCAAGATAGTCACCATGGATGGCAAACCGGTCGATACCACTACAGGGCAGCAGATCCATCCCCATGCAGGCATCGATGATATTGAGCGGCCGGATATCATTCTTATCTCAAGCCTTTTATCTGCCTCGGCCACCTTTGCCGATGTGGATAGCTATCTTAAGAATGCCGCGCCTGCGGTCGACTGGGTCCGCCAGATGAGCCGGGACGGCAGTTTTATTGCCAGCGCCTGCAGCGGCACCTTCCTACTGGCAGAGGCCGGGCTGCTCGATGGCCGCGATGCTACTACACACTGGATGCTTGAAGGGGTATTTCGGCGCCGCTACCCAAGAGTCAGCTATCACGGTGAGCGATTACTGCTGGAATATGGCGACCTTATCTGCGGCGGCGCTTTCAGTGCCTTTAATGATGTGCTGCTTCGGCTGATTGAGCGCTACGCCGGGCGGGAAATCGCGATGCTCTGTGCCCGGGTGATGCTGCTTGAGCCGAGTCGTGAACTGCAACAGCCCTTTGCCGAGTCCGGCAACAAGCACCACGAAGATGAAAGCATTGCCCGCGCCGAGGCCTGGCTTAAGCGCCATTTCGACAAGAAAATCAGTGTGGAAGAGGCCGCCGATGCCGTCGCCATGGGCGGGCGTAACTTCAAACGTCGCTTTAAGGCGGCGACCGGGGAGACCCCGCTTGAGTATTTACAGCGGCTTCGTATTGAATCGGCAAAACGCCAGCTGGAGCAATCGGCCCGAAGCAGCCTGAACGTCATCTGGTCGGTGGGGTATGAAGATGCCAGCTCGTTCAGGCGCCTGTTTAAGAAGCACACCGGGGTGACAATGGAGCAATACCGGCGTCGTTTTGGGATGGTCCACGCGCCCGGAGCGCAATCGCCGCAGGCATCCGCGGGCGATTTGGCCTGAGGCAGCAGTCGGCGTAGAATGGTGCCCATGTTGAGCCCCTGTTAAATCATGACGGGTAATTAAAGGAATAAGCCAATGAAACAACTCCTTTGCGCCGCTGCGCTGCTGGCGCTGCTTGGTGGCTGTGCCACTCACCAATCGCCAACAGGCCGTGGCCAAACCCTGCTGTTTTCCGCATCAGAAATGGACCAGCTTGGTGCCGCGTCGTTCGAAGAGATGAAAAAGCAGCAAAAGATCAGCAAAGACAGCAAGGTAAATGCCTATGTGGGCTGTGTGGCCAATCGGGTCACAGCGGCGCTGCCGGGTAACACCCAGCGCTGGGAAGTGGTGGTGTTCGACTCGCCCCAGGTGAATGCCTTCGCGCTGCCGGGGGGCCATATCGGCGTGTACACAGGCCTTTTGAAGGTGGCTGAAAATCAGGACCAACTGGCGGTGGTGCTGGGCCATGAAGTGTCCCACGTGCTGGCGCAGCACAGTAATGAACAGGTGTCCCGGGCACAGATGACCGGCACTGGGCTTCAGCTGGCCAATGTGGCACTGGGCGCAGGCGGTATCGCCAATCGTGACCTTTATATGGCGGCGCTGGGGCTTGGCGCTCAGGTGGGCTACATTCTGCCCTTTGGCCGCGAGCAGGAAACCGAAGCCGATGTGATGGGGCTTGAACTGATGGCCCGCGCCGGTTTTGACCCCAGAGCAGGCACCAGGCTGTGGCAAAATATGGCTAAAGTGGGCGGCGAGCAGGGGCCAGAGCTGCTTTCAACCCACCCTTCACACGGCACACGCATCAGTGAACTTAGCCGTCTGGAGCAAAAAGTGCTGCCCCTGTATGAGGCCGCAAAAGCGGCCGGGGTGAAGAACTGTCAAATTACTAAATAAGGCAGAGCTTTTTCGCCGCGGCTGCCTATTTCGTGATAGAATACCTGCCGTTATTTTCATGTACATTCGAGAGAACCCGAATTATGTCTGATAAATTCAGCACTGTTGAGCTGCAGGCGAGCTACGGCGTAGGCCGTCAGCTGGGCGAGCAACTGGCCGCCAATTCCTTTGAAGGTCTGGACATCCCTGCCGTACAGGCCGGTCTGGCCGACGCATTCGACGGCAAAGAAAGCGCCGTTTCCATGCAGGATCTGCAGATTGCCTTTACCGAAATCAGCCGCCGCCTGCAACAGGCTCAGGAAGAAGCTGCCGAAGCCGCTATCGCCGAAGGCGAAAACTTCCTGGCTGAAAACGCCAAGCGTGACGGTGTATTCGTGACTGAATCTGGTCTGCAATACGAAGTGCTGAGTGAAGGTAATGGCGACAAGCCTACCTACGAGTCAACTGTTCGCACTCACTACCACGGTTCTTTCATCGACGGTAAAGTGTTCGACAGCTCTGTTGTGCGTGGTCAGCCAGCCGAGTTCCCGGTATCTGGCGTTATCGCCGGCTGGACCGAAGCGCTGCAGCTGATGAACGTTGGCGCCAAGTACAAGCTGTACGTGCCATTCCACCTGGCCTATGGCGAGCGTGGTGCGGGTTCTTCCATCCCGCCATACTCAACTCTCGTTTTCGAAGTTGAGCTTCTGGATATCGTTTGATGTTAAGCGCCTGAGCAATGCTCGGGCGTTTTTTTGTGTTTCAGGGAGCAATAGATGACAGCACATGTGCGAGTCGCCGTCATTGGTGCCAGCGGCCGTATGGGCCGTGCACTGCTGGAAGCGGCCGGTAACCACGAAGGCATAGTGCTCGGCGCCGCCATTGAGCGTCCGGGTTCAACCTTGATCGGTGTTGATGCCGGTGAAATGGCCGGTTTGGGTAAGCTGGGCGTGAGCCTGGTGGATAGCCTGGATGCGGTAACCGAGCAGTTCGACGTACTTATCGATTTCACCTCTCCGGAGTCCACGCTGATTAATCTTGATTGGTGTGTTAAGCACGGCAAGGCCATAGTGATTGGCACTACCGGTTTTAACCATGCCCAGAAAGAACAGATAGTGGCGCTGGCAGAAGAAACACCAGTGGTGATGGCCCCCAATATGTCAGTGGGTGTCAACCTGATGTGGAAACTGCTGGAAGTAGCCGCCAGGGTGATGGGTGAGTACACAGATATCGAAATCATCGAAGGCCACCACAGACACAAGAAAGATGCGCCTTCCGGTACCGCACTCAAGATGGGCGAAGTGATTGCCCAAACCTTGGGGCGTGACCTGGAAAAAGTGGCCGTCTACGGCCGTGAGGGCATCACGGGTGAGCGCGATCGTCAGACCATCGGCTTTGCCACTGTGCGCGCCGGCGATCTGGTGGGCGAACACACCGCCATGTTTGCCGATATCGGCGAGCGTTTGGAAATTACCCATAAAGCATCCAGTCGTATGACCTTTGCCAATGGCGCTATGCGTGCAGCCAAATGGTTGGCCGATCAGAAGTCGGGTCTTTACGATATGCAACAGGTATTGGGATTGAGTTGATTAAAAAAACCGCCATTGAGCGGTTTTTTTATAATCTCTGACCGTACTGTATAGACGAAGCCAAGCTTCGCAGATATAATCATTGGAATTTGTCAAAATTTCGTGTTTTTGCGGAAAATTGGTAATTAAATCGACAAAATTCTTCAAATAACAATGACTTGGCTCTTTCGGAGGTCGCGTTGACAAAGTCTGCCTTACTCGTACTCGAAGATGGAACCCTGTTCTCAGGCACAGCAATAGGTGCAGATGGAATTGCTGTCGGAGAAGTTGTTTTTAACACTTCAATGACAGGCTATCAAGAGATATTGACGGATCCTTCTTATTCTCGCCAGATAGTTACCCTGACTTACCCCCACATCGGAAACACCGGTACCAACGATGAAGACACTGAATCCAATGGGGTTCATGCCTGTGGTCTCATCATTCGCGATCTTCCCCTAATCGCCAGTAACTTCCGTTCCACCCAATCCTTAAGTGATTATCTCAAAGCCAACAACGTCGTTGGTATTGCCGATATCGATACCCGCAAGCTGACCCGCATTCTGCGTGAAAAGGGCGCTCAGGCCGGTTGTATCCTGGTGGGTGATTTGGACAGCGACAAGGCACTGGCTGCGGCCAAAGCCTTCCCAGGCCTCAAGGGCATGGATCTGGCCAAGGAAGTGACCACTGCCGAGCGCTATCAGTGGCGCAAGGGCAGTTGGCGTCTGGAAGGCGGTCTGCCTTCAGATACCCCGGAAAGCGAACTGAAATTCAAGGTTGTGGCTTATGACTACGGCGTGAAAACCAACATCCTGCGTATGCTGGTTGACCGTGGTTGTGACGTGACCGTGGTACCTGCCAAGACTCCAGCCAGCGAAGTGCTGGCGATGAATCCGGACGGTGTGTTCCTGTCAAACGGCCCTGGCGACCCAGAGCCATGTGACTACGCCATTGCGGCAATTCAGGACATCCTCAAGACAGACATTCCGGTATTCGGTATCTGTCTGGGTCACCAGCTCCTTGGCCTTGCCAGTGGCGCCCAGACCCTGAAAATGAAGTTCGGTCACCATGGTGCCAACCACCCAGTGGGTGACGTTGAAAAGGGCACTGTGATGATCACCAGCCAGAACCACGGTTTTGCCGTGGACGAGGCAACGCTGCCAGCCAACCTCAAGGTGACCCACAAGTCACTGTTCGACGGTTCGCTGCAGGGCATTCACCGCACAGACAAGCCGGCGTTCAGCTTCCAGGGGCACCCGGAAGCCAGCCCAGGTCCACACGACTGTGCCCCGCTGTTCGACCATTTCATCGAACTGATTGAAGAGTATCGCAAGAACGCCAAGTAAGCCGAGCTGGAGAAGATTGAAGCAATGCCAAAACGTACTGACATAAAAAGTATTCTTATCCTGGGTGCTGGCCCGATTGTTATCGGCCAGGCCTGTGAATTCGACTACTCCGGCGCCCAGGCCTGTAAAGCCCTGCGCGAGGAAGGCTACCGCGTCATCCTGGTGAACTCCAACCCGGCCACCATCATGACCGACCCAGAGATGGCCGATGCCACTTACATCGAGCCAATCCACTGGGAAGTGGTACGCAACATCATCGCCAAAGAGCGTCCAGACGCCATTCTGCCTACCATGGGTGGCCAGACTGCGCTGAACTGTGCGCTGGAGCTGGAAGCCAAAGGCGTTCTGAAGGAATTCAACGTTGAGATGATCGGCGCCACTGCTGATGCCATCGACAAGGCTGAAGACCGCGCCCGTTTCGACCAGGCCATGAAGAAGATTGGCCTTGAGTGTCCACGCGCCGGTATCGCCCACAGCATGGAAGAGGCCTACGGCGTTCTCGACCTGGTTGGCTTCCCTTGTATCATCCGTCCATCCTTCACCATGGGTGGCTCGGGCGGCGGTATCGCCTATAACAAGGAAGAGTTCGAAGAAATCTGTTCTCAGGGTCTCGAACTGTCTCCAACCAATGAACTGCTGATTGACGAGTCGCTGATCGGTTGGAAAGAGTACGAGATGGAAGTGGTGCGTGACCGCAACGACAACTGCATCATCGTCTGCGCCATCGAAAACTTCGACGCCATGGGTGTGCACACAGGTGACTCCATCACTGTGGCTCCAGCCCAGACTCTCACCGATAAGGAATACCAAATCATGCGTAACGCCTCTATGGCGGTACTGCGTGAAATCGGTGTGGAAACCGGTGGCTCCAACGTACAGTTTGGTGTCAGCCCGACTACCGGCCGTATGGTTGTTATCGAGATGAACCCCCGTGTATCGCGCTCATCTGCGCTGGCCTCTAAAGCAACCGGTTTCCCGATTGCCAAGGTTGCCGCCAAGCTCGCCGTGGGCTTTACCCTCGATGAGCTGATGAACGACATCACCGGCGGTCGCACCCCTGCGTCCTTCGAGCCGTCCATCGACTACGTGGTAACCAAGGTGCCACGCTTTAACTTCGAAAAATTCGCCGGTTCCAACGACCGTCTGACCACTCAGATGAAGTCTGTGGGTGAAGTGATGGCCATCGGCCGTACTTTCCAGGAGTCGGTACAAAAGGCCCTGCGTGGTCTTGAAGTAAGCCGCAACGGTTTCGACCCTATCGTCGACCTGACCGACGCCGATGCTATGCAGAAAATTCGCCATGAGCTCAAAGAGCCGGGCGCTGACCGCATTTGGTACATTGGCGATGCCTTCCGCGCCGGTCTGTCTGTGGATGATATTTTCGCCCTGACCAACATCGACCGTTGGTTCCTGGTGCAGATTGAAGAAATCATCCAGCTGGAAGCCAAGGTGAAAGAACTGGGTGTTACCGGTATCGATGCGGACTTCCTGCGTAAACTCAAGCGTAAAGGTTTCTCCGATGCGCGTATGAGTGCTCTGCTTGGGATCAGCGAAGGCGAAATCCGCAAGCTGCGTGAGCGCTTCAACGTGTTCCCGGTTTACAAGCGTGTGGATACCTGTGCCGCTGAATTTGCCACCGACACCGCTTACATGTACTCCACCTACGAGGAAGAGTGCGAAGCCAATCCGTCCGACAAAGACAAGATCATGGTACTGGGCGGTGGTCCAAACCGTATCGGTCAGGGCATCGAGTTCGACTACTGCTGTGTACACGCCGCGCTGGCGCTGCGTGAAGACGGTTATGAAACCATCATGGTTAACTGTAACCCTGAAACCGTTTCTACCGACTACGACACTTCAGACCGTCTGTACTTCGAGCCAGTGACCCTGGAAGACGTACTGGAAATCGTGCGTATCGAGCAGCCAAAAGGCGTTATCGTGCACTACGGTGGCCAGACGCCACTGAAACTGGCCCGTGCCCTCGAAGCTGCCGGTGTACCTATTATCGGTACCAGCCCAGACGCCATCGACCGCGCCGAAGACCGTGAGCGTTTCCAGCAGGCCATCAAACGCCTTAACATGAAGCAGCCTGAAAACGATACAGTCACCACGGTTGAAGGTGCTGTGATTGCTGCCGAGCGTATCGGTTACCCACTGGTGGTTCGCCCATCTTACGTACTGGGTGGCCGCGCGATGGAAATCGTGTACGACGAGCAGGATCTGCGCCGCTACTTCAACGAAGCAGTAAGCGTATCCAACGCCTCGCCAGTACTGCTGGACCGCTTCCTGGACGATGCCACCGAGGTGGATATCGATGCCGTGTGTGATGGCGAAACCGTGGTTATCGGTGCCATTATGGAGCACATCGAACAAGCCGGTGTTCACTCTGGTGACTCTGCCTGCTCGCTGCCTCCTTACACCCTGTCCAAGGCGATTCAGGACGAAATGCGTGAGCAGGTGACCAAGCTGGCTTTCGAGCTGGGCGTAGTGGGCCTGATGAACGTGCAGTTCGCCGTGAAGGATAACGAAATCTACATGATTGAAGTTAACCCACGTGCTGCCCGTACCGTGCCATTCGTGTCCAAGGCCACCGGTGTGCCACTGGCCAAGATTGCCGCCCGTGTGATGGCAGGTCAGAGCCTGAAACAGCAGAACTTTACCAAGGAAGTTATCCCGCCTTTCTACTCAGTGAAAGAAGTGGTGCTGCCTTTCAACAAGTTCCCTGGCGTTGACCCGCTGCTCGGCCCTGAAATGCGCTCTACCGGTGAGGTAATGGGTGTGGGCGATACCTTCGCCGAAGCCTATGCCAAGTCTGAGCTGGCCTCTATCAAGGATGTTCCACGCTGTGGCCGCGCGCTTCTGTCTGTGCGTAACAGCGACAAGAAGAAGGTTGCCGACCTGGCCGCCAAGCTTTTGGAGCTGGGCTATGAGCTTGACGCCACCCACGGTACCGCCGTGGTACTGGGTGAAGCCGGTATCAACCCACGTCTGGTGAACAAGGTGCACGAAGGCCGTCCACACATTCTTGACCGCATCAAGAACGGTGAGTACGCCTATATCGTGAACACCACCGAAGGCCGTCAGGCCATCGAAGATTCACGCCAGCTGCGCCGCGCTGCACTGCGTTACAAGGTGAACTACACCACCACCCTGAACGCGGCCTTCGCCAACTGTGTGGCTCACAACGCCGACGACCGTAACAAGGTTGCTTCGGTGCAGGAACTGCACGAGCGCGTGAACAAAGCCCAGGGCTAATTGGCCACTAAGCCAACACGCTAAATAAAAAAGCCACCCAATCGGGTGGCTTTTTGTTTCAGGGTAGAAAAGTGTTGGGAGATTGGTTAGGAGCCCTGAAACCAGGGCTCCCCGAGCAAGGTTAGAACTTGTAGTTCACACCTACAGTGAAGCGCTGGCCGATTACATCGTAATAGGCACCGGCGTTGTAGGCGCCTGGCTGACGAGGTGGGGTTTCGTCAAACAGGTTGAGGATACCACCGCGAACCTGCAGATCGTTGGTGATGTTGTAACGAGCGGTCAGGTCAAACGTGGTGTATGAGGGAACCTCATTGTAGTTGTTCACGTTTGGAGCCCAGTCGTTATCCAGCACGCTGCTGTCTCTGTGGTTCATGGTCAGCACCGCAGAGAAGTCCTCGTAGGTATAGTCTGTGGTGAAACGATGACGCCAGCGAGGGAAAGCCTGCTCGCCACGCTCAACCACTTCGTCCTCAGCAAAACCGGTTGAGTTGAACTTACGCTCATCCAGGTAGGTGGTGAACAGGCGGAAGCCTATGTCACCAAAGCCGGTTTCAAGCTTGTAGTTCACTTCGATGTCGATACCGGCAGTTTCGCTCAGAGCCGAGTTAACAGGCTTTTCATAGTAGTTAACGATTTCATGGCTGACTGGGTCGCGTTCGATCAGCGGGCAGAACTGGTTGTCTACGCTGCTCGACTGGTAGCAGTATTTCACCAGGTTTGGACCGCTGAAGCTGTAGATCATATTTTCGATCTCAAACTTCCAGTAATCCATGGTGATGCTGAAGTTTTCAATGAAGCTTGGGGTATACACGAAGCCCAGAGTGATGTCGTGAGCCACTTCGTTTTGCAGATCTTCGTTACCTACGATGAAGCCTGGGCGGGTAGAGCCGTACCATTGTTCTGAAGGTTCGAAATCAGCAGGAATACCCTGTGCAGCACAGTTGGCCAGCACGTTATCCAGGTACTCTGGGTTGATCTGATTGCGGTAGCTCAAGGCACAGTAATCGCGCATGCTGCGATAGGTCTGGCCAGGTGGGTTGTATAGCTCGGCAATGTTTGGAGCACGTACTGACTTGGAGCGGTTCAAACGCAGACGCAGATCGTCATACACGCTCCAGTTCAGGCCGATTTTCCAGGCATCGTCGGAACCAGAAGTAGAGTAATCCATGTAGCGGTAAGCTGTTTCCAGTACTACATCTTGCATCAGGAATACGTCAGAAATCAGCGGAATAGACAGTTCTACCGCAGCTTCAGTTACGTCAAACTCACCTTCCATTGGCTGAGAGCTGTTGTTGAACAGCAGACCGGCGCGCATGGCTGGATCGGGCAGAGTATCAGAGGATTCTTTACGGTATTCAACCGAGAAAGCACTGGCCACAAAACCTGCTGGCAGTTCGAACAGATCGCCGCTTACAGAGGCACCGGCAGCGATTTGCTCAATGGATGAGCGGCGCAGCGCGTCGGTGGCAACCCAGTCATAAGCTTCCTGATCGTACAGACCACGGCCAAAGATGTTCAGTGGCAAACAGCCCTGGGCACGAGCAACTTCGTCGCGACAAACAATCTCACCGGCGTCGTTGCGCACCACATCAACGGCGCTCAGGAAACGCTGCTCGAACATTTCACCGTACCATTCGGTGTCTGCCTGCACGTGGCCGATAGTGGCATAGACGTCGTAGCCCCAGGTATCGGTCAGGCTGCCTTCAAAACCGACAGCACCGCGCAGAGTCGTACGCTCCTGGCTGTATTGACGGTTACCAAAGTCTGCGGCCAGATAGCCAACACCTACGCGATTACCGACAATAGCGGCTTCTTCAGGGGACAGGAAGGCGTTGTCGCCACGCAAACCGAAGAACAGGAATGCAGGAGAGCTTTCGCCATAGGCTTCTGAACGGGCTGCAGAAACTTCCATGGTAAATCTGTGATCATCATTGATGTCATAGTTCATGAAGCTGAAGAAGTTAATGCGGTCCAGCGGAGTACGCATGTAACCGTTTTCTGCAAAGCTGTAACCTTCACCGCCGAGGTAATCGATACGACCACTGGTCAGTGGTGGCAGAGGCTCACCCAGCTGTTGCAGGCGCAGGGTACCGTTGTCGTCAAAGGTGTAGCGCTGGCCGTCAGATGCACGGAAGCTACCAGTTTTGGTGTAAGAGGCCAGCACCTGTTCACCGTAACCCCAGAAAATTGCCTGAGGGTCGTTTTCAGTTTGCGCATCCTGGTTGCGAACCACGATAGGCGCATCGCGCAGGAAGTCACGGTCGAGGTAAGAGATCTGTCCCTGAGACGCAAAGCTCAGGTTAGCGATAAAGCTCGCTTTCTCACCTTCGTTACCCACGGTCAGCGAGGCGTATTTCTCTTCGCCACCGTCCTGTGAAGGTTGAGTGGTAGAAACATCCACAGCCAGGCCGTCAAAGCTCTTCTTGGTAACAATGTTTACCACACCGGCGATAGCGTCGGAGCCATATACAGCAGAAGCGCCACCGGTGGTGATTTCGATACGTTCAACCACGGCAGTCGGAATGTTGTTAAGGTCAACAGCACCAGAGCCTGGAGAGCCGGCTACGAAGCGACGGCCGTTTACCAGCACCAGAGTACGGTTCGAACCCAGACCACGCAGGTCAGTGTTGTTCAGACCACTGGCGAAAATGGTGTTGTTGGTGGTTTCTGGTGACAGACCAACCAGAGTGTTAGGCATTTTGTGCAGCAGGTCGGCAACGTTAACCACGCCAGCTTCTACCAGGCCATCACCGGTAATAACGGTAACTGGAGTCGGGGCCAGTTCACCGATACGCTTGATTTTAGAACCGGTAACTTCAATACGTTCAACAGGCTGTTCTTCTGCTGCTACAGCTGGAAAAACCAGACTGGTGGAAAGCGCCAAAATCCCCAAGCGCACTGCGTTTGCTGTCAATGATACAGAGTTCTTCATTACATCTCCTTGAACTTTATAGTTATGTCCGTTGCCAATTGAGCACGGTTAAGCTCGTGGCAATGGGCTGTTCCCGCAATGTTTCTGTGTGTGTTTCGTCTGTTGCGAAAATATTGCGGACTGTGCATATCAAATGAATTTCCTTAAACAATTCTTAAAACATGTAAATTCGGGCGGGATTTTCATCAGCAATGCTGGATAAGGGTGGAATAATTTCGATACAGACGGGCGGAGAAACGGCGGCAGGCATGATGTATAGGGTCATCAGAGTGCAAAACAAGCCTGTCATGCTGCCTGTATCAGACGCTCGATTGATTTTTGTGTTCGGGTGGCCAATTATATTTAAGAGAGGGTTACCAAGTTGTTGCAATGCTGCCAAAGGCTTGGGTGGCACCCTCTAGTTGTCGTGCAGTGCTGAACCCATCCGGCTGCCAGGGAAGGAGGTACGGAGTTTATAACCCTAACCAGGAGAACCCGTATGTTTTCCAGCCTCAGGCTCTCTCAGCAGCTCTATTACTCATTCGGTGCCGTGATTCTGCTTCTAATGGTGGTCACAGTGGCCGGATACCGTGGACTGACTCAGGGCTTTGATAACTTCACTGAATATAGGTTGCTGGCGCGAAGCTCCAACGCAGCCAGTGAAGCCGAAGCCACTTTGCTCCGTGCCCGGGTCGATGTCCTCAAGTACCTTAAAACCCCGGAAGATAAGGTTTATCAGTCATTTCAGACAAACATGGCTGAGCTCAATAAAGGCTTTGCCAAGGCCAAGGAACTGGAGCTTGATGCCGCCCGCGACCGTCTGCTGGCCCAGGCCGACGAACTGGTGAAAAACTACGCCTCTACCTTTGAAGCCGTTACCCGCGACTTTGCCGCCCGCAACAAGGTGGTACACGATGTATTGGACCCTACGGGGCTTGGCATGCGGGAAAAGGTGACCGATATCATTACTGCCCTGTATCAGGAAGGTGATTCCGAAGGCTTGTTTATTGCCGCAAGAAGCCAGGAAAAACTGATGCTTGCCAGGCTGTATGCTTCCAAGTTTCTGATTTCCAATAAAGAAGATGATTATCAACGGGCATTGCAGGAACTGTCAGCCCTCGATGGCACTGTCGATGGTCTTAAAAATACCGAAAGCGCGGCCGTGATTGCCGACAAGGTACAGAGCATAGATGAAGGCCGCGCCAAATACCGCGACGCACTTAAAGAGGTGTACGGCATTATTCAGGGCCGCAATAAGCGCATCAATGAGGGACTGAATGTGATTGGCCCCAAGGTGGCAGGGGTGCTTGATGAGTACAACAAAGCGATTCAGCAGCAGCAGGATGAGCTGGGCCCCCATGCGCAGCAGGAAAGTGAAGCAGCCATCAATACCGTGATTGTGGTATCCATAGCAGCGCTGCTGCTGGCCATTTGGCTTGCCATTACCGTAGTGCGCGCCATTCGTCGGCCTGTGGGTGGCGAACCCAGAGAAATGGCATCCATTGCCCGAGAGATCGCCGCTGGGAACCTGGGGCAGAACTTCCAGACCCAAGGCAGTACCGGTATTTATGCGGCCATGGCTGAGATGAATGACAACCTGCGCCGCATTGTCAGCGAACTCACGGAGGCATCCCGTACTCTGGGCGAGTCCTCCAGTGGCATGCTGGGCGTCACCGAAGAGAGCCGGGTCAACTCAGAGTCTCAGGCCGATCAATTGGCGCATACCGCCTCGGCGATGCAGGAGATGACCCACACTGTGGATGACATAGCCCAGAATGCCCAGCGCGCTTCGGAAATGGCCTCTGAAGCCGATCACCATGCTCAGGACGGCATGGGCGTGGTAGAAGACACCCGTCGCAGCATTATGGCGCTGGTGGACAATATCACCGATGTGAGCGGCATTATCGAGAACCTTGAGAAAGAAACCGAAAACGTAGGCTCTATCCTTGGGGTTATTCGCGGCATTGCCGAGCAGACCAACCTGTTGGCGCTTAATGCCGCCATTGAAGCGGCCCGCGCCGGCGAACAGGGACGCGGCTTTGCGGTGGTGGCAGATGAGGTGAGAAATCTTGCCAGTCGAACCCAAAACAGTACCGAAGAAATTCAGTCGCTGATTGGCCGCTTGCAGGCCGAGTCCCGCCGCTCGGTTGAATCCATGCGGGTCAATGTGACGGAAGCCACTCAAACATCAGAAAAGGCCAATAAGGCGATTGCTGCCCTGGGGGCGATTGCCGACTCTGTGATGGCTATCCGTGACATGAACCACCAGATTGCGGTTGCCGCCGAAGAGCAGGCCACTGTGGTCAACACCATTAACCTGAGTGTGGAAGAAATCAGCGTGCTGGCCCGCAAGAACGCCGAGGGCAGTGAGCAGGTGCAAAGTTCGGCCAATGGTATCAACGGAATATCCAGTAAACTCAGTGGTATAGTAGGGCGATTCAAGCTCTGATCCCCAAAGCCCCGACATCATATGGCTGGTCTGTCCTTTGTGATGTTGGGGCTTTTATTATTGGCGCGCCGCTGCAGGCGTGTTATCAACGACCTGTTAGCCCAACCTTTTTGATTATTTACAGGCCGCAGGTTTTGCTTGCACCAACGCAGTTTCTGGAGAAGCGTCGGCCCTTATTGATGGTATCCCGCCACGGATGCCTGGACGGGGAATCGCCATGAGTCTCAACAAACTTGCCGAAGCCAAACATTTGCTGGAGCAGCCCATGACCCTGGGTAACCTGAAACGCTTTCAGGTGCTGTGTCAGGGAATGGACGCCGAAACCGACGCTGTGCGCGAGCTGCGTGAACCACTCAAAGCCCGCGTGGCCGAAGATGAAGAGCTGTTTTTTACCGCACTCGAGCAGGGGCTGCTTTGACCGGCACTCAGTACAAGTGAGCTACCGCCAAGACGCCTGGCTTCAGCCAAGAACATAAAGCTTCAGCTGCGAAGCAGCTGCACGAGCCACGATATAGAGCCAATGTTTAGTGTTCGGTGCGCTCCCGGCTTACTGTTGTTTCGTGCCCATCCAGCACTTGATGTAATCTGCCCTTGAAAAGTGCCTGAGCGAGCCCCATATTAGCCACTATGAACGCCACCAAATCTGTCTTTGCCGCACTGCTATTTGTTCTCGGCCTGCTTTTCGCAGTCTGGGCGGGCGCGGTGCAGGCATCTGCCGCCGACCACTCGGTCGAGTCGGTGGCCTTATCCGGTGGACAATCCTGTGTTGAGCTTTGCTCTGATTTCGATGGCATTTTTTCTGAAATCAATGGCATTTTTTCTGACATTAATGGCACAAGCGGTGATAACTTGCCGGTGCATCTGGACCTCAGTGCCGCCACGCCGCTGGCCGCCAAGGTATTGGGATCGGGAAGTCATCACGCCGGCTCGTCACTGCCGCTTGGCAAAGATCTTAATATTCCCCGCTCGTTTCGATGGCAGGTGCTGCAAAGTCAGTGGCAGCGCGATTTTGCCCCCGAATATCAGTTGCTGTTCGAATTGGCGATGCCAAGCTCGCCCGAACTTGAGCCGGGACGGATAGAACCCAAGCCACCTCAGGTACAGTGGGTGCTTGGGCCGCAAACCGGTGGCACCTTGCGCCCCGGTGGCTGGAAAGACACCAATCTGCAATTCCGCTTTATCCAACAAGCCGATTTTTCTCTCGCTTAATCAGGCCTTTGGCCTGTCTGGGGCCGCGCGGTTTCGTCGCGGCTTGGACACAGATTTTGTGAGAGAACATCATGATTACCGATTCTATCCTCCAGCGTGGGCGGCAAAAGTCGTCTGCGCGTAAAAGCCTTAACCGTAATTCCCCCTGGCAGGTGCTCAGCCTGCTTATTGGACTGATTTTACTGGCATTGTCGGCCTTGCCGAGCTTCTTTGGTGAAGATGCCGCGCTGGTGGTGGGCAAAGATGCCTGGCTTGGGCCAGAGACCATCAGTGAGCAGCTTGGCGCTGCCAATATTGCCATTAAGCACATCAGCCGCGACGGCGATAATGTGCTGGTGGTGCTTGCCGAGCCGCAGCAGCAAATGCCGGCCCGAGCGCTGTTGTTGCCAACAGCCAGAGAAGCCTCAGCCATTACCCTGTCTATGGTGCCTGCCGCGCCCGAGTGGCTCAGTCGGCTCGGGCTTTCGCCGGTAAAACTCGGGCTGGATTTGCGAGGCGGGGTGCAGTTTTTGATGCAGGTGGATCTGCAACCTGTGTATGCCGCCCAGGGTGATGCCTTGTCGTCGGCTATCCGTGAACAGCTGCGTGCTCAAGGCAGCCGCGGCGTTGCGCTTTACAAAGACGATGCCAGCGGCGAGACGCCTGACGCCATCCGCGTTGCAGGCGATGAAGCTGGCTTGTCGCAGCTTAAAGTTTGGCTGCAACGCAGCTATCCACAGTGGCATATCAGCACCAAAGACGGTGCGCTGCATTTGCGCCTGTCCGATAACGAACGTCAGCTTATCCGCCAGCAAACCATGGGTGAAAACGTGCGCATTATGCGTGGCCGCATTGGTGAGCTTGGGATCACTGAAGCCGTGGTGCAGCGACAGGGCGACAGCCGCATTCTGGTGGAGCTGCCCGGAGTGCAGGATCCGGTTGCCGCCAAGCGGGTGCTGGGGGCAACTGCAAGCCTGGCCTTCTATGAGCTCAGCGACAGCCCCGGCGCGCAGCAAATGCCCTTCGGCGAAGGGCGTATCGGCATTGCCCGTCAAAGCGTGCTTGGGGGCGAGCATATTAAGGATGCCCGCGCTGGCAGCGATGAAATGGGACGCCCTTCAGTGAATATTGCGCTGGATACCGAAGGCGGCCGCCGGATGGCGGATTTTTCCCGTACGCACATTGGCAAGCCCATGGCCACCAGTTACAGCGAGTATCAGGCCACAGAGCAGGGCACCCGCAAGGACAGCCGGATTATTTCGGTGGCTACCATCACCAGTCAGCTGGGGAATCGCTTTTCTATCACAGGGCTTGGCAGCCATCAGGAAGCGCAGGAGCTGGCCATGTTGCTGCGGGCTGGCTCAATGACGGCGCCGGTGACCATCAAAAAAGAGCGCACCATAGGCCCAAGCCTGGGGGCGGAAAACATTCACAATGGCTTTGCAGCACTCACTCTGGGGCTGGGAGCCACCTTGCTGTTTATGGCGCTGTGGTACAGACGTCTTGGCTGGGTGGCCAATGTGGCGCTGCTGGCCAATATGATCATGTTGCTTGGGCTGATTGCCCTTATCCCCGGCGCTGTGCTCACCCTGCCGGGCATCGCCGGCTTGGTGCTCACCGTCGGTATGGCTGTCGATACCAACGTACTGATATTTGAGCGTATCCGCGACAAGATGAAAGAAGGGCGCAGCCTGGCGCTTGCCATCGACCGCGGCTTTTCCTCTGCCTTTGGCACCATCCTCGATGCCAACCTCACCACCATGATCACCGCGTTGGTGCTGTATGCCATAGGTAATGGTCCGGTGCAGGGCTTTGCCCTGACCCTGGGTCTGGGATTGGTGACTTCCATGATCACCGGCATCTTCTTATCCCGGGTGATTATCAATTGGGTATATGGCCGCGATGAGCGCAAGGCAGTGAGGATTTAAACATGAAAAATCAAACGTTAAGCCGAATTCGGTATCTGATGAGCGGCATCTCTGTGCTGCTGCTTTTAGCCTCTATGCTGCTGGTGGGGTTCAAGGGCTTTAATCTGGGACTCGATTTTACCGGCGGCGCCTATGCCGAAGTGGTGATGGCCCCCGACACCGAGCCCCGTACCCTGGAGCAAGCATTGACCCCAGTGATGGGCGCCAACCTGTCGGTGGTGGCCACCGAGCCTGGGCGATTTTTGATCCGTACCGGCGAGCCGCTGGATGAAGTCTCCCGTCCGGCGTTCAATCAGGCGCTGACATCCATCGATGCCGATGCGCGGGTGCTCGACAGTGACTCAGTTTCGCCGCAGGTGGGCGAGGAGCTGTTTGAGCAGGGCGGGCTTGCGCTGCTGGTGGCGCTGATGTGTATCCTCGGCTATCTGTCGCTGCGCTTTGAGTGGCGTCTTGCCAGTGGCGCCCTGCTGGCGCTGCTGCACGATGTGGTGTTGGTGCTGGGGGTGTTTGCCGTTACCGGAATGGAGTTTAACCTCACTGTGTTGGCGGCGGTGCTGGCGGTGCTGGGTTATTCGCTCAACGACTCCATCATTATTGCCGACAGGATGCGCGAGCTGATGATTGCCCGTCCCCATGACAAGTTGGCTGACATCAATAACGCCGCCGTGGTGCAAACCTTCTCCCGCACCATGGTCACTTCGGGCACCACGCTGATGACGGTCGGTGCCCTGTGGCTGCTGGGAGGCCCGGCGCTGGAGGGGTTTGCCACTGCCATGGTGATAGGCATAGTCACCGGCACCTTCTCGTCGATTTCGGTCGGTACCGTGCTGCCGGAGCTTTTGGGTCTTACGCCCCAGGCGCTGGCCAAGCCGGTGCATGAATCGCCCTGAAAGCGCGATTGAAAGCAAGCAGGCTGCCCTGTGGCGGCCTGTTACCAATTGATGCAGTTGCGCTGGATCTATACAGCATCAGCAGCTTAGGAGTAGCTAGGTTGTGAGCAGTTTGGTTGCTTGTAAGTCAAAGGTTTGAGTCTTTTGGTTAAATGGCATAGCATGCGAAAAAACTTTGCTGGACATGTCATGCAGTCTGTTATCGATTATTTTGCCGAACACCAGATAAACGACTTTGTGTTTATTCCCAATCCGGGCAACGCCGGGGATTCGCTTATCAATGCCGCCACCTTTCAGGTATTTGATGAAGCAGGCCTGAACTATCAGGTCAGAAGCCCCCGGCAGTTGTACAAAGCCATTTGTGCCGGACACAGCATGGACGCCCTGCAGCTGAAAGACAAAATCGTGGTAATGGGGGGCGGCGGCGCCTTTACCTCCCAGTACCGTTATTCTGCGACCCTGGTGCAGGCGATCCACTCGGCCGCCAGGCGCTTGATATTACTGCCCTGCACCGTGGAGGGGCATCAGCAGCTCCTTGGCAGCCTGGGGGCCAACGTCACCATTTTCTGCCGCGAGCGCATCAGTCTTGCCCATGTTCAGCGCCATTGTGATGGGCCCGAGGTATTGGTGCACCACGATATGGCATTTTTACTGAATGTACCCTGGCTGCTGTCACAGCCGCTGCAGGGCATCAGTCTGCGAAAGCGGATCCGGCTCTATTTCAACCGCCGTGGCATGGCAGCGCTCAGGCAGCGCAGCGGTAATGAGGTGCTCAATGCCTTCCGTTTGGATGTGGAGTCCTGCGGCCGCGCTATTCCGAAAGACAATAAAGACCTGTCGCAGCTGTTTTCCCTTGGCAGCCAAACCCGGGCGCAAAACCTGTCGTCGGCCAAAAGCTTGCTGTCGGAGGTTAATCAGTTTGAGCGGATTAAAACCAACCGCCTGCATGTGGGAGTGGCCGCTTTTCTGCTGGGTAAGCGCCTCGACTTTTACGCCAATTCTTATTTTAAAAACCGCGCCGTGTATGAGTTGTCTATCGCAGGGCGAGATGGGGGCAGGGTGAGCTTTATCGACTCCCCCGCAAAAGATACAGCCGCTGCTGAAACAGCAGCGAATGGGGCTGAGACCGGCACAGCAGCCTGAGTTTCCATACCGCAAAACGGCAGCCCTGGGCTGCCGTTGTTGTTTCAGCCGTTTAAGGGTTACCATGGCCAGCACATAGCCGCTTTTACATCGGCGTTAACAAGGTGGGAAAACAGCGGGCAGAGGTATTTCTCCCTGCACCTACCGACAAAAAGTAATCAGGGAATGGATATCAGGGAATGGGTACAAAAGTGACTTGGGATATATGGGGGCTACTGTGAGCAGCATGTCCGGCACCGCTGTCAACAACAGCATTACCAACACCGCCAGAACAAAGCTGGTGGCCGTGACTGCCGCCGATGAGCCTCTGCTTCAGGTTCTAAGTGAGGCTTTACCGGCGATACTCACCCCTGAGGTATGTCTGCATTTGCCGCCGAATTTTTCAGATATCGGCTCTGCAGCCAAGGCAAGAGCGCTGCTGGATGAGATGTTATCTCAAAGTCAGGTCACTGCTATTTTTGTCAATCTGGACGATAAGCAAGACGCTAACCCACTGGCTGGGCTTATCTTTATGCATATCGACGCGCAAGAGTCGGCGAGCGGCGCTTCCGAGGCGCACCTGGGTTACCTGTTGGCGGAGCGCTTTTGGGGCGGCGGCATCGCCAGCGAATGCCTGAGCGCCTTTGTCGCTGAGGTGACAAAGTCGGCCCCGGTGAACACCCTGGTGGCCGGGGTCGAGGTTGGCAATCTTGCATCTATCCGATTGCTGGAAAAACTCGGCTTCAGACTGCAGGCCAGTGACAGCCAGAAGAACAGTGATAGCCAGCAGAGCAGAGACAGCCAGCAGGCCACGCTTCACTACGCTCTGGACCTGCGCTGTCACGGCTAGTCCTTTCACAGCGAGTCTCGTAACAGCTAGTCCCGCCGTTTTGAACTGGCTTGGCGATTCTCTGCTTTAACGCCTGGATCTGTACTGGCATAGGCTGCCACTCACTCTCTCAGAGGCAGTAGCCGCCATCTATGGTGAGGCTGGTCCCTATTACCCCTTCGGAGCCGGGAGACAGCAGGAATGTCAGTCCCGCCAGCATCTGCTCAGGTTGCAGGAAACCGCCAAAGGCTGTGGCGGACAGCTGGTCGCCAAGGCCGTCAATCTGCTGTTGGCTGAAGCCGGCCTTTTGCTGAATTTCGGTCAGAGTCACCCCGGGGCGCAGGCTGTTGATGCGAATGCTCCGCGGCGCCAATTCCAGGTTAATGGCAGCCACCGCCGCTTCGAAGGCGCCTTTGCTGGCGCTGTAAATAGCGGCACCGGCAAAGCCTTTTTCAACCGCAATGCTGGAGGTATACACCACGGACGCGCCCTGGTTCAGCAGTGGCAGCAGGGTTTGCAGGGTAAATAGCGGCCCTTTGAAATTCACCTGCATGGTTTCTTCAAACATCGAGTCTGTCATATCGGTAAGGTCAAACGGCTTGAAAATCCCGGCATTGAGCAGCAGGGCATCGAGGCGGATTTGGCACTCTTCCAGCGTGTGCATAAGCCTCGGTAAATGCGATACATCAGCGCTGTCGGCCAGCACGCCCAGCACCTTTGCCCCTTTTTGCTGTGCCAGCAGCTGACTAACGGCATCATCGAGCCTTGCCTGATTGCGGCCGGTTATCACCAGCTGCCAGCCGAGTTTAAGAAAATGGCTGGCGGCGGCATAGCCGATGCCTGAGGTGGCGCCGGTGATCAGCAGTGTTTTTTGTGGGGCTTGTTGTGTATCCATGGGGTTCTCCTGTGGTGTATTGAGCTGCTTTTCAGCATACTTAAGCCTTGGCGCAAGGATTAGCCCCCAACTGGGCAACACAATGATTCCCAAAGGTAAACACTGATGTATGAGCCTGTTTTTACAGCGGATGTTAGCGATGACAGCAACAGCATCGCACCCGCACAGCCGCCCCAATCTCCCATTAAACCGCATCTTTTGCACCAGCAGTTGCCGCTGATTTATGTGTTCAGGCTGGTGGCTGAGCTTGGCAGTTTTCAGGCGGCGGCCCACAGGCTGGCGTTGCCACGCTCTTCTGTCAGTAAAAAAATTGCGGCGTTGGAAGACTTTTGCGCCGAGCGCCTGTTTGCCCGTCATACCCGGGCACTCAAATTGACCGATGCCGGTGTGGCCTTGCTCAATGCTACCGATGGCCTGTCGCAGCTGCTGGCCCAAACCGAAAACTGGTTGGTGGGTCAGCAAAGGTCACTTTCAGGCAGAGTAAAGCTCAGCTGCTCGACCTTGCTTGCCGCCGAATACCTGATGCCAAGGGTGATTGAACTGCGGCGCCTCTATCCACAAATCAGCCTGGAGCTGGACTTTCGCGACGAGCTGGTGGATTTGCTCGATGAAGGGGTGGATATTGCCATTCGGGTGGGCAAGCTGCCGGATTCGTCGCTGGTGGCAAAAAGGGTTGGGCTCAAACGCTTTGGCTGGTATGCAAGCCCCGGCTATCTTAAGCAGCGAGGCGTGCCAGAGGCACCTGAGTCTTTAAGCGAGCATGATTGTATCGTGTATCGCAATCGTCATTTGTGTATGGATTTGTGGCGGTTCAGTGGCCCCGACGGGCGAATCAGCGAGCACAGGGTTAGTGCCGCAATACTTTCAAGCGACAGCCGCAGCCTGCTGGAGCTGGCGCTGGCCGATCAGGGAATTATCATGGCCGACCGCCTGCTGGCCCGCCGCTACCTAGGCACCGGCCAGTTGGTGAGCCTGTTCGATGAATGGCAACATCCTGAAACCCAACCTGTGCATCTGGTTTGCCTTGGCCGCAATAGCCGCAGCCGCGCTGCAGAAACCCTATGGGAGCGACTGGCTGAATGGCTGCAAGCAGATTTGGCCTGAACAGGCTTGGCCTGACCTGTTTGTTTTGAACAGGCTTGGCCTGTGCTGCGGAGCGCTTTGGTGATCGATATCAGCCGCTGGTTCGTAATCTTTGCTGACTGCCACGGCTTTTGCCATCGCCTTTGCCTTTGCGAACGCCTTTGCACAGGTTGTGATTACCCTTTGTCGTGGCCTTTCTTTCCCAGCCGGAATGAGCCACAACCCGATGTTACCCCAAAGCCCCAAGGGCGATTTTAAGTTCCATACGCTTCGATTACTCCTTGGCGATCAGCTGGGGAGTCACCACTCCTGGTTCAGTCAGCGCGATGATGGCGTGCTCTATCTTATTGCTGAGCTTAAGCAGGAAAACAGCTACGTTACCCATCATATCCAGAAGGTGTGCGCCTTTTTCGCGGCCATGGTGGACTTTGCCACAAGCCTTAAGGCAGCGGGTCATAGGGTGCTGCACCTCACCCTGGACGACAGCGCCGAATTTGTCGACCTGCCAGCGCTTTTAAGCCATGTGCTGCAAATAACAGCTGCCGGTCGCTTTGAATATCAGCGCCCCGATGAGTATCGGCTGCTGTTGCAGCTTGGCAGCTTTGAGCCGCCTGGGGTGCAAGTCGAGATGGTGGAAAGCGAGCACTTTTTACTGCCGTTTGATGAGATAAATGCGCTCTTTCCCAAAGGTAAACACATACTGATGGAAAGCTTTTATCGGCGGATGCGAAAGCGCTTTAACATTCTGATGGATGGTGCCAAGCCCGTCGGTGGTCAGTGGAATTTCGATGCCAGCAACCGCAATAAATTAAAAGCGCCCGACATTGCAAACTTGCCGCAGCCTTTGCAGTTTACAAACGATATCAGCGAGATAGTCGCGCGCCTGCAGCGCCATGGCATTGTTACCATCGGCAGTCTTAAGCCCGGAGCAAGGCAAAGCTTCGCAATGGAAAGTGAGTCATACGCCAGTGGCGACCTCTTCGCCACATTCGCTGAGCCAGAACCAGAACTTGAGTCTGAACATGCCTCCCGGGCCACACCACACACACTGCTGTGGCCCATCAATCGCCAGCAAAGTCTGGCCCTGCTGGCTCATTTTTGCCGTTACTCCCTGCCGCAGTTTGGCCGTTTTCAGGACGCGATGACGGCAAACCATCCGTCCGCCTGGAGCCTTTACCACAGCCGCTTATCCTTTTCGATAAACAGCAAAATGCTGCATCCGGCCGAGGTGATAGATGCCGCCATCAGCGCCTTTGAGGCCTGCGGCAATGATGGAGCAAGCGGCGCAATCGATATGGCGCAGGTAGAAGGATTTGTACGGCAAATTCTTGGCTGGCGGGAATACGTGCGCGGTGTCTATTGGGCCAATATGCCGGATTACGCCAATCTTAACGCCCTTGGCGCTCAAAAGCGGCTGCCGCACTATTTCTGGAGTGGCGATACCCGCATGAACTGTATGCGCCGCGCCATAGGGCAATCACTGGATTATGCCTATGCCCATCATATTCAACGGCTTATGATCACCGGCAATTTTTGCCTGCTCACCGACATCGACCCTACGCAGGTGGACGATTGGTATCTGGGCATCTATGTGGATGCCATTGAATGGGTCGAGATGCCCAACACCCGAGGCATGGCGCTGTTTGCCGATGGCGGCATTGTGGGCACCAAACCCTATGCCGCCAGTGGCGCCTATATCAACAAGATGAGTGATTACTGCCAGGACTGCCATTACAACATCAAGGCCAAAAGCGGCGCGGGCTCATGCCCCTTTAACAGCCTGTATTGGCGCTTTATGGATAAACATAAAGAGCGCCTTGGCGCCAACCATCGGCTGGGGATGATTTTCGCCAGCTGGTACAAAATGACTGAGTCGCAGCGCAGCGCGATTCTGGCCACGGCCGAACAGTATATTGCCGACCTGGAGCGACTGTGATGAAGATTTTGATTGTGGGCGGCAGCGGCGGTATTGGCAGTGCCATGGTCAAAGAGGCGATGGCAAGGTTTCCAGATACCGAGGTGCACGCAACTTTTTACACAAGAAGCATTCCGCCCAACAGCGAGCAGATTCCCGGTGTTCGCTGGCACAGGCTCGATGTAACCGATGAGGCCGAAATTCAGGCACTAAGCGCAAGCTTTGACAGTTTGGACTGGCTTATTAACTGCGCAGGTATGCTGCACACCGCCAGCAGGGGGCCGGAAAAGTCCCTGTCGCAGTTTGATGCGGATTTTTTCCTGCACAATATAAAAGTGAACGCCTTGCCTTCTTTGCTGCTCGCCAAGCACTTCAGTGCAAAATTAAAGTCCAGCGCTGCGCCGCGACTGGCGGTGCTTTCCGCCAAAGTTGGCAGCATCAGTGATAACCGCCTGGGCGGCTGGTACAGTTATCGGGCCTCCAAGGCGGCACTCAATATGCTGATTAAAACCCTGGCGGTGGAGTGGCAGCGCAGCCTGAAACAGGGCGTGGTGCTGGCGCTGCATCCCGGCACCACCCAAACACGCTTATCCGCGCCGTTTCAGGCCAATGTACCCGAGGGCAAGCTGTTCTTACCCGAGCGGGTAGCGGCTGATTTAATTACCATTATTGCCAATGCCAAGGTTAGCGACAGTGGCAGCTTCCTTGCCTACGACGGCACAGCGCTTTGTTGGTGAAGGCTTAGGGAAGGTGCGAACAAGTCGTCGCACAGCTCTGGCTTTGATAGCAGCGACAGTTCAAGGCATTCAACTGAGGGCATGCTGAGGCCTGCTGAAGTTGAATAACGCCGAAATGGTGTTGCTATCAAAGCCCCAGAGGGCGTGGCTTACAGCGGTATCTGCTGCGTTACAGCTCTTGCGAAGGACTAGGGCCATTCGCTGCGAACTGTGCCTTGCATCTATCCACTCTAAGCACACGCAGAGCAAGCACGGGACTTATTCGCACCTTCCTTAGAGAAAATCCTCAATAAACCAGGCGGCAAAGCCATGTCTGCCGCTGACTCCGGCCTTTTTGTACACCGCCGAGGCCTGCTGGCGAATGGTCTTCTCGGCGGTGCCACGCAGCAGGGCAATTTCTCTCAGTGACAAGCCCTTAAGTAACAGCAGCCCCACTTCTTTCTCGCTTTGGGATAGCTCCCAGCGCTGAAATTGCAGTGCTATCACCTCCGATAATCTGTGCCTGACATCTATCAGGCCTTCATCCTGTGGCAGCGGCAGATTGCGGGCTTCATCCAGCGCCTGTTTCAGCGCCGCTATCTCAGTCTTTTGCCTATGGTGGCTGTTTAAGATCCAACCCAACATCAGGGTAGCCAGCAGCAACAGCGCGCCTTCCTGAAACAGGTGCGCCCTGGAAGCCCCTTGGCTTAAGTCGGCATAAAGATCCTGACCACTGGCAAAAATCACCAATAGCAGCAGCCCTATGGTCAAGGTGTCGCGGTTTGGCATTGGTTGTCCTCAATTCCTCTGTTATCGCTGTTTTGGCCAGATTTTTGGCTCTTTGATGTATCCGGCAAATGTCCTAAAGGCTTGTCAGTCAGGCGTTTGCCCAATGTATCTGGCCATTCGCAGGCAGATAATCCGCTTATCGCATAGAGCCTTACGGCGCCGATTATCCAAGCCCTGCTGCGGGTGAACTTTTACCGGGCAGCCACGGAAAACCGCAATAGCAGCAGGGCTTTTTTAGACATCACACAGGAGTCAGTGTCATGCAAGAGAAAAAATACGTTTGGGACATTTTTGTCAGAACCTTCCACTGGTCGCTGGTTATCGCCTTTGTGGTGAGCTACTTCAGTGGCGATGAGCTGCAAAGCCTGCACGTGGCCAGTGGCTATTTCATCCTTGGCCTTATCCTGATGCGGCTGGTGTGGGGCTTTATTGGTACCAAGCACGCGAGATTCAGCGACTTTGTCCGCTCCCCGGTTGCCGCCTTTGGTTACCTCAAGGGGCTGCTGGGAGGCGATGGCCGAGATGCTGGGCCACGGTATGAAGGCCACAACCCGGCTGGCGGCCTGATGGTGTTGATGCTGCTTGCATCTATACTCGCCACCGGTTTCAGCGGCCTTAAAATCCTTGGCTATGAAGGTGAGGGGCCTTTTGCCCAAACCGGCATCGCTCAAAGCGACGGCAATAGTCAAACCGACATTGTTCAAACCGATATGGCTCAAAGCGAGATGGCGCCAACCCTTGCAGCTCAGCCAGATATCGCCATCAAGCAGCCAGCAGCAGGCAAGGATGATGATGACGATGACCATCATCAAAGCGCCTTTGGCAACGACGGGCACAACCGGCAAGCCTATGCCTCGGTGGGCGACTTCCATGACCATGAAGGCGCCGAGAGCGAAGCCGAGGAGTTCTGGGAAGAAATTCATGAGTTCTTTGTCAACTTCACCCTGCTGTTGGTCATACTGCATGTGGGCGGGGTATTCCTGTCGTCCCGCGCCCACGGCGAGAATCTGGTGAAGGCCATGGTAACTGGTTATAAAGGCGAAAAAGACTGACTTGCCCCGGGCGATTGCAGGGGCAGCCGCACAGTCGTTTTCAGTATCTTGCAAGTGGCACAGCGCTGTTTGGTAAACGGCGCTGCGTCGCTGGTAAACTGGCGAATCTACTACTTCAGACCTACCTTTAATCTGGTTTATCAGGAGCAGATAAAATGGAGGTCAAAATGAAACCGGCAAAAATGATTGGCGTGTCGGCAGCTATGATTTCAGGGCTGTTAGCCACAGGCGTACAGGCAGACGTGGATACTGAGGCGTTTCCTTTGGTTTTTCTGGAGGTTAACACCCAAAGTGCCGACACCTTCCTGCAGTATCACGGTAAGGCACTGACCAAGATAGCAACCGGTGTTTATGAGGAATACCGCTGGGGTGGTACGTCCTGCGGTACCCGGGTGCTGAACGACGATCAGATTGCGATGCTGCAACGGGCCTTGGATAACCCGAATGTGAAGGTGGCGTTCAGGTATCTGGATGGTCAGGGCATTTCCAAGTGTGTTGTGGGTTTCTCCCTGGTTCGTAAAGGGTATTCGGAATAGCCATTCGGAGTTGTCATTCGGAGTGTTCAGCAAACAGGCGAGCCCCGAGGTATGGGGCCGTTTAGCCGACGGCAGGGCGGCATTCTTCGGCGTTATCATCCCTTCAAGTCTTCAGTTCAGCAAATCTTCACTTCATCAATCAGTTCATCTATTTGCTTATCCGCTGTTTCTACAACCATGGTGCTTGGGCTTGCTGGTTAAAACGTCATACGCTAGTATCGCTCTATAGAGTGTTTTTTATTAATTGCCAATTAAAACAATGGTTAAGGTGTCTCTTAATTAATTGGGTACTGACAGTGGTTTTCCACTGTGGTGTTGGTGGTTTTAGCGTTTATGCGTGCGCGGCAGCAAGGGATTGCAGATGTTTATTCCTTTCCTTACTTCTTCTCACCCGATACGTGGTTTTTCAGGGCGCTGCCTTGAACCTATTTTAATCGCTTTTTGCAGGGTTTAACCCTGCGGGTTGGCTATCTGACTCGGTCGGTATGAAAGAGTCGCTTTGCAAGCGACTGAAAACCGAAGCCTTCCAGGCTTCACCGGGGCAAGGGGCTTTGCTCGTCCAAAGCCCCTTGCAACCCAAAAGACGCCCCGACGAAGCCGGGCACTTTGGCTTTCCGGGCTGAAAACGACCAACGCGTCAGACGCTCATCCATGATTCGACTGACGCTGCCTCGACGTCCCTGTCTCGGCTCACTCGTTTCACTCAGCCCAACAGCCAAAGCGGCTTCGAGGGGGAATAAGCGTGTCTGACGACACGCGGGGTAGGGGGAGCAAGCCCCGGCAGCTGAGTCGTTGATGATGAATAGAGCTACCTTGCAAGGTAGGGCAAGCTTACAAGCTTGGGTAACCTTGCATGGTCGTATGAATAAAATGTTAGGCGCAGGAAATATTAAATGAATTTGGATGAGATTGATTGGGTTTTTATCGTAGCCGTAATTATCGGTACGTTGGCTTCACTTGCACGAGAGGTTGTAAACTTTGTTGGAGCTGACAACCTAGATGCGATAATTCTAACAATGAAGTTTATAGCTGCAGTGTTGACTGTAGTGTTTGCTATTTTGAAATTTCTACGCCTAAAACCATTTACAATTGATTTGAGAGCATCAGATTTTCACTTTTCAGATCGCGCTGATTTAAAAGAAGGTGTGGCATTCATAAGTGCAAAGAGGCACAAAAAAGGAAAATCCCCATCGGTAAAAACATACGATGTTAAAGCAGATGGATCAATCGCACAAAAGAAAGGACAGCCAAACCTTTTGGATGTTTTTCATACCCTCGACTAGGCTTTGAAGTACCTGCTTTGAACCCGTTGAGGCTTGCTATGACTACCGCCCGTCGCCAGTTGATAGATGCTGAAAGCACGCCCTTCTACCATGTGATTAATCGCTGTGTTAGAAGGGCGTTTTTGTGTGGAAGAAAAGAAGGGACAGCCAAACCTTTTGGATGTTTTGCATACCCTCGACTAGGCTTTGAAGTACCTGTTTTTAACCGTTGAGGCTTGCTATGACTACCGCCCGTCGCCAGTTAATAGATGCTGAAAGTACGCCCTTCTACCATGTGATTAATCGCTGTGTTAGAAGGGCGTTTTTGTGTGGCGAAGATGTGCTTTCTGGTCGAAGTTATGAGCATAGGCGAGGCTGGATAGTGGATAAAATCAGGCAGTTATCGTCCATATTCTGCATTGATGTGTGCGCCTATGCGGTGATGTCCAATCACTATCATCTGGTGCTGAAAATTGATGTGGCGGCTCAACAATCCTTATCTCAATTTGAGGTGATAGAGCGTTGGACTCGGCTTTTTTGCGGTAACCCTGTAGCGGCAAAATTCCTCAAGGGGGACAAGTTAGTCGAAGGTGAAAGAATACTGCTCGATAGCCTGGTTTGTGATTGGCAGGAGCGACTTGGCAGTATCAGTTGGTTTATGCGCTGTCTAAATGAAGAAATCGCCCGCAAGGCCAATCGGGAAGACGGTTGCAAGGGTGTGTTTTGGGAGGGGCGCTTCAAATCTCAGGCGCTGCTGGATGAGCAAGCACTGCTCGCCTGCATGATGTATGTAGACTTAAATCCGATACGGGCAGGCATAGCTGACTCGCTGCAAGGCTCTGATTACACATCGATTCAGGAGCGAATTGAAGAACTTGCAGAAACTAAACCTGCAAACCTCTCACTTAAGCCATTGCTTCAATTTGATGGTGCAGTCACAGCCGCCGAGCAAACGGATATCCCGTTTCACTTTGCCGATTACCTTGAGCTGATTGATTGGACTGGCCGCGCGGTGCGGCAAGACAAGCGTGGTTTTATCGACTCCTCAAGGCCAAAGCTATTGGCAGAACTTGGTATCAGTGATGATGCCTGGATAACCTCAGCCAAGGAGTTTCGCCGCCAATATAGTGGACTGAGCGGCCGCTGGGATGCGATGTGTGCCATGAAGGCTAAATCTGGCGGTAAATGGTGTCGGGGTAAGCGACAAAGCGAAGCTATTCATCCCTGTTAACTTGGCAAGTTGGTTCTTTCTTCACTCTTCACTTAAACAGGCACAAGCCTGCGGTTTGTCTGAGTGTAAATCAGCCTTTTTAACTCTATATCCCTGAGTCGTCTGATTTTTCGATAGGTTTTATGACAATCACCATTGGAACTGTAGGTATTCGAGAGGAGTAGTGCCTTGTCAGTTTGTGTGGTAAGTGTTTTGGATGTCCCGTTTCTCTTCAGTGCCTTGTCAGTTTGTGTAGTAAGTGTTTAGGATGTCCCGTTTCTCTTCAGTGCCTTGTCAGTTTGTGTAGTAAGTGTTTAGGATGTCCCATTGCTCGCCGTGAAAATCTCATCAAGGTGTTGGTGATAGTCTCGAGGAAAGGTCAGTATATCTAGAGTGGATTACTTTAAATTAATGGAGTAAATATGGAA
Source organism: Shewanella khirikhana (assembly GCF_003957745.1). Classification (NCBI taxonomy): domain Bacteria; kingdom Pseudomonadati; phylum Pseudomonadota; class Gammaproteobacteria; order Alteromonadales; family Shewanellaceae; genus Shewanella; species Shewanella khirikhana. The sequence goes on along the minus strand of NZ_CP020373.1, from coordinate 2,609,188 downwards.
GAAGGAAAAGATGTCGGTAATAAGGGAGTTTCTGACGCTAACTATAGTACTAAAGGCATTTTTGTTGCTACAGTTTTAAAAATGTGTATTGGTATCGTTTGCATAGGCATTATTTACCTTACCAAAGAAATATCCTTTGTAGGTTTCGGTTTGCAATGGATTGTCTATTTGATTTTTTCTGCTTATTTTCTTTTCGAGAGTATTTGCTTATTTCTCGCATCTACAATCACACTTCTAGGTGTTGATGATGACAAGCCTTTGATACACATTTTATTTGATGCATTTCTTGAGGCGACCATGATCTTCAATTCACTTTTTATTATAGGAGTGACGTATTCAATCTCTGAAGGTCTTACTTTAGAGAATTTTTCAGAGTTCAAATTTACATGGTCAACAGCTATGCTGATAGCTTATTTATCCGTTATGGTTGTCTTAATGATTCCTTCCATAAGGAATTCGATTTCTAGGCGAGTTTCTGAAAATTTTAGAGAAACAAATTTTGATAAATTTAAAAATACCGTCAAAGATGATTTGGGAATAGATTTGTCTCATTTGAAAACCTCGAGTGAAGTGTTTTTATTTCTACAACAGAAATACCCAGAGAATTATTTAATGTTTGATTGTGAATGTGTAGGTGATGATTTTTCGTATAGAGATTTGTTGATGGAATATTGCTCAATAACCAACGGTTCCTTGAAAGCGAAAAATATTAAATCAAAAATAGACTGGGATTCAGAAAAGGCATATGTAATTGGGGAGTTAAATAATAAATCAGTAAGATGGAGCTTTAAACAAGACTCCGACTGGTTTAGTGGTGATTTTCATAAAAAAATGAAGAGGATTTCAAAAAAAATTACTAGCGGAGAGTTCTTAGCCTTTCCAGTAGAAGATCAATGCGCAAAAGTGATTTTTCTGGAAAGGAAAGAAGCTAAGGTATTTAAAAAGTATGGCTACTTATACTAGGGAATTCGTAATGGAATGATAAGAAAGATAGGGCAGGCACAACTTTTTGCTTGAAGGTTGCACCGCTTTTGCCCCATCGAAGCGGCCGAAGCAGCGCCAGTCGAGAAGGGGCGAATGTCGCGAAGCGACAAGCTAATGAGCGCGAGGCAAGGAAAGCCGAGCTGAGGTGGATTTATAGGGACGTAAATTCGAGCGTCTGGCGCGTTAGCCAATTTTCAGCATAAGCCCGAAGGGGCTTTCGACAACTGCTCCCTGCGTTGTTCTACCTCCAACATCCATGTTGTCGTCCGATTCGTCTGGGGTCGCTGGGGGATTGGAGCTCGTGAGAGCGCTTATGAGCGAGAGGCATGGAGGCGAACTGGCTCTTTTGCATGGATGCAATTGCAAGTCGATACTGCCCCCTTTCCCCGGGTGAAGCCTGGAAGGCTTCGATTTCAGTCGCTTGCAAAGCGACTTCTCATCAAGGGGTGATAAACTGCCCCGTCCAAGAGAGTGGGGGTCGGTATCTAAGCCATGAAACGATTTGGGTACATTCTGAGCATATTTCTGATTTCCGCTGTGGCAGAGGCGGAGTTATTTGAGTTTGGTGCTTATGACGCGAGGGCGCAATCTGCGTTGATCCAGCTTAGCTATGGAACTCAGACAGGGCGGCCGTTTGCTGAAGCTATCCGGGATATCAATCTGGAAGCGGATGTTGTGGTTATCCGGCTGCTCGGACACTTTTCCGATAAGACTAACGCCGAACTGCTGAGTTACTATCACAAGAAAATTCCTGCCGAGTTGCAGATTGCGCTGGGATCTTCAGGGAATCTGCACAACCCCGCGCTGCGGCCACTGCTAACCAACTTCTCCGCTGCCTTTAAAGAAACAGAGTTATACCTGAGCATAGAAACAGAGCTGCAAAAGACTGGGTATCAGGTGTCATCTGTAGAATTTGAGAAATATACCATCAACACCAAGGGCTCTCCCCGGATTTGGGTTGCCGATATCTGGCTGACGTTCAGTAAGTGAAGAAAAGCGGCGAATTTTATTTGTATTCATAACTCAGGAATATTCAGGCAGATCTCTGTGGTGTTGCCTTCTTCGAGCAGACATACCTTATTATTTTCAATGGTTTCATAGGAGTATGAGCGCCCATCAAACCGTTCGGTCTTTCGGTTGGAGTAGAATAAATTTATCAAAAATCCCCTTGTTCGGATCTTTGTAATATCTTCAGCGAAGGAGACAAACCTTGGTCTGGATGTCATGGCTAAGAGTGAGCCTACGGGATTTAAAATATCCAATACCAAGTGGGGGTTATTGTCTGTGTTGTAATTGATAAAGCTCCAACGCTGGAGCAGTTCTTCATTCTTTATGCCCATGACGGTACATTCGTACATCAGGTTGATAGTTTTCTTTCGATTGAAAGCAAGCTTGTGATTCAGGTAGTCGATCATGTTGTCGTTTTTATCCAGGTTGTTTTCAGAAATCATCTTATCCATCAGGTAAACCTGACTGGCAAATTCGAGATCGTATACATCTTCCTCGGCCAGTATGGCTTCGGTGACGGGCTTGAATATCTTTTCGATATCGCCCCAGAGATGTTTGTCCTTTGTTTGCTGATACAGGTAGGGGAAGAGATGAATGGCACTATCCAGGATCAACAGTGACTTTATTTTTTCATTCAGGTAGGGCGATTGCGCCATTATCAAAAGCGCATGCTCAATGATTATTTTGAAGTTGTTGACCGCCTGCGCTTCGTCGCCAGCCCGGAGCAGGTTGAGCAAGTTAACCAGATTTATCTTTTGAATATTGAGCCCCATAAGTTCCGGGTCAAACAATTGGTAGCTGTCTGCGGCTGTCGAGATTGAAATCGAGTCGAAGTATCGATAGGCGTAAACACCCTGATATTCATCGAATATTTCTTGGTTTTGTTGGATAGCCTCGTGGGCCAGTGCGGATATCGCGAGCAGCGCCTTTTGACACTCGAGTTGCTCAAATTCACACAGGAACTGCTGTTGCTGCTCAGATAGTTCAAGTTCTACGTAACTCATTAGCGGCGAGCCACTGTTATTCACGAGTGTCAGCCCGCGCTCGTATGGGGTTCCTTCTCCCCTATAGTAGAGCCCAAGTTGGTACACGCTGCCGTTAGCTACCAGATTGCTTTGGCTGTATTTATCCAGCAAACGTTGAGCCTGAGGGAATATTTCCTCTGCCAGGGCAACGGATGAAAACAGGCTTAGCGCCAGAAGTGGCGCGAATGAAACTGCCCAGAGTTTCGCTTTACCCATAATCAACAAACTCATTTAAATAAAACCGCCGGCTGCATGGCCCAAGTGCTCAAGGTGTTTGACTGGTACTGAGCATATTTAATTGAAGAAAGGCGAGCAACCTGAAATGTAGCTTGCACAATATCCGCTGAAACACTTTATGTAGCACACTACAAAGTACGCGCCATAACTTTGTATGTATCTGACTTTAAACTAAAAAGTCCGTTCTTGGTCGTCCTTCAACAATCTTCAGAAACCTTTAAGACCCTTCAGGCCAGTTTGTCCCTAAGCTGTGAGTCTCGCTAATCCGAAGGAAGATAATATGATACGAAACAGCCTGTTGATAATGGTGGTTGCCGCGCTGGGCATAGCAGCCATTACCCCTGAAACTATGATCGGAGCTATGACAGGATCTGGTCTGATAGCGAAAGCCGCTGCGGCCGAAGCTGCTGCAACTGATGTATCTCAGCAAGGCGCCCGGCAGCAAACTGAAGCCGCCAAAGCACATGTGATAAGCGACAAGCTGAACATTGGGGCGCAGATATTGGCATCCGAGCCGAAGCTGTTAAGCAGCGTGATAGTGATGCACCAGGGCAGATTGGTGCATGAGTCCTACTACAATGGCGCCAAGGCGGATGGCCTGCATGACTTTCGCTCCGCCAGTAAGAGTCTGACTGGCTTGATGTTTGGGGTTGCGCTGCACGATGGCTATTTTAATTCAGAGCACGATAAGGTATTGCCGCTGTTTAAAGACTATGACCCCCTGCTGTACCCCAGCACTGAGAAGTCGGCGATGAGCTTTTTCGACTTGCTGTCGATGACCAACCCCCTCGAATGTGACGATATGAATAACTTCTCGGCAGGCAATGAAGAGCGGATGTATCTGCGTAAAGACTGGCTACGATTCTTCTTCGATTTGCCGTCACGGGCTAATCCGCCCTGGGAAGCACCGATGGATAAGCAGCCCTTCGGCCGTGACTTTTCATACTGCACCGCAGGCATTTCCATTACCGCGGCGGCCATCGAGCGAGCGTCAGGCAAGCGATTGTCTGATTACGCCGACGCGGCGCTGCTAAAACCCATTGGAGTGGGCGAAACCCAGTGGCTGTATTCGGCCACTGGCATTACCCAGGGGGGCGGCGGACTGCGGATAGCGCCGCGGGACTTTTTGAAAATTGGCGAGCTGATTTTGAACAAGGGCCGCTGGGGCGACAAACAGTTGCTGCCCGCCGAGTGGATTGCCAAGAGCCTCGCGGCCTATTCTGAGTCTATGCCTGAGCTGAATGCCAGCTATGGCCTCACCTTCTGGCAGTTTCCCTATGAGGTAAAGGGCAAAACAATCAATGCCTTCGCGGCAGCTGGCAATGGTGGTAACTATCTGTTTATTGTGCCTGAGCTTAAGCTTGCGGCCGTGATTGCGGCCACGGCCTACAACACGCCTTACATGCACAAACAATCCCAGGGCATTTTTTCCGCTATTGTGCTGCCTGCATTAGTTGATTAGGCAAGGGCAGGGATATCAGGCCGATTTTGGTGCGCTCGCGGGCACTTAAATCGGCCATATGATCCAGCACCTTTTGCAGCTCGCCTGTCTGAAGCAGGCCTTTAAAAGGGGGCAGGCTGGCAATAAACTTATGGTCCAGATAGCCAAGCCGCGCCGCTTGTTCCAGCGCCTCTATTGCGGCCTCGTTATGGCCATCGGCGATGTCCAGCAGGCTTTGGGCAATGAAGAGGTTAGGCCAGCCATCCAGGCTGGGGTTGATCTGTGGTTTCAGCGGCATCTTGGTTTGCTGCGTATCTGCTCCAGGCTCAGTTTTTAGCAGCCAGTAGCGCAGGGCAAGGGCGGTGGCCGAGTTGCTGTCTTTCGAAATGGCGCTGTCCAGCAGCGCCATTGCTCTTTGCCAGTCCTCGGCCTGCATCGAAATCAGCGCCTGTAACAGCAGGCTGTCGGCGGTGGCAGTATCCAGGGCGTGCAGCTTTTCAATCGCCGCAAGTGCCTCAGCAGATTGGTTATTCACCATCAAAGACCTGGCATAGAGCAGCGAAGTGAAGTTGTCGTTGGGGGCCAGGCTGTAGGCAAGCGCTATCCACTCATCGGCCTGGGGCGCATCAGCCAGATAGAGCACTTCGGCAATTTGCAGATACTTGTAAGGGCTGTTGCCTGCCAGCGCCGACAGATTGAGGTTGATTGACTCGTACAGCCGCCCTTTTTGGGTGTAGAGGTAGGCGAGGGAGCCTGCTATCCGGCTTTGCAGCTTTGAGGGCTTTGCGAGTGCCAGCTCGTAACTGGCAATGGCCTGATTAATATTGCCAAGCACATCCTGATGGTAGCCTTCGAGCCAGAGGATTTCGGCGTCCGGCTGCGGGTTTTGCTTAAGGTCTGAGATAAGGCTGGCGGCTTCATCCAGCAGTTCAGCCTTGCCATCGAACTTGGCCACCCGCTCCAGCAGCGCCTTACAAAGGCCAATCTGTGCTTGCTGCTGGCTCGGTGCACCGGCTAAAAACTGCCGATAGAGCTCTATTGCCAGCAGATTACCCGCCGCAGTGTGCTGGTTGGCAAATTGCCCGGCCTTTTGCAGCAGCACAGGTAAGTCGGCAGCTTCTTGGTTGTTACTCATTCTCCCTAAGCCTGAACCACTATCAAAGGTGGCCGATTGCCAGTTAACCCAGGCAAAGAGGGCCAGGGCGCACATCAGCGCAGCCGCCATTACTACAGGCCAATACCGCTTTTCTCCTTTGGTGGCTGTTTGCGCATGCACAGGGGCGGCTGAGGCCAGACCGGCAACGCTTGGAGGTTTGGGCGCTTCAGCGGATGCCGAGGTGACTTCCCCAAGCCAGATATAACCCACACCGCGCTCGGCTTCTATGGCATCACGGCCCACATCGCCGAGGGCTTTTCTAAGCAGGGATACCCGCTGGGCAAGGGTATCGTCACTGACAAAGTCTTTGTTCCACACCAGCTTGGTAAGCTGCTCTGTGGGCAGCGGCTTGGCGGGATTGAGCAAGAACACCTCCAGCAGGCGATAACTTAGGCCATTGATATTCACGGCCTCGCCATCAATGCAGACCTGCCTTGACTGGGTATTTAGCTGAATGCCACGGCTTTGCAGTATTGTCGGCCCGCTGGCTGAATTGATATAGATATCAGGCATATCCGCTAAGATAACCAAGCTTGGTGGAAATTGATACTGCCAAGCAGACCGTTTGATAGGGGAAAGACGCAAATTCAAAACAGCCCGCTATCGCAGATAGCAAAAAGGCCCGCGAGGGCCTTTAGGGTCATGCCATTTAGAGGATGGCATAAAAGGGATGTTACTGAATCATCCCAAGGTTATTCCGGCTTGGGTGGAACATAACCTTCGATTTCAACATCCTTGCCTTCGAACAGGAACAGCTGCATTTGCTCTTCGAGCAGCTTGCGATGCTCCATATTCATCATATTGAGCTTCTTCTCATTGATAAGCATGGTCTGCTTTTTCTGCCACTCTCCCCAGGCTTCTTTGCTGATGGTGTCGAAAATGCGCTTGCCGAGTTCACCGGGGTAGAGCTGGAAATCCAGACCTTCGGCTTCTTTACCCAGATAGACACACTGAATGGTACGGGCCATGTTTTACTCCTTGTTGGCGGCAGCGTTGCCGCCGGATTCTTGCTTAAGTTCGCTTACAAGGCTCGCCAGAATGCGCTCGGTGGCGGCGGCAAGCCCAAGATTTTCGCCTTGGAGGAGGTTATACCAGAGACTCAGGTTATCTTCCATGATAAGCGCCTCAGCCTGGGGGCTGCCAAGGCGCAGCTTTACCGGCTGAATGTCGAGGTGAAAGTGGCTGAAGGTGTGGCGAAAGCCATCGAGCAGGGCAAGCTTATCGCTATCAAAGCCATTGGCCTGGACAAAATCATTGAGCGCCTGCTGGCTGTCAAACTGCGGGAAGCACCAGAGGCCACCCCAAATTCCGCTGGGTGGCCGCTTGATAAGCTTGACCGTGTCTTGCTGCTGCAGAATAAGCATCCAGCCTTCGCGGGCGGGAATGGTCTTTTTCGGCTTTTTGCCGGGGAACTCAGTCTGGCGACCGGCAAGCTGGGCCCGGCAGTCAATGGCGACCGGGCAATCGCCGCATCTTGGGCTGCTGCGGGTGCAGACATTGGCGCCCATATCCATCATCGCCTGATTGTACTTTTGAATATCTTCCTTTGGCGTCAGCGCTTCGGTGAGCTGCCACAGGGCGGTATCAACACGCTTCTCACCGGGCCAGCCTTCGATGGCGCCGTGGCGCGCCAGCACTCTTTTTACATTGCCATCGAGAATGGGGTGATGTTGCCCCAAAGAGAGCGACAGCACTGCACCTGCGGTGGAGCGGCCAATGCCGGGCAGGGCCAGCACTGCGTCAAAATCGGTGGGAAACTCGCCGCCGTGCTCATCGCGGATAATTTGTGCAGCCTTATGCAGATTACGGGCGCGGGCGTAGTAGCCAAGGCCGGTCCAGTGGTGCAGCACTTCATCTTCGTGGGCGTTTGCTAGGTCGCTTACCGTGGGGAAGCTCGCCATAAAGCGCTCAAAGTAGGGGATAACAGTGGCCACCTGGGTTTGCTGCAGCATGATTTCCGACACCCACACTTTATAAGGCGTCTTATTTTGCTGCCACGGCAGACTCTTGCGGCCGTGTTTGTCGTACCAGTTGATAATGCGCTCGCCAAAGGAGGCGCTGGGGTGAGTTGCTGCCATGGAAGGTGTGAACCGCTCCTGAATACCTGAGTGTGATGCTAAGGATTGGCGGGCAGTGTAGCCTCGCAGCGCCTAAGGGACAAGCCGGACGCAGCAGGCTGTCAAAAAGCGTTATGAAAACGGCTGGGAATTCAGGCTGTCAGCAGGCGCTGCTGCTGGTATACTTTTTCAGCTTCGGGGCTTGCGCTCAAGGGATAACTTTGGATAATGCCCCTTCCTTTTTGAATAGTGTTTTAAGTTGTCTGCAATCCAGCGCACGTGAGGCCTTGGGTTGCGGGCAGATGCGAGGCAGCAATGAGTGAAGTAACCACCGCAGAATTTAACGAGGATGGCGTATATCTTCGCAAAATACGCAGCTTTGTTCTGCGTGAAGGTCGCCTGACCACAGGCCAGGCCAAGGCCCTTGAAAGTTTTTGGCCCACCATGGGTTTGGAATACAGCCCTGAGCCTGTGAATTTTGCCGAGGCCTTTGGCCGTGAAGCCGACACAGTAGTGGAAATTGGCTTTGGCATGGGCGCTTCTCTGGTGGAGATGGCGGCCAACGCCCCCGAGCTTAACTTTATCGGTATTGAAGTGCACAAGCCTGGCGTAGGCGCCTGCCTCGGTGATGCCGGTGCGGCTGGGGTCAGTAACCTGCGGGTGTATCACCACGATGCGGTGGAAGTGCTGGAAAACGCTATTGCCGATGGCTCTTTGGCCCGGGTGCAGCTGTTCTTCCCTGACCCATGGCACAAAAAGCGTCACCACAAGCGCCGTATCGTACAGCCTGAATTTGTGCAGCTTTTACGCCGTAAGCTCAAAATCGGCGGTGTATTCCATATGGCCACCGACTGGGAAAACTATGCCGAGCATATGCTGGAAGTGATGAGCGCTGCCGAAGGCTATAAAAACCAGTCTGAAACCAACGACTATGTTCCGCGCCCGGATCATCGCCCACTGACCAAGTTTGAAAACCGTGGTCACCGTTTGGGCCATGGGGTGTGGGATCTCATGTTCGAACGCGTTGAATAATCAATTATTTCCATCAACCAAAGAGGGAAGAAACATGGCCAAGAACCGTAGCGCCCGTCTGCGTAAAAAGCTGCGAGTGGATGAGTTCCAGGAACTGGGTTTTGACGTACGCTGGGTATTTAACGACAGCGTCAGCGAAGCCGACATTGATGCGCTGGTGGATAAGTTTATCGACGACGTGATTGAGCCCCGCAAGCTGGGCTTCCACGGCGGCGGCCACAAGGAATGGGAAGGCATTGTTGCCACTCAGGCCCTGGGCAAGTGCACCGATGAAGACCGCGCAGCCGTAAAAGCCTTCTTCGATACCCTGCCGGTATCCGATGTGGAAGTGTCTGAGCTTTACGATCTCTGGTGGGATTAATTGATGGCCGAGCAGGCACTGCTTGACGAGCTGGTCGCCAGAGTCAGGCCGTTGCTCGGACAGGGCAAGGTGGCGGATTATATTCCGGCCCTTGCCCGGGTTTCACCCCACAAGCTCGGCATTGCCATAACCAGTCTCGATGGCACCACCATTGGGGCCGGTGACTGGCAAGAGCCATTCTCGATTCAAAGTATTTCCAAAGTATTCAGCCTCACCGGCGCCATGATGCTCTACGAAGAGAGCGAGATCTGGTCGCGGGTAGGTAAAGAGCCGTCCGGGCACTCGTTCAACTCGCTGGTGCAGGTTGAGCTTGAGCGGGGCATTCCCCGTAACCCCTTTATTAATGCCGGGGCGCTGGTGATTGCCGATATGCTGCAAAGCCGCCTTGGCGCACCCAAACAGCGGATGCTGGAAGTGGTGCGGATGATGAGCGGTAACAGCTCTGTGTGCTACGACAAGGTGGTGGCCGCCTCCGAGTACCAGCACAGCGCCCGTAACGCCGCTATTGCCTATTTGATGAAGTCCTTCCGCAACTTCCACAACGACGTGGACAAGGTGCTCAGAAGCTATTTCCACTATTGCTCGTTGTCGATGAGCTGCGCCGATTTGTCCCGGGCGATGATTTATCTTGCCAACAAGGGCATGACCCTGGATGGACGCGAGATAGTCAGCCCCACAGAGACCAAGCGCCTGAACGCGCTGCTGGCAACATCGGGCCTCTATGATGGCGCCGGTGAGTTTGCCTACCGTGTCGGTATGCCCGGCAAGAGTGGCGTGGGCGGCGGTATTATCGCGGTTATTCCCGGGGATATGGCGGTGTGCGTCTGGTCTCCTGCGCTGGATGCCAGCGGCAATAGCCTTGCGGGTACCCGCTTGCTGGAGCTGCTTGCCGAGGAGCTGGGGCGCTCGATTTTCTGAGCCTTTCTTTTGGGGTTTTCTGCCCTTCGCTCAATTACAGCTACGAATCTTAAAGGCGATTTCCTGATTTGCGGATATGACTCCCCATCGCAGGAAATCGCTTTTTGTTATCTTTCTCAGTAACTGGTGAAAAAAATCACTTTTTAGTGATTTAGCTCACGCCTGTCTTTGCTTTGATTCAGCTCATCTTCATTGAAATTATATTAATTCCTTATTAATCATTGAATTGTGAAAGTTGGCACGACCTTCGCTATATCAAGCCATATAACTTACAAAGGCAAGGATAGATGCGATGAAAACCAAGACTCTTGTTACCGGTGTAGCTTTGGCAACTTTGATTGGCGTGACCGCCGTGGTGCCTGCCATGGCCCACGGGATCAGCAACGACAGCTGCGATGTGAACCTGAATTATGACATTTCTCTTGAGCCTCAAAAGCTGGTGCTGAGCCAGAAAGGGGATGAGTTTTATCGCTTCGAACCCGGCAAATTGTATGTGGAAGGCAAAGAAGTTGCCCTGACTGCCGAGCAGCGCGCGCTGGTCGACAGCTACGCCGACAGCGTGGCCCGTCAGGTGCCAGAGTTCGTCTCCCTGGTGACCGAAGCTGTGGGGCTTGCCAGTCAGGCAGTAAACACGGCGCTGACGCCGCTGCTGGGTGAAGATACCGGCAACCGCGTAGGTGAGCTGATGGACAACGTAAACGAGCGCCTTGGCGAAGTGATGCACAAGAACGGTGACAGCTACTACATAGGCGTAACCGATGGCTCCATCGATGAGGTGTTCGACAAGGAGTTCGAGCAGGAAATCGAAAACCTGGTGCAGGAGTCCGTAGGCACCCTGATGGTTCGTCTCGGCACCGAAATCCTGTCTTCAGAAGGCGACAGCTTCGAGGCCAAGATGGAAGCCTTTGGTCAGAAAATGGAAGCCATGGGCGAGCAGATTGAGCGTGAAATGGAAGCTCAGGCCAGCACCCTGGAAGCCCGTGCCAACAAGATGTGCGACGAGTTTGAAACTCTGGTAGCCCTCGAGAGCGAGCTTAGGGCCAAGGTGCCTGAGCTGTCCAAGCTTGAGCTGGCCGACGCCAAACAAGAGGCGCTGCGCGAGTAACAGATGTAAGGCAAGTATGTTGTGAGTAACTGAATTTCAGCGGCATTTCTCAGCAAGATTTTTAACTGACATTCCTTGGTTCATTCCTTGAACGTTTGGCCCCATCCCCTGGGGCCGTTTTTTTATTCTCCTGTTGCTGCTTGGGCCACGGCAGAAGTGGAGACAGCGAGCGGATTTTTGTTATACTGCTAAAAAATAACAAAAAACTCGGGTTTCTCCGGGATTCACTGACTCTACCTTAACGTGCTTTTTTGGTATATCTGATTGATTATCATTGGTTTGTCTGAGCTTTGGCCCCGGTCCGAGCTGAGCTCGCCGAACATAGCTTAAGGCCACCTTCATGTTAGAACTGTTAGAACCCATTGCCATTTTCACCCATGTTGCCAGGGCGGGAAGCTTTAGCGCAGCGGCGAGGAAACTCGGGATTTCCAAGTCAAAGGTGAGCACCCAGGTGGCTGATCTTGAACATAAGCTGGGCGTGCAACTTATTCAGCGCACCACCCGCAGCCTGAGTCTGACCGAGGCAGGTCATCTGCTGTATGTGCAGGGCGAAGAGCTGCTGCGGGATGCCGATCAGGCCGTTGCCAGCGTTCACAATCTCAATGATGCAACCCGTGGTGTGCTCAAGGTGGGGATTTCCCAGTCCTTCGGGACCATGCACATTATTCCTGCGTTGCCTGAGTTTATGACCCGTCACCCCGAGCTTGAGCTGCAGGTGAGCTTGCTGGATCACAAGGTGGATGTGGTCAGTGAGGGGCTGGATTTGCTGCTGACCATGTCAGAGCAATTGCCGCTGGGTATGGTGGCGCGGCCGCTGATGAAGTGTCAGTTTTTACTGGTGGCTTCCCCGGATTACATCGCCCGCCATGGCGAGCCGACCCGCCCAGAGCAGCTCGTTGATCACAATTGTCTTGTGTATCACGGTGAGTGGCACGAACACAGCGTGTGGCAGTTCAAGCGTGGTGATGATTACTGCGAGATTGGTGTTTCAGGTAACTTCCGGGTGGATAACGCCCCGGCGCTGAAGTCGGCTGCCGTAAGCGGTTTGGGTGTGGTGTATCTGGCGAGCTATCTGCTGGAAGATGAAGTGCAAAAGGGGACTCTGGTGCCGCTGCTGCGCGACTGGCAGCTGACTCACCACTTGCCGCTGCAGGCCGTGTATCCGCGCCGTAAGCACCTGGCGCCCAAGGTGAGCTCCTTTATCGATTTCATCAAAAATCATATTGGTACTCCACCTTATTGGGATGCGCCTTATCAGGAACTGTACGCCGAACGTCGATGATTTTATAAATTCATTGTTTGTGAAAACGGATAATGCTGTGATCTGGGTGGCAAAAATCCAATTAATTCACAAATAATCAAACGTTTAGCAAAAGTATTAAACCGGTCTAAAGGGCCGGTTTTTTAGTATCCGCTTAAGCAGTTTTTCCTACATCACTTGCACTCTGTTCATGAATTAATACAATGGATGCCAATTGGATTGGGGCGATCTGAGCCCGTATCGACAGGGGAAATGACCCCTTCCGCTGTTGATGCGCAGATCACGCGATAAGCAGTCCCAAGACAATGCCGGCAGAGTTTATTATTAAAACCGGTCCGGCTTTGAAACCATCATCCTAGTTTTTTGGTTTACCCCGGACGTCATGCCGGGGTGATTTTTTATGGCCAGACTGATTTTGTGATGGAACAGATTAAGCACCCTGTACCCTACAAGCCGCCGAACGATAATAATGAGCGGCACACAGGGCGCCAAATGGAAACGGCTGTCATTGCGGCATACGCCAGGATGACTCAAGCTTCCAGAAAAAAAGCCACAACCCAGGTTGTGGCTTTTTTTCGTCTTGTGGTCTTGTCCTTTTGTAATAGTCCCTATGCCTGTTGTGATTGCCCTGATGTGTTTTGTGCGGGCTTTCATCAGCCTTTTCTGTGGCCTTATCGGTAAGCTTTCCAAACGGTTTTTATTGGCGCGCCAAACAAAAAGTCCGGGTCAGAGCCCGGGCTTTTTGTTTATTCGGCGGCAGTTGCCGCCTTTGGGGCAGCCGTTACAGCTTGGCGGCGCGTGCCTTGGTGTCCTGCACCCAGGCCTGTACCTTGGTTTCGAGCACATCCAATGGCAGCGGGCCGTTTTTCAGCAGCAGGGTGTGGAATTCACGGATATCAAAGTCTTCACCAAGTGACTTCTTGGCGTAAGCGCGCATATCCAGAATGCGGTTCATGCCCACCTTGTACGCGGTGGCCTGGGAAGGCATTACAATATGGCGCTCAACCATTTTCACCGCATCAGACTCGGCGTTGGGGGTGTTTTCCACATAGTAGGAAATACCTTGCTCGCGGGTCCATTTTTTGGCGTGAATCCCTGTGTCCACCACCAGGCGGCAGGCGCGCCACAACTCCATGGCCAGACGGCCAAAGTTGGAGTATGGGTCCTGGTACAGGCCCATTTCCCGTGGGAAGTACTCGGTGTACAGGCCCCAGCCTTCAACATAGGCGGTATAGCTGCCGAAGCGGCGGAATTTGGGCAGACCTTCCAGCTCTTGGGCAATGGCAATCTGCATATGGTGGCCGGGCAAGCCTTCGTGGTAGGCCAGGGCTTCCATCTGGTACTTGGGCATGGCCTTCATGCTGTAGAGGTTAGCATAGTAGGTGCCGGGGCGACTGCCGTCGGGAGAGGGCTGGCTGTAGAAGGCCTTACCGGCGCTTTTTTCACGGAACGACTCAACCGGCTTCACAATAAGCCCAGCCTTAGGTTTGATGGCAAAGACTTCATCGAGGCGTGATGACATGTTGTCAATCAGGGCCTTGGCATCGTTGATATAGGCTGCTTTGCCTTCATCGGTTTCCGGATAGTAGAACTGCTCATCGTTGCGCATGAAGATAAAGAAGTCTTTCAGGCTGCCTTTAAAGCCCACTTCTTTCATGATGTCGCGCATTTCATTGTGAATGCGCTCCACTTCCTTAAGCCCCAGCTCGTGGATAGCGATGGCATCCATATCCGTGGTGGTAGTGCGCTTGAGGGCATTGTTGTAGAAGGCATTGCCGTCAGGCAGCTTCCACACGCCATCTTTGTTGTCGGCACGTGCTTCCAGGGTGCCCAAATAAGTTATCAGATCACTGTAGGCCGGTTTAACCGCGTTTTTCAGTGCCGCCTCGGCCTGGGACAACAGCTCAGCGCGCTCGGCATCGGTGATCTCCAGCTTTTCGACTTTACGCTTGAAATCGGCCCACAGGGTGCTGTCGGCGCCGTTTTCAAACGGGGCACCCTTGATGATGTTGTTGCTGTCGTTGATTACATGGGGGAATACAAACTTGGGCGCTATGATGCCCTTGGCGGCTCTGAGTTCCAGCGCATCCTTAAGCTGAGCAAAGCGCTGTGGTACGCCATTGAGGCGGCTGATGTAAGCCTTGGCATCGTCGATGTTGTCGACCATATGCTGGTTGATAAGTATTGATGCAGTCAGCGAGTGCACGCCGTACATCTGGTTTACCGGATAGTTGTGCAGGCGCCATTTGTGGTCGGCAATCTGATTTTCCAGCCGCTGAATTGCCAGGGTTAAGCTGAGGGCCGTCTGCTCATCCAGCTCGCTTGGATTAACGGCCTGAAGGCGTGCCAGCTGAGATTTGGCCCGCGCCAGTTCCTGTTCGCTGGCCGCTTCACTGATTTCATCCCATTTGCCATAGTCGGCGCCTTTGATGCCCAGCATGGTTTGGCTGATTGGACTGGCCATCACGTTTTCCATAAACAGGGTCTCGAACAGGGCGTTGGCCTGCTCAGATGCAGACAGTGCCTGCTGCTCGGCAGCGGTCTTGGTGGTATCGGCGATGGCCAGTGACGGAGCAGTGCCCAAAGCCATCATCAGGCTGAGGGCGAGAAAGGTTTTATTGTTTTTATAAGATGAGAACATTGGCTGACTTTAGCTAGGTTGATTTGCGATGGGATCATCCTAAAGAAGCCAGTGTTAAATTTCAGAGTTTAGTGTTAGGAAATGTTTCGATGTGCGCGGTATCACGGCTTTTTTCAGTCAGCCGTGAACCCTGCGCACTCAAAGATCATAAAAACTGCGACAGCAGATCGTTGACGAACATATGACCCTTGGGGGTAAGGGTCCAGTGGCTGTCGCTGATTTCTATCAGGCCACGTTCGGCGGCGCTGTGCATACCCTCCGCAATAGCATCGGCAGCGATTCCGGTGCGGCTTTCAAACTCGGCCTTGGGAATAGGGCTCATCAGCCGCAGCCGGTTCATCAGGTACTCGAGCGGCCGGTCTTCTTCAGCCACCTCTGAGCACTCGAACATAAAGTCGCTGGCACCCAGATAACCTTTGGGATGCTTAATTTTTACCGTGCGCACAATGCGGTTTTCTGACGCCAGAGTCAGTTTGCCATGGGCGCCGCAGCCGATGCCGAGGTAGTCGCCAAACTGCCAGTAATTGAGGTTATGGCGACACTGGAAGCCCGGTTTGGCATAGGCCGAAATTTCGTATTGCTCATAGCCAAGCGCCGCCAGTTTTTTCTGACCTTGTTCATAGATGCGCCACAGATCTTCATCATCAGGCAATTGCGGCGGCCGCGAATGGAACAGGGTGTTGGGCTCAATGGTGAGCTGATACCAGGACAGATGCGGCGGGTTCAGGCTGGCGGCAGTATCGATATCGGCCATGGCCTCATCGAATGACTGATTGGGCAGGCCGTGCATCAAATCCAGGTTAAAGCTTTGATAACCTGCGGCTTTGGCAAGCTCGGCGGCGCGGGTGGCTTCATCCTTGCCGTGAATGCGGCCAAGCAGATTGAGCTTGTCTTTGGAAAAGCTTTGCACCCCAACCGACAGGCGGGTGACCCCGGCGCTGCGATAGGCGCTGAAATCGTCATGTTCCAGGGTGCCGGGGTTGGCCTCCATGGTGATTTCGATATCGGCTTCAAAGGGGATGCGCTGCTTTACGCCATCAAGCAGCCTGCCAATGGCGCTGGCATCAAACAACGATGGCGTGCCACCGCCGATAAAGATGCTGTGCAGTTTGCGGCCTTGAACATAACCAAGGTCGGCATCCAGATCCTTAAGCAAATCGTCGACATACTCTTCCTGTGGCAGCTCGCCTTGCTTGCCATGGGAATTAAAGTCGCAATAGGGGCATTTTTGCACGCACCAGGGGATGTGTACGTACAGGCTCAGCGGTGGCAGCGTTAAAGAGGGGCTGCCCTGGGTCACGGCTTGGCTCATAGAATTCAGATGATACCCTTGGCCTTGAACTCAGCCAGCAGCAGCGCCAGCGCCTTACCGCGATGGCTGACGGCATTTTTGGCTTCGGATGACATTTCGGCTGCGGTCAGCTCGCCGCCTTCGGCGATGAAAATCGGGTCGTATCCGTGGCCATTGTCGCCCTTGGCTTCAAAGCCGATGCGACCTTCCCAGGCGGCCTGGCAGATGATGGGGGTTGGGTCCTTGGCGTGGCGCATAAATACCAGCACGCACTGGAAGCGGGCACGACGCTCAGTTTCTTGTTCGAGGGCGCCGAGCAGCTTTTGCCAGTTGTCGGTGTCTTTGGCGCCAACGCCTGCATAGCGGGCGGAATAGATGCCCGGGGCACCTTCGAGGGCGTCTACTTCGAGCCCTGAATCGTCGGCAATGGCAGGCAGACCGGTAATGGCGGCGGCGTGGCGGGCCTTGATGATGGCGTTTTCAACGAAGGTGGTGCCGGTTTCTTCGACATCGGGTACCTGAAACTCGCTTTGAGCTACAACCTCAACGTCAAACGAAGCGAACATTTCATTGAATTCTTTCAGCTTTCCTTTGTTGCCACTGGCAAGAACCATCTTTTTCATCATTACCCCCGATAGGCTTGGAAGGCGCACCACAGCAATGTTTCGGGCGCCATTTCAACGTGGCGCCATGATACCCAAGGACACCTTCAAAGGACAGAAAAAACAAAGCCTGCGAATGCAGGCTTATCGGCTGTGAAATTTGTCAGTCTATGTAGAACTTCTGCTTGAATTTCAATGTGGTATTTAGCTTGTTACCGCTTTTGACCGCAATCTGGAAGTTGATTTCTTCGTCGTTGCGAACCGGCACCTCGGCAATGTAATAGATTGCCGCGCCTTCGCGGATTTCACGGAACTTGAGTTCTACCTTGGCATCCAGCAGGTTATTGGCCACGCCGCTGATCTCAACGGGGACTGCAGGGTTACCGGCTTCGGCGGTGTCGAGCACGGCAATATTGACTATGCCCTTGTAGCTGGAACGCTCAATGCCATAGTTTTTGGCGATGGTGGGGGTGAGGAAGGTACTCGGCAGAGCCATGTAGTGGATATCGTACTGACCTACCTGTTCCTTTTGTTCGGCGCTGGCCAGGCCACAGAGGCTGGCGGTCAGTACCAATACTGCGCAGAGTTGACGCAACATAATCCTGTCCTCCTGAAATGGACGTATTGCATAAGTATAAACCGGCGAAACGCGACTGACATTTCGCCGGGGTGGCTGTTTTATAAAAACGCTTTGAAATCTTCCGGGATTTGGCTGGGGCTTTTGATGCGGATGAGCTTGTGGCGGCCTAGTTCGCCGCGCTCAATGACCACATTGCCCTTGGCGACTTTAAAGCGCTTGGCCAGCAGCTTGCAGATATGGGCATTGGCCTTGCCGTCCACCGGTGGCGCTGTGATGGCGAGTTTAAGCTCCTCGCCGTGCAGCCCCATCAGGTCGTCCCGGCTGGCCTTGGGCTGAACGTACAAGGCCAGCAGCAGATCGTCGTTGTCGTATCTGATGGCTTGCATCAGATATAAGCCCAGAAGGGCACGTACTGCGACAGCAGCATATTGATAAAGTTAAGGGCGATAAACACTACCAGTACCGACAAATCCAGGCCACCTATGGGTGGAATGATACGGCGTACCGGCGCCAGCACAGGCTCGGTCAGCTGGGCAATCACCATGATAAAGGGGTTATAACCCTGATTGAACCAGCTGAGGATGGCGCGGATAAGCAGCATCCAGAAGAAGAGCACACCGGCGTTTTTAATCACCGCCACCACTGAGTAAGCGAGTATGGTGGGCAGGTTGATGACAGCCCCTGCTATCAGGGTCAGCACCAGCATTTTCACCACTACCACGGTAATGGCCAGCAGCACGGAGGCGGTGTCCAGTTTGCCGATAGGAGGCAAAATGCGGCGCAGCGGTGCAATCACCGGATGAGTGGCTTTTACCACAAACTGGCTGAAGGGGTTGTAGAAGTCGGCTCTGGCCAGCTGCAGCCAAATCCTCAAGATCACCACCATCAGGTAGAGGTCAAACAGGGTGTTAACCAAAAAAACCATCGCATTCATGAAGTTTGCCCTTAGTTTCTAAAACGGGTTTAAACAATCAGTTCCCAAAATTCGTGCCGTTAAAAGCTTTTGGCCATCTCTTCGGCGCGCTTGATGCAATTGCCCATGGCGTCCTTGACCAGGCTGCGAAGCCCACCGGCTTCGAAGGTGGCAATGGCCTCGGCGGTGGTGCCGCCCTTGGAGGTTACATTGGCCCTGAGCTCGGCCGGGGTGAGATCCGGATTTTGCTTAACCATGGCAGCGGCGCCAACGGCAGCCTGCTGCGCCAGGGTGCGGGCGTCGGCTTCGGGGAGCCCCATCTGCACACCGGCTTCTATCATGGCCTCAATGAACAGGAAAAAATAGGCCGGTGAACTGCCTGCAAGTGCAATTACCTTATCGATACCAGACTCATCGGCGACCCACACCACATCGCCACAGGCACGCATAAGGTGCTCGGCAAAGGCTTTGTCATCTTCGCTGATGCCGGCAGGGGCGTAGAGGCCTGTCATCCCCAGCCCCAGCTGCATTGGGGTATTTGGCATGGTGCGGATAAGTTTGACCTGCTTGCCGAAGTAATCATGATAGCGGCTTTCAGGAATACCCGCGGCTATGGTGATAAGCAGCTTGCCATCGATAACATCGGCCAGCGCTTCGCAAACCCCTTGCATCAGCTGGGGCTTCACCGACAGCAAAATCACATCGGCATTGCTGGCGGCATCGAGGTTATCGTGGGAGGTATTGATGCCGTAATCGGCTGCCAGCGCCTCAAGTTTGGCGGCACTTGGGTTGGTGGCAGTGATAAGGGCTGCGTCGTAGCCACTTTTTACCAGTCCGCCGATGATGGCCCGGCTCATATTGCCGGCGCCGATAAAACAGATTTTCTTTTGTTGCATCTACAGGGCCTCTTGGGCTGTGTTATAGGGTCAATATGGGGGCCGGGTGCTGCAAAAACAATGCAATCAGTAAAAATCAGCCTGCTGAAATCGGCCCGGGTTTGATTGATATGTCAGCTTGACTTGGCGTAGTCGCGTTCGCCAAAAATGGCGCTGCCGATGCGAACCATGGTTGAGCCAGCGGCGATGGCAAGTTCCAGATCGCCGCTCATGCCCATGGACAGGGTATCGATTTGTGCCCGCTCGCCATGGCTTTGTTTGAGGGCATCGAACAGGGTTTTCATGGCGCCAAGCTCGGCGCGGGCACGGGTTTCATCTTCGGTAGCCGCAGGAATCGCCATCAGGCCTCTGAGTTTTAGCTGGGGCAGGGCGCAGATGACGTCGGCAATGGCTGCTATCTCATCAGCGCCGATGCCGGATTTGCTGTCTTCTTCGCTGATATTCACCTGAATCAGCACATTGAGCGGGGCCAGTGCGGCCGGGCGCTGATTGGCAAGCCGGGTTGCCAGTTTTTCTGAGCTTAAGGTATGCATCCAATCGAAGTGTTCGGCCACCAGACGGCTCTTGTTGGATTGCAGTGGGCCTATGAAATGCCACTCGATACCGGGACAAGACTCGCCAAGGGCTTCTATCTTGGAAACCCCTTCCTGAACGTAGTTTTCACCAAAGCAGTTCTGCCCGGCGGCAAAGGCTGCCTGTATATCGGCCACAGGTTTGGTTTTACTGACCGCAAGGAGTTTGATTTCTGATGGGTTTCTTGAAGAATTTTGCGCCGCTTGGGTGATTCGCTGCTGGGCGAGAGCCAGTCTGTCTGCTATTGTTGTCATCATGTAATCAATCGGTTGAATGGATATCCCATACCATGGAAATCACAGAGTTACTGGCGTTTAGTGTAAAACACAAAGCCTCGGATCTACACCTGTCTGCCGGGGTTCCCCCCATGATCCGTGTGGACGGCGAAGTGCGTAAAATCAATCTGCCTGCACTCGATCATGCCGGCGTACACTCCTTGGTGTACGACATTATGAATGACAAGCAGCGCAAAGACTATGAAGAGCACCTGGAAATCGACTTTTCCTTCGAAGTGCCCAATCTCGCCCGTTTCCGTGTGAACGCCTTTAACCAGTCCCGCGGTGCGGCGGCGGTGTTCCGTACCATTCCCAGCCAGATCCTGACCCTTGAGCAGCTGGGCGCGCCGGAAATCTTCAAAAAAATCGCCAGTTTCCCCCGTGGTCTGGTGCTGGTAACCGGCCCAACCGGTTCCGGTAAAAGTACCACCCTGGCAGGTATGATTGACTACGTGAACGAAAACCGTCACGACCACATCCTGACCATCGAAGACCCTATCGAATTTGTGCATCAGAACAAACAGTGTCTGATTAACCAGCGTGAAGTGCACCGCCACACCCACAGCTTTAACGCCGCCCTTCGAAGCGCGCTCCGTGAAGACCCCGACGTGATCCTGGTGGGTGAGATGCGTGACCTTGAAACCATTCGTCTGGCCATGACAGCCGCAGAAACCGGTCACCTGGTTTTCGGCACCCTGCACACCACCTCGGCGGCCAAGACCATCGACCGTGTGGTTGACGTATTCCCCGCCGGTGAAAAAGACATGGTGCGTACCATGTTGTCAGAATCCCTGCAGGCCGTAATTTCCCAGACCCTGATCAAAAAGATTGGCGGCGGCCGGGTGGCGGCGCACGAAATCATGATGGGTACTCCGGCTATCCGTAACCTTATCCGTGAGGACAAGGTGGCGCAGATGTATTCGGCCATTCAAACCGGTATGGCCCACGGCATGCAGACCCTCGAGCAGTGTCTGGCCAACCTGGTGAACCGTGGTCTCATCACCCGTGAAGATGCCATGGCCAAGAGTTCCAACAAGCAGGCGACATTTTAAGGATTAACCATGGATGTACGTCCCTTTTTGAAGGTGATGGTCGAGCGTAAAGCCTCGGATTTATTCATCACCGCAGGCTTTCCGCCCAGCGCCAAAATTGATGGTGAGCTGCGGCCGCTGGCGGAAAATCCATTCAGCCCGGCGCAGTCGCTGGACTTTGTTGAATCGCTGATGAGCGATGCGCAAAAGAAAGAATTCCACGAAAGCCGCGAATGTAACTTCGCTTTTGCCGCCAAAGATCTTGGTCGTTTTCGTGTGAGCGCCTTTTGGCAACGTGAATCGCCTGGCTGCGTGATGCGTCGTATCGAAACCCGCATCCCCGAGATGGAAGATCTGAAGCTGCCGCCGGTACTGAAAGATCTGGTGATGAGCAAGCGCGGTCTTATCATCATGGTGGGTGGTACGGGTACAGGTAAGTCAACGTCGCTCGCGGCCATGGTGGGTTACCGTAACGCCCATGAGCGCGGCCATATTCTGACTATCGAAGATCCGGTGGAATTTGTGCACGACCACCGCAAGAGCATCATTACCCAGCGCGAAGTGGGCATTGATACCGACTCCTTCGATGCAGCGCTGAAAAGCTCGCTACGTCAGGCGCCGGACGTGATCCTTATCGGTGAAATCCGCAGCCAGGAAACCATGGAGTTTGCCCTGTCGTTTGCCGAAACCGGTCACCTGTGTATGGCAACTCTGCACGCCAACAACGCCAACCAGGCGCTGGACCGTATCATGCACCTGGTGCCTGAAAGTAAGCACCAGCAGTTGCTGTTTGACCTGTCGCTTAACCTGCGCGGCATTGTGGCGCAGCAATTGGTGCCCAAGGCCGATGGCACAGGTCGCCGTGCCGCCATCGAAATTCTGATTAACACTCCCCGTGTGTCCAGCATCATTCAGAAAAATGAGCTGCATTTGCTGAAAGACACCATGGCCAAGTCCAACGAGCAGGGGATGCAGACCTTCGACCAGGCGCTGTTCCAGCTGTATCAGGAAGGTGAAATCAGCTACGCCGATGCACTGCACCACGCCGACTCGCCAAACGACCTGCGTTTGATGATCAAGCTGGCAGGCTCGGAAAGCACAGGCTCAGGTTTCCTCGAGGGCGTGACCCTGGATATGGACTGACCCCGAGCGGTAAACAAAAACCAGGCGCATGCCTGGTTTTTTGATCGCGGCGGCCGCTTGTGGCGTACTCTCACCTATACCAAGTACTTTCCCTCATTGGCCGGTTAACGCCGGGAAAGGTCACTGAAGACATTAATATTCAGGAGTCAGGATGCGTAGTTTATTGTTTCCATTACTGTTGATTGCAGGTGTTCATCCGGCAATCGCCGAAGTGCAGGGCGCCGAAGTACAGGGGGAAGTGCAGGGCTCTGAAGCTCGGGGCGCCGCGGAGCAAACAGTGGCCGCTCAGGCCGCTTGCCCTGCGTATCTCAACCACGAGTTTCGAAAGCTGCACTCCAGCGAATCGGTCAACCTGTGCGACATTGCTGCCGGCAAGCCGGTGCTCTTTATCAACACTGCCAGTAATTGTGGTTTTACCCCGCAGTTTAAGGCACTGGAGCAGCTGAATAAGGAATATGGTCCCAAGGGACTGGTGCTGGTGGGCTTTCCTTCCGATGACTTCTTTCAGGAAGAAAACGATGAAAAAGACACCGCCAAGGTGTGTTATCTCAATTACGGGGTAACCTTCACCATGCTGGCCACTTCGGCGGTGCGTGGCGGCGACGCCAACCCGGTGTTTGAGTATCTGGGAGATAAAGCCGGTTCGCCCAAGTGGAATTTCTACAAGTATCTGGTATCTGCCGATGGCAGTGAAGTAAAGGCATTCAACTCACGGGTAAAGCCCGACAGCCTGGAGCTTAAGGCTGCCATTGAGGCCCTGTTGCCCAAGGCGCTTTGAGGTATCGCAAGCAAGTTCAGGCTGAAACAAAAAAACGCCGCATCAGCGGCGTTTTTTATTGGCGATATCAGCCGCCATATTGATTTTCAAAGTAGCTTTCGACAATCAATACCGCCGATACCGCATCCACCTGGCCCTTGGTCAGCGCCTTGAATCCGCCAAGCTCAAACAGCCTGGCCTTGGCATCAGCTGTGGTCAGGCGCTCATCCTGGGTGGCAATCTTCACCCCGAAACGGCCATTCAGGCGGTTGGCAAACTTGCGTGCCCGCTGGGTCATTTCCTGCTCGGTGCCATCCATGTTCAGTGGCAGGCCAATCACCAATAAATCGGGTTTCCACTCGTTAATCAGCTTGCCGATGTCATCCCAATTGGGGATCCCATCTACCGCCTTCACCGAGGTGAGCGGATTGGCGCTGCCGGTAATCGACTGGCCTACGGCGATACCTATGCTCTTGGTACCAAAATCAAACCCCATCACTGTACTCATCAGGCATGTCCCGTCTGGCTGGATACCTGCCACAGTTCAAAGCCCAGCGACTTGCTGGCCTGTTGCCAGCGGTCTTCGTGGGGCAGGGCAAATAGAATTTCATCGCTGGCAGGGATGGTGAGCCAGCTGTTGTCGGCAAGCTCCTGCTCGAGCTGGCCCGCACTCCAACCGGCATAGCCCAGCGCCACCACAAAGTCCTTGGGAGCCTTGTGGGTGCCAAGGGATGAGAGAATATCCCGCGATGTAGTGAGCATCAGCTCGTCGGTCAAGGCACTGGAATTGGCCCAGCCGCCCTGGGTGGTGTGCAGCACAAAGCCGCGCTCCGGATTCACCGGGCCGCCCACCAGTACCTGATCGCGGGTTTCACTCAGTAAAATGCCTTCTTCCGGCAACAGGTCGAGCTGGACAAGCAGATCCCTGATTGACATACCCACCGGACGATTGATCATCAGCCCCATGGCGCCCTTGGCATCGTGCTCACACAGGTAAACAACGCTGCGGTCGAAAAAACCGTCATTAAGGCTTGGCATAGCAATAAGTAAATGATTTTTAAGACTGTCCATAGGCCTAACCCCCGGCGAGTTTAACCGTGAAGCCTTGCTTTTCCAGCAAGGATTTTAGCTGCTCGCGATTGTCGGTTTGGATTTCAATATCAAAGTCTTTGACTGTACCGCCGCAGCCGCACTGTTTTTTCAGCTTTTGCGCCAGCTCTTTAAGTTCACTAACGTCCAGCCCCAGACCTTTAATCACGCTGACACCTTTGCCCTTACGGCCTTTACTGTCTTTGTGAATACGGACGACGCCATCCCCTTTGGGGACTTCGGCCTGTTCCTTGGGCTCATCGATTCTGCCTTTATCTGTGCTGTAGACCAGTAATACGTTCGGATCGATTCTCATTTTGGGATGCTTTTTCCACGGGGCATTTTTGCCAGTTTACCAGAGTGCACGGGCATTTGGCTCCTAGACAAACGACAAAAGCCACCCGCAGGTGGCTTGTCTGACTACCAGGGCTTAAAACATCAGCAGTAGATTGGTCAGCAGCAACGCCGAGGTCAGCAGCAGTGCCGGCAGCATAAAGCGGCGCAGGCTCGGCACAGTTAAAATGGCGCTCAGCGCCAACATCGCCAGCGCCAGGCTGGCAGGCAATAACTTCTCGGGGGTGATCTGGGTGAGCAGTAACCAGCTGGTCACCAGCAGGGAGACAAGTAGTAGCCCGGGATTCGTCAGGCTGGAGTTTTCCGTGCTGATGTCGGTACTGACCTTGTTGGACGCCGGGGCGAAAAAGAACACGGCAGATGCAATCACAATGGCAGCGATAAACCAGTACACGGGCAAACCTCCTGTAAAACCTAATTGATAATGATTATCAATAAATGTTTTATCCGGGTCAAGTGCTACCTGGAAATCGTGATATTTTTCAGTTGTTACTCACAAAAATGGCAGTTAAGCTGAAACCAATTTACCGTCCTTCTGTCTTACCCAGCAGAAGAATCGCTTTTTCGGGGAAGTTATTATGAAGAAACTTATTATCGCGGCAGCAGCGCTGGCACTCAGTGCCTGTTCCAGCCTGAATACCAGCTGGGACTTCGATCCCGGCGTTAGCTTCAATCAGTACAAAACCTATAGCTGGATTGAAAAACAAGGCGATGAAGCCGGTTACCATCTGGATGGTTTGATGGATCAGCGGGTACGCGACGCCATTGAAGCCGAGCTTAACCAAAAAGGCTTCAGCAAGACCGATAAGGCGGGTGCCGATCTGCTGGTGAATTACCTCACCAAGGTCGACAAGAAAATCAACGTCGACACCTTCAACACCAACTATGGCTACAACCCATATTGGGGCCCGGGCTGGGGTTGGGGCGGCCATGTGCAGACCCAGACCACAGTGCGCGAGTACGAAGTGGGCACGCTGATCATTGATTTGGTTGACAGTAAAACCGGTAAGCTGGTGTGGCGCGGCTCAGTGGCCGACACCATTCGCGATAAAAACACCCCGCAGGAGCGCGAAGCCAAGGTGCGTGAAGCCGTCTCCAGCGTGATGATGAATTATCCGCCCAAGCCAGAAAACAACTGACAGCCTGCAAAAACTGGCAGCCCAGAACACAGTGGCAGCCTGATAACAAGTGATTGCCTCTGAAGGTAAAACTTGCACCTCAAAAAGCGACCATAGGTCGCTTTTTTCATGCCTCGGGTTTCAGTTCAGGGCTTTGAGCTTTATCGCCATTAAAAATGTCTCGCTATTTGAGCCGCAGCGCGGCTCGAAGGTGCTGACCCAGCGGTGACATCGACAGGCTGTGATGCTGGATGATATCCACATTGGCCTGCCACCCCAGAGACTCAAAACTGATGGGCAGCCGTTGCATATTGCCCTTGAGCAAGTCGCGCTCAACCAGATGTTTGGGTAACAGCGCCCATCCCAGCCCCTGCTGAACCAGGGTCATCAGCACAAAGTAGTTGTCTGCATACCAGGCATCGGGGGAATGGGGCTCACTCAGAAAGCTGCGCTGCTGCCCGCGGGCGCCTATTACCAACTGTCGGTGCAGCTTAAGCTCATCTATGTGTGCCAGGGTGCGCTTGGCCAGCGGATGGTGGCTTGCCACCACCGGCTCAAAGCGTACGCTGCCGATGGACTCAAAATCCATGCCTTCCGGATAAAGCGCCTCACTGAATACCAAGCCTGCGCCCACCCGTCCGGTGCGGGTCATTTCGATAATATCGCTGCTCGCAGCAGACAGAATTTCCACTTTAAGCCCGGGAAAGGCAGCGGGCAGCTCGGTCAGCAGCCGCAGAAGCTGCTGCTCGGGAATGCCTTCATCATAGGCGAGCGTCAGACTGGCAGGACCGATTTGCCCAAGCAGTGAAACTTGCTGATTGAGCCTGTGCTGCTGGCCAAGCACGGCTTTGGCATAGGGAAGCAGCCGCTCACCTTCAGCGGTCAGTGCAGGGTAGCGGCCCGTCCGGTCGAATAACTGATGGCCGCAGTCGATTTCCATATTGATCACCTGCTGACTCACCGCAGATTGCACCTTGCCAAGACGTCTGGCGGCGCCGGAAAAGGAACCTTCTTCCACCGTAGTGACAAAACAAAGTAGCTGCTCGTGACTAAACATATCGACATCCAAGATGGTATCTAACTTTATTTGGCATTTTAGCAGATAGAAAATGGCCGTAGTCGGATCTTTTGGGAGACAGAACATGGGCAAGGGTCAAAAGAGCAACAGGCAAAAGTGCAACGGCCAAAAGAGCAATGGTCATATGGGCAATGCGAATGCAGCGAAGTCTGAACTGACGGCTGAGATAACCAAATCAGAAATGAGCACGCCTGAGCGGGCGCTGCAGGCACTGATGTTTGAGCTGTTGGGGCTGGTGATGGTGGTACCACTGGCTGCCTGGCTGACCGGTGAAAGTGACGGTCATATGACGGTGATAGGCGCGCTGCTGTGCATCTTTGCGCTCTTGTGGAACTACGTCTACAACCTCTGGTTCGACAACGCCATTGTCGTACCAAGGGCCAAACGCGGCTTTTGGCTGAGGGTAGGGCATGTGCTTGGCTTCGAGCTTGGGCTGGTGTTGGTGAGTGTGCCTGTGATTGCCTGGTATCTGGATGTAAGCCTGTGGCAGGCGCTCCTGCTGGATGCCGGATTTTTGCTGTTCTTCTTTGTATATGGCGGCCTGTTCTTTTGGCTGTACGACAAGCTGCGGCCGCTCTGGCACCGCCCTGTGCCCTGCAATCCATAAAGACGCAAGCCACGCCGCCGGTGAAGGGCGCTGCCAATCGTGGGTACAACTCGACCAAAGTCGAGCAGCAGCGCCGCGAACGCCTTGTTATGCTGCCAGCCGGTGGTGGCATTTGTGGCACAAACTAAGGCGCCGCCGCTATTTTGTTAACCCGCGCTGTTACTCAGCCTAAAAAGGCATTGGGTAACGCATCTGGCAGAAGGCTTACGCTATGCAGGCATTTTTGGCATCCTGGTTTGACAGTTTGGAAGGGGGCGATACGCCCGATGCCGCGCACTCAAGCCGCTGGCGGGAACTGATCCAACAGGCCGCCAATGGCGAGCTGGATGACTGGCAATCCAGCCCTCCCGGAATGCTGGCGCTGATTTTACTCTTCACCCAGGTGCCAAAGCGCCTCGGGCTGCCAAGCCCTGAGCGTTGGCACTTCAAGGCCCGTGCTCTGTGTATCAGCGGTATTCGCCGCGGCTTTGATACCCAGCTTGATCTGAGCGGCCGACACGGCTTTTATGCGCCGCTGTTTCACTCCCAACTCGAAGAAGACAAACTGTTGCTGTCACGTCTGCTTGGGGGCATGCGCGCCCTCGCAGCCGACCAGGATCCGCAGCTGTGTCGACTGGCCCAATGGCAGGGCTGGTGGCAGCAGGCGGGCCTTGAGTCCGCCGCGGCAGGATGTCAGTCAAATGTTTGAATTTCCAGACACTACTGCTAGCCTTATCCCATGATGAAAACAAAATGCTTTTTCTTTGTGAATTAAGCAGTAAAATATCATTCGTTGATCATGGGGTCGAAAGATCCTGAAATGGCGCAGATTATGCTGCGTCCGTGATTAAACCTCAGGGATTTCACTATGGATCCGTGGCTAAAAGGCTGTTTACTGCTGCTGTGTCTTTACGGACCCTGCGTGCAGGCAAACAGTGATAAAGATGGAGATGGGGTACCGGACTTCAAGGACGCATGTCCCGGCACTCCCGCAGGCAGCAAAGTTGGCGCCAACGGGTGCGCAGTTCAACCTTCTTTTTCTTCTCCTCTGTGCTTGATGACCTCGGACAATCAGCCGTTTCCGGCCGATTGTAACCATGCTGAAATTCCATCGGTTTATTTTGAATTCGGATCGGCTTTTGTGCCCTTTGAAGATGCCGCCATGCTGGCGCGGTTGGCAGATTCAGTGAGGGAGCAAAAGGTGTCACTGCTGCTTAAGGGGCACACCGATATTATCGGCAAGGATGACGTCAACCGACGCTTGTCCCTTGCACGAGCCGAAAATGTGGCGGCTGTGCTGAGTGGTGACTTTGGCATTGAAAGGGCGCGGATCCGTCTCGAATCCTGTGGGGATTCCGAGCCGGTCGCCTCCAACGAAACCGAGTACGGCAGACAACAAAACCGCCGCGTGGATATACTGATAATTGTTGAATAAAAAAAGCGTTTCTACTTTTTAAGGGAGTAACTTAATGGAACATATCCAAGCGCTTCTCGATCAAGCCCCTGAGCTTGCGATGACCTACGGCATGAAAGTTATTTTTGCCATCATCATCTTCCTGGTGGGTAAGTACATCTCCAACGTGGTAAAGAAAGTCACCACCAAGTTGATGACCAACCGTAAGATTGACCAAACCGTCACCTCGTTTGTGGCCAACCTGGCATGGGCCGTGGTGTTTGTGTTCACCATCATTGCCACCCTGGGCCAAATTGGTGTGCAGACAGCCTCACTGGTTGCGGTCATCGGTGCCGCCGGTCTGGCGGTAGGTCTGGCGCTGCAAGGTTCTTTGTCCAACTTTGCTGCCGGTGTGCTGATGGTTCTGTTCCGTCCATGCCGCGTGGGTGACTATATCGAAGCCGCTGGCATTGCCGGTACCGTTGATGAAATCACTATCTTCTCTACCAAGCTGCGTACTCCTGACAACAAGGTCATCATCGCGCCTAACTCTGCCATCATGAATGGCACCATCACCAACTATTCCGCCATGGACAAGCGCCGTGTGGATCTGGTGATTGGCGTGTCTTACGATGCCGACATCGCTCTGACCAAGAAGGTGCTGACCGAGATTCTGGATAACAACCAGTATGTGCTCAAAGACCCTGCTTACACAGTGGCGCTGAACGAGCTGGGTGCATCTTCCATCGACTTCGTGGTTCGCCCATGGGTGAAAGGTGGCGACTACTGGGCTGCCAAGTTCGAGCTGATGGAGCAAATCAAGAACGCGCTGGATGCCAACAACATCGGCATTCCTTATCCGCAGATGGATATTCACGTAAAAGAATTGCCTGCTGCAAAATAATCAGCAGTTATTCTGAAAAGAGCCGGCTTTTGCCGGCTTTTTTATTGCCGCCTCTGGCGATAGCAAAGGCTTTTTGCAACACTGTTTGGTTAATAGTGCTGATGGCGTCAGGTCATCAGTCCATGCAAAAAGGCACAGCTTCAGGGAGAGTCGCCATGTTTAAACCACTGTTATTGGCAGCCTTAATGGCTGTTTGTGTCAGCCCATACGCCGCCGAGCGCGCCAGCGTGACCATGGGAGGCAAACCGGTTGCCCTGTCAGGTACCTTACCTGAGGTGGGTCAGGCAGCGCCGGGATTTCGGGTGGTCGACAGCGCCTTTAATCCGGTCGCCCTGAGTGACTTTAAGGGCAAAACAGTGCTTATCAGCGCCGTGCCGAGCCTCGACACCGGCGTATGTGCGCTGCAAACCAAGCGCTTCAACGATGAAGTGGGTAAGTTTGATCCCAAGTCGGTGGTCATGCTGACCTTAAGCACCGACTTACCCTTTGCCCAGAAGCGTTTTTGCAAAGTGGAAGGCGTTGAAAATATTCAGGTATTGTCCGACTCTGTCTGGCGCAACTTTGCCGAAGAGTACGGTCTGCTGATTGAAAATAAAGGCCTGCTGGCCCGCAGTATCTTTATTGTTGATGCCGATGGCGTGCTCAGATACAGCGAGCTGGTTCCGGAAGTGAGCAAGCACCCTGATTATGATGCGGCGCTCAAGGCGCTTACTGAGATAAGTAGCCGCTGATAGTGCGGTGATTAAAAAAGCGCCGCAATAGCGGCGCTTTTTCTTGATATGGCTCAGTGGGCGTGGGGATCGCTCTGGTAATTAAAGGTCGGCATTGACCAGCGATAACGGATAGCGCACATCCTCAGGCCAAAGCCCAGCAGCAGACAGCCCAGCAGACTTGGCCAGCCGCCAAAGCCACTCATGGCCAGCAGCACATAGGCCGAGGCGGTTAATGCTGAGGCGAGTGCGTAAAATTCACGCCTGAAAATCAATGGGATCTCGTTACAGAGAATGTCGCGAAGCACCCCACCAAACACGCCGGTCACTACCCCCATGGCCACGGCCACCACAGGGCTGAAACCCAGCATCAGGGTTTTTTGGGCGCCGGTAATGGAAAATACCGCCAGCCCCAGTGCATCAATGGCCAAAAACAGCCTGCCCAGATAACGCATCAGCGGCGCAATCAATACTGTCAGCAGCGAAGCGGCGGCAATGGCAATCAAATAGTGCCAGTTGGCAATCCAGATCAGCGGATAGTTGCCAAGCAGCATATCCCTAAGGGTGCCACCACCCACGGCGGTGACCAGACCGATAATCACTACCCCGAACAGATCCATCTGCTTGCGACCGGCCGCGAGGGCACCGGTCATGGCCTCGGCAAGCACACCGATAAGCCAAAGGATCATAATGAATTCTGTTTGTGCCACTGTGGCGCTCCGATGGGGTGAAAAACGCTGCATTTTGCCTGAATACCTGGTCTTTTCAACCAAGATTAGCTCAAGATTTGCATTAGATTATGTAATGTGTGAACCAGGTGTTTCCGGGCACAGATGAACGCCTGTTCGGCTCACAGTGTTGCTGTGCTGGCCTTTCATGACATTAGCCTTGATAATCGGCTGTGACTTTTCTTAGCGGGGGGACAACCAATGCCAGTGGATTTCAGAAGTGATACCGTGACTCAACCAACCGACGCCATGCGCCGCGCCATGTTTGATGCGCCGCTGGGGGATGATGTGTACGGAGATGATCCCACGGTCAACCGTCTGGAAGCCATGGCCGCAGAAATGCTGGGTTTCGACAATGCGCTGTTTACCAGTTCGGGCACACAGGCCAATTTGCTGGCGCTGATGAGTCACTGTGATCGCGGCGACGAGTACATCTGCGGCCAGCAGGCCCACAATTACCGCTTCGAAGGCGGCGGCGCGGCAGTGCTTGGCAGTATTCAGCCGCAGCCACTGAATAACCAGGCCGATGGCAGCATCGCCCTTGAGGATATCGAGGCGGCCATTAAGCCTGACGATGTGCACTATGCCCGTACCCGTCTTTTGAGCCTTGAAAACACCATAGGCGGTAAGGTGCTGCCGATGAGTTATTTGGCCGAAGCCCAGGCACTGGCGTTCAATCGTGGCCTTAAAATTCATTTGGATGGCGCCCGGCTTGCCAATGCCGCGGTGGCCCTGAACAAGCCCATGGCGGAGATTGCCGGTCACTTCGACTCGGTATCCCTGTGTCTGTCCAAGGGGCTGTGTGCGCCAGTGGGCTCGCTGCTGCTTGGGGATGACAGGCTTATTCAAAAGGCGCGTCGCTGGCGCAAAATGCTGGGGGGGGGCATGCGTCAGGCCGGTGTGCTTGCTGGCGCTGCCATAGTGGCGCTGGAGCAGCAGGTCGAACGGCTGGCGGACGATCATGACAATGCGGCATTGCTGGCCCGGGAACTTGCGCAAATCGACGGTTTTGACGTGGATATGGCGTCGGTGCAGACCAATATGGTGTTTGCCAGGGTGGCTGACAATATCGATATTCAGGCTGTCGCGGCCGAGCTCAGCAGCCGTGGTTTTGTGATTTCAGCGTCAAAGCAGCTTCGTCTGGTCACCCACAAGGACATCAGCTGCACAGATGTACACAGCTTCATTGCGGCGCTTAAATCAATCTGTCAGTAAGCCCGACTGACCCAGTGCGACCTGTTATCGGCTCAACTGCCGGGGCTGAGAATATGCCCCAGCGCGGCGCGCTCTTGGAGACGCACGCGCAAACTTGGTGCAGTTTTTACCTCTATTGAGGTAAGAATTTTTTCAACTGATTGATTTATAAAGCGCAACAACTGTGGCGCGGCGGTTGCAAAGACATTGGGGTGAACATCACGGAGGACACCCCATGAAATACCTGAGCCGTCGTTTGGTTAAACCCGATCACCTCAATCCCGCCAATACCCTGTTCGGCGGTCAGCTGCTCAGCTGGCTCGATGAAGAGGCGGCCATTTTTGCTGCCTGCCAGATGAAGAGCGAGCGGCATGTCACCAAACTTATTGCCGAAATCAACTTTATCACGCCGGCGCGGGCTGGTGATGTGCTGGAGTTTGGCTTCGAGCTTATCAGCATGGGGCACAGCTCCATTACGGTGCGTGCCAAGGTGCGCAACAAGGTGTCGCTGCTGCCTGTGGTGACCGTGGAAAAGCTGGTTTTTGTGCATGTGAATGAGAAGGGATTGCCCACCCCCCATGGGATGCGGGTCTATGCCGCCTGATGGCTCACCCCTTCTGTTGGAAACCAGGAGCTAATCCCGGGCGTGAACTGGCGGCAGGGACGCCAGTCAGTTTTTCTCTTCCGACAGCTCTTCTTTGACCGAATTCACAGCATCGCGGGAGGCATGGCCAACGGCCTTGGTGGCATCACGGGTAGCGTGACCAATCGCCTTGGTGGCATCGCGGGTGGTGTGGCCGATTTCGCGGGTAACGTCCTTGGTGGTATCTCCCACGGTGCGCCCGGCGTCTTTAAGCTCGGCGCAGCCGCCAAGCAGTGCCAGAGTCGCAAGTGTGGTGGTGAGAGTTGCTAAGGCTTTCATATAGGCTCCTTGGTTATTGGCGGCCATTATACTACCAATTACTGCCTTTTTTGCCTCCTGGTTTGTGGCCACCTTCCCTAAGACTTGTTAACACTCGCCGGTTAGCCCTGCCTTTATCGAAAAGACTATGATAGGCTGATTTCACAAAACAATAACAAAATCTGTGAGTTCCCTATGCTTTCGTCTCAAACTCCGCCGGCCGATCCCCTGGCCATCGACATCTTCGAAATGCAGCCTGCCGACTTTGCCGATGTGCTTGCGCTGGGTGAAACCGTGCACGGTGAAGCCTATCTCGACTTGTCTCATCTTGAGGCGCTGTGGCGCGCTGGCGTGAAAGGGGGCATTAATGCCAGTTTTGTCGCCCGCAGTGGCAGTGAGCTGCTGGGGTTTCGCCTGACCGTTGCGGCCGGAAACTGGCAGCCTGATACCTGGTGCAGCCCCGAGCTTTGGGGAGTGGCGATTGAAGAGGTGTGTTATTTCAAATCCAACACCCTGGCTGAGCACGCCCGTGGCAAGGGCCTCGGTGGTTTGCTGCTTGCCAATGCCGCAGCCGCCGCCAAGGCGCAGGGCGCCAAAGCCGGGGTGGCCCATCTGTGGCAGGAAAGCCCCAACAATGCGGCGGTGCGCTACTTTACCAAGGCCGGGGGCAAGCTTATCAAGGCCCATCCGGACCGTTGGAACCAATCCCACGATAATCCCGATTACCTGTGCACCCTGTGCGGTAACGATTGCCACTGCACTGCCTGTGAAATGCTGTTGATGCTGTAAGGAGCCCGCCGTGTACGATCCTTTGGTTAGTTCGTGCCCAGCCGGGCTGCCGCTGGCGCGCTCCTATTGGAGTAGCACGACCGAATTGGCGCCGCCCAGACCACCGTTGCAGGGCGGCCACAAAGCGGACGTGGTAGTGATTGGTGCCGGTTTCACCGGGCTGCTGACGGCCTGGTATCTGGCATCGGAATATGGCCGCGAGGTCACAGTGCTTGAGGCCAACCGGGTAGGTTTTGGCGCCAGTGCCCGTAACGGCGGCTTTGTGCTCAAAGGCTCGGGGCGCCTCAGTTACGCCCAAATGGCGTCCCGCTGGAGTCTTGATACGGCCAAGGGCATTTATCAGGAATTTTCCGAGGCTGTCAGCCGGGTTGAGGATATTATCCGTACTACTGCCATCGACTGTGAACCTCAGCAGCAGGGTTACCTTAAAATTGCCCACAGCCCCAAAGCAATGGCTTCAATGCAGGCCGGTGCCGATTTTATTGCCCGCCATATGGGGCAGGGCGCCGAGTTTATCAGTCCTGAACAGCTCAAAGCGGAGTTTCTCTATCATCAGCAATCTTTCGGCGCATTGCGCCTTGCCGACGGTTTTGGCCTGAATCCGCTTAAGTTGCTGCTGGGTTACGCACAGCTTGCCGAACAGGCCGGAGTGGTAATTAATGAAGGCAGCACTGTGCTTGGCAGTCGTCAGGAGGCAGCGGGCTATGTGCTTGAAACCTCCCAGGGCCAGCTGCAGGCAAACGCGCTGGTGTATGCCGGTAATGCCTATTCGCAGCCGTCGCTGACGGACATGCTTGCCGGGCGTTTTTTGCCGATTTTGAGCAATGTCATAGTTACCGAACCGCTCAGTGACGAGCTACTTCGTGAAGCCGGGCTATACAGCCGTCAGGTAGCTATGGATACCCGGGTGCTCAAATACTATTACCGTTTGCTGCCGGACAACCGGCTGCTGTTTGGTGGCCGCGGCGCGGTGTGGGGCAAGGATGCCGATGACTATGTTTATGTGCGGCGCTTGCAACAGGCCATGTGCCGCGCGTTTCCGGCGTTATCCAGGGTTTCGCTCAGCCATCACTGGCACGGCTGGCTTGCTGCCGCCATGGATGATATGCCCCATGTGTATACCAAGGGCGGCGCGGGTTACAGCATGGGTTATTGCGGTGCAGGTGTGTCTTTCTCGGCCCAGGCAGCCTGGCGCCTGGCGGGAATGCTAAGCGGTGTAAAGCCGCCCCAGTTGCCGCTGTATGGCACGCCTTTGCCGCATTTTCCGCTGGCGCCGCTTCGTCGCCTCGGACAATGGGGCTACTACCATTACGGCCGTTTCCGGGACGCCCTGGGATAGGCAACAAAAAAGCCTGGCGAGATTGGTGTTTCCCCAGGCTTTTTCTTTTAAAGCGCTTTAGTCTGCGATTTCAGCTGCTTGCTTTTCATCCAGCAAAGACTCTGACTCATCCAGCGGCAGCAGCTTGATCTGGAAGTAGGCATAGCCAGCACTCACCACAGGGCAGATGTAATTGAAAAAGGCGAATGGCAGATAAGCAATGGTGGCGACGCCAAGGGTGCTTGCCATAAAGGCGCCGCAGGTGTTCCAGGGAACCAGCGGACTGGTGACAGTGGCTGAGTCTTCCAGGGCCCGCGACAGGTTTACCGGCGCCAGATTATGACGGCTGTACTCAAGCTTGAGCATACGGCCGGGCAAAATGATGGCAATAAACTGATCGGCGGTGATGATATTGGCACCGATGGCGCAGCCCAGAGTGGTGATCACCAGGCTGGATGAGGTTTTTACCATCGACAGCATGCTTTGCAGCAAACGGTTCAGCAGCCCGGTGGCTTCCATCACCCCGCCAAACGCCATGGCCGACAGAATCAGCCATACGGTGTTGACCATGCCCGACATGCCGCCACGGCTCAGCAGGCTGTCCAGCATCTCATCGCCGGTGTTGGCGCTGTAGCCATTGAACATGGCAATCCATAGCCCCTTGATGAGCGCCAGTGGCTGCCCCAGGCTTGGGTCTGCGGCAAGCTTGGTCACGCCATCAAACTGGAACAGCGCGGCGCAAAGCACACCGGCGAGGGTGCCCAGGATCACGGTAGGGAAGGCGGGCATTTTGCGGTAGGCAAGAAAGATAACCACCAGCAGTGGCAACAGCAGATGGGGGCCGATATGAAACTCGCTGTCGAGCAGCGCCAGGGTGGCGTCGAGGTTGGTTTCCACCCCGCTGGTATCGGCCGACAGACCAATAAAGAGGAAAATCAGCAGTGCAATCAGGATGCTGGGCACTGTGGTCCAGGTCATATGGCGGATATGGCTGAAAATATCCGTGCCCGCCACTGCGGGTGCCAGATTGGTGGTGTCCGACATTGGCGACATTTTATCGCCAAAATAGGCACCGCTGATGATGGCACCTGCGGTAATTTCAAGGCTCAGGCCAACTGCCTGGGCAATGCCGACAAGGGCGATACCCAGGGTGCCTGCCACTGTCCAGGAGCTGCCGATAGACAGCGCCACCAATGCACACAAGAGGCAGCTTGCCGCATAAAAATAATTCGGGCTCAACACCTGCATACCGTAGTAAATCATGGCGGGCACTGTGCCAGAGAGGATCCAGGCGCCAATTAAAGAGCCCACAGAGAACAGGATCAGCAGCGCCGGGGTGGCGACTCCAATACTGCGCACCATGCCTTCTTCGATATCTTTCCAGCAAAAGCCATTTTTAATGCCCACCACCATGGCGATACAGGCGGCGAGGATCAGGGCTATCTGGTTGGCACCGGAGGAGCTGTCGGAGGAGAAAAGGTAAACGGCGGCGGCGAGCATGGTGACCAGGGCCGCCACGGGGATAAGCGCATCCACCAGGCTGGGCTGTTTGTGGGAGGTCATATTTTACATCCTGAAATTATTATAATTTTTATTCCGACTTTGGTGTCGGATGGCCTGTTTTGGCCTTTATGTTTTTGCTTGTGTTTGGCAGTGTCTGCCGGACGCTGAGCGCCTGTGCGCGCCCAGAGCAAGCCTATCCTGACATACTTGAATGACAAAAGTCGATAACAAATCCGTTACCTTGGCGCCATCCAGGCCGCGTTATTCGGTGAAGCTGTGGAAGGTTAAAAGCCGCCGCAGGAAGGAGAAAGGAGCCATGGATGTGACGAATGAAGTGAGGAGTCCCAAAAACAAAAAGGGCGCCCTTTGGCACCCTTTAAGTGGTTAAGCACAATCAGATTTTGCCGAGGCGGTCCTGATAATCTTCGATAAGGTGGCTGACAATCGCCTTGGGATCGGCTTCGTCGCAGCACTCATCCAGGAAGAGTTTAAAGGTGACCAGGGCATGGCCGTCGTTTTTCAGCCGGGAGCTTTGCACTGCAAAAAACGCCTTTTCATCGGTGGCCTTGCGTATCACAAACCCTGCGTCTTCAAATGCCAGCTCTCCGGACTCGCTGTGCCATTTGGTGATACGTTTCAGGGCGATTTCACTGGAGTGGTTCAACTCGATGTGGTTTTTCCAGCTAACCTCGTGCTGGGGATCCTTGTAGTGTGGGCAGCGTACTGTGTAGTTATAAACATGGGTAATGGCTGTCATCGCTTTCCTGCCTTATGTTCACCAAAAATGTTGCGCCTAAGATAGTGTTACCTTAGCCCGATTTTCAAAAATGTGTAGCATCAGTGTCACTTGTCTTGTTTGTAACATGCTCATGGGGGTTAAAACGGGTGTTGGATCAAACTTTAGCAATCGCTGATGAAAAACTGAACAGTCCTAATCTAAAGCCGGGCTGAGTGGACTGGCTGGTTTTGGCAAGGGTTAGCCGCCGGCAAATGGTTTCGCGTAATGACTTTCGCGTGATGACTTCCGCGTGATGATTTTAGACGTCGCTTGGTATCGACACTTATTGCCGCTGCTTGCTTGCCGCTGCCTGCGCTGAATGGAAGTGGTTAACGCATCAGAAAAGAAACGGCCCGGCATTAAGCCGGGCCTGTGTTTGCCTAATCTTTGCAGGGAAAAAGCGAACAAGCACATTCTAAGTGATTTGTATCATTCTGTAACCCTGCGCTGGCTAAAAATGTAGGTAAATTTACATCAATCCGGGGAAATCTTTGCCTTTTGAACCGCGATCGCGTCATTAAATGATGCTGTACGCTATCGAGCTGTTTCATTGATATCCATTCGGGGATCAAGTGGCCAATAAAAAGGCCCCCGGGGGAGCACCGGGGGCCTGGCTTTGCCTCGCTGGAAAGGCTGGGCTTAAGCCCGGCCGTCAGCGAAAGTTAAAGCGCATTCTTGAAAATCTGACAGATTTCTTCGTGGCTTGCCTGCTTGGGATTGGTAAAGCCACAGGCATCTTTCAGGGCGTTGTCTGCCAGCACCGGAATGTCCGCTTCTTTCACCCCAAGTACGGTGAGGTTTTCAGGGATGTTCACCGCTTTGGACAGGGCCTTGATAGCATCGATGGCCGCCTGGGCGCCTTGCTCGTCGGTCAGCGCCGCAACCTCAACACCCATGGCTTTCGCCACATCTTTCAGTCGCTTAGCCGCAACCTGAGCGTTGTACTCCTGCACATAAGGCAGCAGCAGGGCGTTACATACGCCGTGGGGCAGGTCGTAGAAACCACCCAGTTGGTGCGCCATGGCGTGCACATAACCAAGGCTTGCGTTGTTAAACGCCATACCGGCAAGGAACTGGGCGTAGGCCATCTGTTCGCGGGCTTCAAGATCCTGACCATCGTGCACCGCGCGGGCAAGGTTAGCCTGGATAAGTTCAATCGCCTTGATGGCGCAGGCATCGGTAATGGGGTTGGCGGCAATGGATACGTAAGCTTCAACCGCGTGGGTCAGCGCGTCCATACCTGTTGCAGCGGTGAGCGCGGCGGGCTTTTTCAGCATCAGCTCAGGGTCGTTTACCGACAAAATTGGCGTGGTGTGCTTGTCCACAATGGCCATTTTGATATGGCGCGCTTCGTCGGTGATGATACAGAAGCGGGTCATTTCGCTGGCGGTACCTGCGGTGGTGTTAATGGCCACCAGCGGTAGTTGCGGCTTGGCCGATTTGTCCACACCTTCGTAGTCCTTGATGCTGCCGCCATTGGTGGCCACCAGAGCAATGCCCTTGGCGCAGTCGTGGGGCGAGCCGCCGCCCAGTGAAACCACAAAGTCACACTGGTTGTCTTTCAAAAGTTTAAGACCGGCTTCCACGTTGCCCGTGGTGGGGTTGGGCTGAACGCCATCAAACACCACGGCCACAATGCCGTTTTCACCGAGTTTTTCGACCAGATCGCCGGCAATACCGATTTGTACCAAGGGCTTATCGGTCACAATCAGTGCCTTTTTAAAGCCGAGGGTTTTGATATCGCCAATGGCATCGTCCACCGCACCCTGACCGAGTACGTTTACTGACGGGATAAAAAATTTAGCAGCCATACATCCACCTTTCTAAGCTGAAATTGAGTTTCTTCTGGCGCTAAAGGTAACAGTGGCTTTGGGCTGAATTTGTGATCCGGCGCAGGCTTTGTACCCACAAGTGGGTAAAAGAATTCAAAAGTTGTAAGTGGTTAACACAATGGTGTTGCCCTGTTGTCTGGGGCAGTACTTTACCGTGCAGCGGCTGATGCATTTTTGTGCAGCCTGCACCGCCTTGGTGCTCAAATGAAATCAAATACCTGCAATTCCACCCACTTACCCTTGGCCGCAGATTCTCCAAGTTAATAATTTTTATCTTCATTTTGCTGAAACCAAAGTGAAGCAATTCCTTGGCATGCTGTCTGCTCCATGACCACTGATGGTCGAATTGGGTGGAGAGAATGGCATTGGACAAGCTCTTTTATCTGCAAGGGATAGGAGACAGGTTCATCGATTGCAGCGGCGCCGAGCGCAGCTTCAGTCATGATGAGCGCATGGCCTTGCTGTGTGCCCTGATGCGTAGGGACTCAGCACCGGGCGAGCAGGATATTGCCAAACGTATTGAAGCGCTGGACGCTGCCCCCTGGCTCCATGTGCTGCCGGGGCTGCAACACGCCTTTGTTGATGAGCCCGCCATAGAACTGCAGCTGCCGGAGTCTGCCTTTGCGGGCGCGCCGCTGCCTGTTGCTCCGCAGCATGAGTCTGGTTCAGCCGCTACCGCCAATCCTCTGCCTCCCCAACACTCAATTGAGCTTTGTATTCGCTTGACTGGCGACGAAAACTCAGGCGCCAAAGCGCCGGCAAGCTATCGGCTCAGTTTGACGCTCGCGCAGGCAAAAGAGGTGGGCGACTATCTTCGCCCCGAAGGCCGTTATCTCAGACTGCGTTTGCCATTGCCTCTTGAGCTTCAAATTGGCGAGTACCAACTGACGGCGACACTGGATTGGTTCGCGCAACATGCCTTTTCCGGCGAGTTGTTGATTGTCCCCAGGCGCGGCTATCAGGGGGTGCTGGATACGTCTGCGCCCTCCAAACTCAGTCGACCATGGGGCCTTGGGATCAGCCTTTTTTATCTTCGCAGCCAGCGCCAGTGGGGCGTGGGCGATTTTGCCGATTTGGGCAAATTGATTGAGCTTGGCGCCGAATCCGGCTGCGACTTTATTACCTTAACCCCGCTGCACGCGCCTTCCCTCGCAAGCACCAGCCTTATCAGCCCATATAGCCCGTGGGATCGACGCTTTCTAAATCCACTGGCGATTGCCATCGACTGGCTGCCGGAATATGCCGGTCTCAGTCAGCAATTTAAAGCGGGTGAGTGGCTGCGCGAGCGGCTGCTGCTCAACCAACTTGCCGAGATTGATTACCCCAAAGTCGCGCTGCTCAAATACCGGGCATTGGCGCGACTGTTTGCGGCGTTTGAGGCCATGGACGAACTGAGCGGCCGGGTGCAGCGCTTCGAAGCCTTTGTAAAAAGCCGCGGTCAGGCGCTTGAGAGTTTCTGCCAAAGCCAGCTTGCTGAAGCCAAGGCGCTCGGCGCCGTAAGCGAAGGCGCACTCTGGTGGGCCGACGAGGCGCTGTCTGTGGCGCTCGATACCCCGCGCTTCTTTGGCTGGCTGCAATTTGTTGCCGATGAACAGCTTGAGCAAAGTCAGCTGCGCTGCCGTCAGGTGGGAATGCGCCTTGGACTGGTACGGGATCTCGCCGTCGGCGCGCTGGGGCAGGGCAGTGAAGTCAGTGCCCGCTACCAGAGCTGCCCTGCAGAGCCCTTACTGCAAGAACCTGCTGGAGAGCCTGCTGCAGCGGCATCTGACGGGTTCGGCGCCTTTTGTGAGCGGCTCGATATTGGCGCGCCGCCAGACCCCTTTTCTGCCACCGGCCAGAACTGGGGCATGCCGCCTTTCGACCCAGTGGCCCTGAAGCAATCTGCCTTTCACGCCTTCAGGCGCCTTTGCCGCGAAAACATGCGCCACTGCGGCGCCCTTCGTATCGACCATGTGATGGCGATGAGCCGCATCTGGTGCTGGAGCCCCCCCTTGACGGCGACGCCGCCCAGCAAGTTCACCCGGAGCAGAACGGCGGCGCTGGCGATACACGACTTGGATGTTACCTGCATTTCCCGGCCGACACCCTGCTGGCCATCTTAACCCTCGAGAGCCATTTAAGCCGCTGCGTACTCATAGGTGAAGATCTGGGTACAGTGCCGCCAGGTCTCAGAGAAGAGCTTAAAAAGCTTGGGATTTTTGGCAACGACCTGATTTATTTCTGCCGCGAAGGCGAGCGTTTTATTGCCCCGGCCAAGCAGCGCCGCGCGGCCTTGCTGCAGCTGGGTAATCAGGATGTGCCGCCCTTTATCGCCTGGTGGCGAGGGCTGGATTTACAGCAGCTTGACGCCATAGGCCTTGGCCGTGAAGGGGCACTTATGCAGCGTCAGCGCGATAAAGGGGCGCTGGTTCAGGCGCTGTCGGACGAAGGGGTGTTGGCAGCAAACGCCCTGAAGTCGGATGCCACTGCGGCCGACGATGAGCTGGCGGCATTTGATGAACTGGCAGTATTCGATGCCCTGCTCAATTGGTGTGGTCGCAGCCGCGCCGAGCTTGTGGGGGGCAGCCTTTGGGATCTGGCGCTGGAAACCCGGCCGGTGAATATCCCCGGCACCCATAACGAATATCCCAACTGGCGCGCCCGCCTGAGCCAATCGTTGGACAACCTGTGGCAATCGGCCGGATTTCGCGCCCGCTTGCATGCCATTCGTTTGGGCAGGCGCGGTGAATTGCAGCCTGACACTGTGGCGACCCAGGGGACAGATGCCTGAGCACAGAATTACATTTTAAAAATATCCAGTTACCGCCTTTGGAGGACACCATGACAGCCCCGGATGTTTGCGAAAGCGATGTGAATAGCACCCTGGTCAGCGCTTCGGCGTCGGGCCAGAACTCCGAGCAGGCGCATGCCGATGCGTATTCACAAGTCCAAAGCTCAGCCTTGGCTCATTCAGGGCTTATCAGTGAGCAGGAGGCCCGCCTGTTGGCCCGTGGCGAATACGTCGATGTGTTTTCCCTGCTGGGCATGCACAAGGTTGCCGGCAAGCTCTGTGTGCGCTGCTTTTTACCGGGTGCCATGGCGGTGGATGTGCTGACCAAAGACGGTAAAAAGGTGGCAACTCTTGATGCGGTGGCGCGGGAAGGGCTGTTTGCCGGCCTGCTTGGGCGGCGCAGCAACCCCTTTACCTACCGGCTGAGGGTGGCCTATCCCGCCTTTGAGGTGGTGATTGATGACCCCTACGGCTTTGGCTCGCAGCTTGACGACACTTCGCTCTACCTTTTCGGTGAGGGGCGTGAGCTGTATGCCCAGGATTATCTGGGGGCCAACCAGCGTGTGGTCGATGGCGTGGCGGGTATTTTGTTTTGCGTTTGGGCGCCCAATGCCAAACGGGTTTCTGTGATTGGCGATTTCAACCACTGGGACGGCCGGGTGCATGTGATGCGCCAGCACCCCGCCAGCGGCATCTGGGAGATTTTTATCCCGGCAGTGCATGATTTGGCCCACTACAAGTTTGAAATCCTCACGCCTGCAGGGGAGCTTCTTATCAAATCCGACCCCTTTGCCAAAGCGATGGAAGCGGCGCCCAACAATGCATCCAGAGTGGCGCCAGCCTCAGCATTTGTGTGGCAGGATGATGCCTGGATGAGCGGGCGCAGCCGCGACTGGCACAAAGAAGCCGTGAGTATTTACGAGCTGCATCCCGGCTCCTGGCGGCGAAAGCAGGACGGCAGTGAGCAGCCACAAGGCACCTGGCTCAGTTACCGCGAGCTTGCCGATGAGCTGGTGCCTTACATCAAGTCCATGGGCTTTACCCATATTGAGCTGATGCCGCTGTCGGAATTTCCCTTTGATGGTTCATGGGGTTACCAGCCGGTAGGCCTCTTTGCCCCCACCCAGCGCTTTGGCAGTGCCGATGACCTTAAATATCTGGTGGATGCCTGCCACCGCGCCGGCATTGGCGTGCTGCTGGATTGGGTGATAGCCCATTTCCCATCCGATGCCCATGGCCTGGCGCGCTTCGACGGCAGTTGCCTTTATGAGCATGAAGATCCGCGCCTTGGACGTCATCCCGACTGGGACACCCTCATCTACAACTATGGCCGCGTCGAGGTGCAAAGCTTTTTACTGTCGGCAGCCACCGTGTGGCTTAGGGACTTTCACATCGATGGGCTCAGGCTCGATGCTGTGTCGTCGATGCTGTATCTGGATTACAGCCGCGAGGCGGGGCAGTGGCTGCCAAACAGCGAAGGTGGTCGCGAAAACCTTGATGCCATCGACTTTTTAAAGCTTCTGAATCAACGGCTTTATGCCGAGTTCCCCGGCATAATCATGATTGCCGAAGAGTCCACCGCCTGGGACGGTGTTACCCGGCCCGTGCATCAGGGCGGGCTTGGCTTTGGTTTTAAATGGAACATGGGCTGGATGAACGACAGCTTAAGTTATCTTGCCAAAGACCCCGTCTATCG
Source organism: Shewanella khirikhana (assembly GCF_003957745.1). Lineage (NCBI taxonomy): Bacteria > Pseudomonadati > Pseudomonadota > Gammaproteobacteria > Alteromonadales > Shewanellaceae > Shewanella > Shewanella khirikhana. The sequence goes on along the minus strand of NZ_CP020373.1, from coordinate 2,565,160 downwards.
CAGTTTTCATCATCATCAGCTTACGTTCGGCATCATGTACGGCCACAGCGAGCAGTTTATTTTGTCCCTCAGTCACGACGAAGTGGTGCACGGCAAAGGCGCGCTGCTGTCGAAAATTCCCGGTGACGACTGGCAGAAGTTCGCAACGCTTCGCGCCTACTACGGCTACATGTGGGGCTTCCCCGGCAAAAAGCTGTTGTTTATGGGCGGCGAGTTTGGTCAGCGTGATGAATGGAGTCACGACAGAAGCCTCGACTGGCACCTTTTGCAATATGCGCCCCATCAGGGGCTGGCGCTGTGGCTTGCCGATTTGAACCGCTTGTACCGCGAGCGCAGTGTCCTTGGACAGAGCGATCACGATATGTCAGCCTTTCATTGGCTTGACTGCGACAACGCCGCCCACGGCATTTACGCCTTTGTGCGCGGCTGGGGCGAAGAGGCCCTGGTGTTTGTGGTCAATATGACCCCTGAGCTGTATCACGGCTACCGACTTGGACTGCCGGATGTTATCGAGGCTGACGCTGGGGAACACGATGCTAAGCAGGGTTGTGTTGCGGGGCAGGCCTGTGTTGCGGGGCTGGACAGAGCTGCCGCCGTTGAGTGGTGCGAGCTTTTAAACAGTGATGCCCACTGTTATGGCGGCAGCAATCAGGGCAATGGCGGGGTAATTGTCTGTGACGACGTGCCTGCCCAGGGGCAGCGAAGAAGCGCCCTTATCACAGTGCCGCCCCTTGGCTGCCTGGTGATTGCCCGTGCTGCTTCCAAACGCACTGAATCCGGGCAAACGCTCGCTGTGGTTGAGTCTTCGCTCGCCACTGCCAGTAAAACCGCTGCCACTAAAACCGCAGCCGCTAAAACCAACGCGGTTAAAGCTAAAACCGAGAAAGCTAAAACCGAGAAAGCTAAAACCGAGAAAACCAAAACCACGAAAGCCAAAACCGCGACAGCCAGGCCAGTCGCAGGTACCGGGTTGAAAGGGGCGCGAAAATGAACTTCCACGCCGGACAGCCTGGAGTATGGCTAACCGACGAAGGCGCCAGTTTTTGCGTGTTCAGCGGAGACAGTCAGGCGGTATTTTTGTGCCTGATTGACGAGGCTGATAAAGAGTTTTGTTATCCAATGACCCGTCGGGGTGACCTCTGGTCTTTGACCGTGGAAGGGGTGCGCCATGGCCAGTGTTATGGCTACCGGGTCCACGGCGAGCAGGACGCCTTTGGTTCGCTGAAAGACCCATCAAGGCTGCTGCTTGACCCCTATGCCCGCGCCATAGTTGGCATGCCGGCAAAGTCACAGCGCGAGGAAGCTGTTCTCAAAAGTCGTCTGCTGGATACTGCCGCGCTGCCGCCCTTTGTGCACCCCAAGCCCGAGCAGCGGCTGGAGCACAGCGTGCTTTACGAGCTGCATGTAAAGGGCTTTTCCATGGGGTTTCCCGGTATTCGCGATGAGCATCGCGGCAAGTTTCTCGCCTTTACTGAGCCTAAGGTGCTCGATTATCTCGCCAACCTTGGCATTACCGCGGTTGAGTTGATGCCCTGCCAGCAGTTTTTTCACGAGCCCTTTTTAACCGATAAGGGGCTCACCAACTACTGGGGTTACAACAGCATCGGCTTTTTCGCGCCCCACAGTGACTACGGTGATATTAGCGACTTTCGCGCCATGGTCGACGCCCTTCACGGCCGCGGCATCGAGGTGATTTTGGATGTGGTCTACAACCACACCGCCGAAGGTGGCGCCGAGGGACCGGTTTACAGCTTCAAGGCCCTCGATAATGCCGCCTATTACCGGCTCACCGAGGGCGGCGGTTATATCAACGACACCGGCTGCGGCAACACATTGAATCTCAATCATCCGCGGGTGCTTGAGTTGGTGATGGATTCGCTGCGCTACTGGAGTGAGGTGGGCGGGGTTGATGGATTCAGATTCGACCTGGCCGCTTGTCTTGGCCGCACGTCGACCGGCTTTGATGTGATGAGTGGCTTTTTCGCCGCCATCGGCCAGGACCCTCAGCTTAAGCGTCTCAAGCTTATCGCCGAGCCCTGGGATGTGGGACCGGGGGGGTATCGCTTAGGCGAATTTCCGATGGCGTTTTCGGAGTGGAATGACAGATACCGCGATGCCATCCGCCGCCTGTGGCGCGGCGATGAAACCATGTTGGGGGAGTTTGCCCGCCGCTTTCACGGCTCGGCGGATCTGTTTGAAGCAAGCCTGCGAGGCCCCTGGGCGAGCCTTAACTTCATCACCAGTCACGACGGTTTTACGCTTCGGGATTTGCTCTCCTACACCGAGCGCCACAACGAGGCGAACCTTGAAGATAACCGCGACGGCCACCGGGAAAACCTGAGCCAGAATCAGGGCGTTGAGGGCGATGCCCCCGAGCTTGAGCCACTGCGCCAGCACAAAGCCCGCGCCATGCTGATGACGCTGCTCTGCTCCTTCGGGGTGCCTATGCTGCGCGCCGGTGATGAGCTGTGGCAAACCCAAAAGGGCAATAACAATGCCTACTGCCAGGACAATCCGCTGGCCTGGATTGACTGGGAAAACGCCGACCAGGATTTTGCAGAATTTGTACGTGAGCTTATTGCCATTCGCCGCCGCCTGCCGCTCCTCGGCGCTGAGCGTTATATCCACAGCACCAGCGTCGAAGATGGCCGCAAGGGGCGTTTTCTGGCTTGGTTTAACGAGCGCGGCGAGCCGATGCAGGACGCCGATTGGCAGGGCGCGGCAAAGCGTGAGCTTAAAGCGGGCATAACAAGGGCTTCTGGGCCGCGCCATGAGCAAACGCCGCTGGCGCAGGCCATAGGTGATGCCGTCGGGGCCGAGCCGAACTTTTACGACCTAAGCCCGGATGTCTGCAGGGCAAGTTCAGGCGCGCTCGAGTGCTTTTCAACACAGAAAGTGGCCCCAGAAGAGGAGCTGGCAATTGTAGCCGAGGCCATCCAGGGCACCACAGCGCTGATAGCCGCCTTTGGCGAGCATCATCCCCTTCGCGGCGAGCAGTTGCTGCTGTTTGTGATAAATCCCGGCAGTGACGATCGCATCCTGCGTTTGCCCTCATTCAGCCTCTGGTCGCAGCTTACCGTCCTTTGCAGCAATGCCGCTGACTCTGCGAGCAGTCCCGATAACAACCTTGATAGCAGCAGCCTTATCCAGGGCCGCATGGTGCAAAGCGGCAGCTGTGTGTATCTGCCGGCCTTTGGCGCGGCGCTGCTGCAAAGTGTCTCGACGGCGGCGGGCGGGGCGCAATTTCCCGAGTCACAGCAGCAAGCTGCCGATGATGAAGGTTCCAACCCTTAAGCCTCAGGGCATGTGGCAAAGGAGCAAGTTATGCCTAAGCGTGAAACAAGTACGGTTGAATCAGCTGCTGCCGGTGGCGTGCAGGCCACTGAGCATTCGATGAAAGGTAAAAGCCGTCATGAGCCCTGCGAGCCCTGTGATGCGCTGCCAGCCTGCCTTGAGCGGCAGCTGCGTTACAACCTGTGCCGGTTTGAACCCAGATCGCAGGATCTGTTTCATGCGCTGGCGCTTGGGGTCAAGGAGCAGCTGCTCGATGACTGGCGCAGCACCCGCAGCAGGGATGCCGAGGGCGATAAGCGACAGGTGGCCTATCTGTCGCTGGAGTTTCTGATGGGCCGCGCCCTTGGCAATGCGCTGCTGAATCTGGATTTAACCCAGGATGCCCGTCATGCGTTGCTGCCTTTTGCAGTGACTCTGGAGACGCTGGCGCAGGAGGAGCACGACGCAGGCCTGGGCAATGGCGGCCTTGGCAGGCTGGCAGCCTGCTTTTTGGATTCCTGCGCCAGTATGGACATTGCCGCCACCGGTTACGGCATCCGCTACGAGTACGGCATGTTCGCCCAGAAGATTGTCGATGGTTTTCAAATCGAACGTCCGGACCGTTGGCTCAGAGAGGGTAACCCCTGGGAAGTTCGCCTGCATGCCTATTCCGTATTGGTGCCCTTTTTTGGTCATACCGAGTCCTATGTTGACCGAGAGGGAAGGCGGCATATCCAGTGGGTCGGCACTCAGGATGTGCGGGCTGTTCCCCACGATATGCCGGTGCCTGGCTATCGCAACGGCCGTATTAATACCCTGAGACTGTGGAAGGCTGAAGCTACCGATGATTTTGATTTGGAAGAGTTTAATCAGGGCGACTATGCCGAAGCCGTGGCCCGTAAGAACCTTGCCGAGCAGATCACCATGGTGCTCTATCCCAATGATGCCAGTGAAAACGGCAAGGAGCTTAGGCTGCGCCAGCAGTACTTTTTGTGCTCGGCGAGCCTGCAGGACATGCTGCGCCGCCATATCGCCCGCTTTGGGGATGACTTGAGTCAATTTGCCAAACACAACGTGGTGCAGCTTAACGATACCCATCCGGCCATTGCCGTGCCTGAGCTGATGCGGCTGCTTATCGATGTGCATTGCCTTGAGTGGGACCAGGCCTGGGCAATCACCAGCGCCACCATGGCCTACACCAACCATACCCTGCTGCCGGAAGCGCTGGAATGCTGGAGCGTGCGCATGCTGGGGCACATGTTGCCGCGGATTTTGGAAATCATCTTTGAAATCAACGCAAGATACCTGGATTTGGTGGCCCACCACTGGCCCGGCGATGCCGACATGCTGGCGAAGATGTCGATTATTGAAGAGGGCAGCGAACCCCGGGTGCGGATGGCCTACCTTGCCATTGTTGGCAGCTTTTCAGTCAACGGTGTGGCGGCGCTGCACACCGAGCTTTTAACCCGAGGTCTTTTCAAGGATTTTCACGCCCTTTGGGCGGACAAATTCAACAATAAAACCAATGGAGTTACCCCAAGGCGCTGGCTGATGGCCTGTAATCCGCAGCTTGCGAGCCTTATCGACAGGCGCCTTGGCAGCGACTGGCGCGAAGACTTAAACCGGCTTTCAAGCCTGGGCGCTTTTACCTCGGATACTGACTTCATCAAGGCCTGGCGCGAGGTGAAAACTGCCAACAAGGCGGCGCTGGCGGCCTTGGTTGAACATGAATGTGGCGTTACCTTCGACACCCAAATGCTGTTCGATGTCCAGGTTAAGCGCATCCATGAATACAAGCGCCAGCTGATGAATGTGCTGCATGTCATTCATCTCTATCAGCGGGTGCTGAAGGGTGACACCCAGGGCATGGTGCCGCGCTGCGTATTGATTGGCGGCAAGGCGGCGCCGGGTTATGCCACCGCCAAACTCATTATCAAGCTTGCCGGTAATGTGGCCCACATGGTCAACAGCGACCCCCACGTTACCCCCTGGCTGAGGTTTGCCTTTTTGCCCAACTACAACGTGAGCGCCATGGAAGTGATAGCGCCGGGCACCGATTTATCGGAACAAATCTCCACCGCAGGTAAGGAAGCCTCTGGCACCGGCAACATGAAATTCATGATGAATGGCGCGCTTACCATGGGCACTCTGGATGGCGCCAATATCGAAATTCTGGAAGCCGTGGGTGAGGACAACTTTTTCCTGTTTGGCCTCAATGCCGATGAGGTGGCCAGGCTTAAGGAAGATTACCGCCCCAAAGACATCATCGCCGCTTCACCAGCCCTTTGTAGCGTGCTTGAGCTTATCCGCAGTGGTCATTTCAGTCTGCAGGAGCCGGGCCTCTTTGACCCCTTAGTCGATGCTATCGAAAGCCCCTGGGATCAGTGGATGACCGCCGCCGACTTTGATGCCTTTGTAAGCGCCCAGGCGCGCGCAGCGGCGCTTTACGCAACCCCCGACGAGTGGACGGTGCGCAGTATCCGCAATACTGCCGCCAGCGGCCGCTTTTCCTCCGATGCCACCATTGCCCGCTATCGCGACGATATTTGGCGCGGCGCCTGACAACCTGAATCAAGGAGCCTTTTATGCCCAATCACAGCCCACGCTACATCAGTAACCTGACCCGGGAAACCTATGCGCTGATCCTCGCCGGTGGCCGGGGTTCACGCCTGTATGAACTGACCGATTGGCGCGCCAAACCGGCGCTCTATTTCGGTGGCAAGTTCCGGGTGATTGACTTCCCCCTGTCCAATTGCGTGAATTCGGGCATTCGCCGCATTGGGGTGGTCACCCAGTATCAGTCCCATTCGCTTATTCGCCACGTGATGCGTGGCTGGGGCCATTTCAAGCGTGAGCTGGGCGAGTCGGTGGAGATTCTGCCCGCCTCCCAGCGCTATTCGCAAAGCTGGTATCAGGGCACGGCCGATGCGGTGTTTCAGAATATCGATATCATCCGCCACGAGCTGCCCAAGTACGTGATGATCCTCTCGGGCGACCATGTGTATCGCATGGACTACGCCGGGATGCTGGCGGCTCATGCCCAGTCCGGCGCCGACATGACGGTGTGCTGTCAGGAAGTCAGTGTGGCGGAAGCGGCGGGTGCTTTTGGGGTAATGGAAGTGAGCGATGAGATGCAGGTTATCGGTTTTGAAGAAAAACCCACTGAGCCCAAGTCATTACCCCACGACCCTGAACGCTGCCTTGCCTCCATGGGCAACTATGTGTTCAACACTGAGTTTTTGTTTGAGCAGCTGAAGAAAGATGCCGAAAACGCCGACTCAGACCGCGACTTTGGCAAAGACATCATTCCATCCATCATCAGCGAGCACAGGGTATTTGCCTATAACTTCAAGAGTGGCCTCGGCGTTGGTCAGGATTACTGGCGCGATGTGGGCACCCTGGACATGTTCTGGCAGGCCAACATGGAGCTGTTGTCGCCGGAGCCGCAGCTGAACCTGTATGACGCCAAGTGGCCTATCTGGACTTATCAGGAGCAACTGCCCCCTGCCAAGTTTGTGTTTGACGATGACGAGCGCCGCGGCATGGCGGTGGACTCCATTGTCTCCGGCGGCTGCATTATTTCCGGCGCCAAGGTTAAACGCAGCGTGCTCTTTAACGAGGTGCGGGTGTGCTCATACTCAGAGGTGGAAGGGGCGGTGATTTTGCCCGATGTGGTGGTGCTTAGAAACTGCCGCATTAAAAATGCCATTATCGATCGGGGCTGCGTTATTCCGGAAGGCATGGTGATTGGTTATAACCATGACCACGACAGGGCCCGTGGCTTCAGGGTAACCGACAAAGGCGTGGTGCTTATTACCCGCGAGATGCTGGGGCTGCCGGTGGGGTTTGAATAAGATGGTGCAGTGGGAACAAGGCGGAGCGTTGCAGCAGGCTGAGCCGCTGTCGGTATTGATGCTGGCTGCCGAGCATGGCGCCCTTAAAGGCGCCAAGGTGGGCGGCATGGCCGATGTGATTGCCGGGATAGTACCGGCGCTGGCATCCATTGGCGTAACCGTGAATGTGGTGATGCCAGGCTATGGCTTTCTGACCCAGTCTTTGGGGCTTGGCGAGCTGTGCAGATTTGCGGTGCCATTTCGCCATGGCATGGAAGAAATTGCGCTTTATCAGCATCTTGATGCTGACACAGGTGCAACTCTTTATTTGCTTGAACATCCTTTGTGGCGCTCTTCCCCCGGCAGACTCTATGTCACCAGCGCCGATGGTCGCCCCTTTGCCGATGATGCCGACCGCTTTGCGCTGTTTGGGTTAGCTGTGGCCGAAGCGCTCACCCTTGGGCTTATCCCTTTGCCGCAGCGGCTGCATCTGCACGACTGGCATCAGGGCTTTTTTGCGCTGCTTAGGGCAGTCGATAGCAAGTATCAGTCGCTTAAGGCCACGCCCTTGGTGCTCAGTATCCATAACCTGGCGCTGCAGGGCACCCGTCCGCTCGAGCAGGAATCCTCCTCCCTTGCCGCCTGGTATCCCTGGCTTGGCCTGGGGCAACACTCGGCGCCGGCCTGGGGGCGGGACCCGCGCTTTGGTCACTGCTTTAATCCACTGCGCGCGGCTATCAATTCGGCCGATATGCTGCATCTGGTATCGCCTCACTATTGCTCCGAGGTACTCCAACCCTCAGATCCGGTAACGGGTTTTGTTGGCGGTGAGGGGCTTGAGGGCGACTTGCAGCGCCTGAGTGATGAGGGGCGTTTGGTCGGGATTTTAAATGGCTGTGAATATCCCCAGCTGCCTGCTGCCGGGTGCACCGAACCTGATGCAGTTGTGGCTGCCATCCTCGCCGCCCTTGGCAGAGCACAAGGCAGCGCACAAGCCAGCGCGGGGCCTGTCATGGCGGTAGATTTTCTGGCTGGGATCCGGCTGCAGGAAATGCAGCTTGCTTGGCTTTCAAATAAGCGCCCAGATCAGTTCGCAGATAATCAATTAGATAAGTGCGCAGATAAAAGCCAGCAGCCATTTTTGCTGACCTCGGTTGGCAGGCTGACCGAGCAGAAGGTAGGGCTGCTGCGCTTACATTTGCATGGCAAAAGCGTGCTGGAATCTCTGCTGGACAGCCTTCGTCACTTCGATGAGCGGGCGCGTTTTATCCTGCTTGGCAGCGGCGATGTATCCATAGCCAGAGAGTTTCAGGCTATCTCAGCAAGGAATGATAATTTCATTTTTATCAATCACTTTGACTTAGAACTGTCGGCGGCGCTTTACCGGGCCGGGTCGCTGTTTTTAATGCCAAGCAGCTTTGAGCCCTGTGGCATCAGTCAGATGCTGGCGATGCGTGAAGGTCAGCCCTGTCTGGTGTCCAGCGTCGGTGGTTTGGTGGACACAGTAAAGCATGGCGAGAACGGCTGGCGCTTCGATGGGCAGACGCCGCAGGTGCAGGCGGCAAGGCTGCTTGAGACATTCGCTGCGCTGCTGGAGCAATACGGCAGTGCTGACTGGCAACGGGTGGTGGATGGTGCCCGTGACAGCCGCTTCAGTTGGGATGCCGCCGCAGCCGATTATCGTGAGCGCCTGTACCGGCCATTGCATACTTACGTCTGATACCCTCTGCTACAATTCTGGAAAGATTAAGACTTTTCTTTCCCCATGCCATCGGGGCATGATAAGGGAAGTGCAAGACTTTACCGGTCCAGGCCGGTTATCCGGGGGAATTCAGGCAGACAATGGATCAGGGTATTCTGTTCCCGCTGGTGGAAAACGCCGCGCTATTGCTGGCGCTGGTGTTTATCTACGATGCCATACCATGGCTGAAGCAGCAAAGACTGCTTGGGCTGTGGCGAGTGCTGCTTGGTGTGGTCATCGGCGGTATTGGCATGACCATTATGTCGACCCCCTATGAGTTCGCCGAAGGCATTTATTTCGATACCCGCGCGGTGCTGCTCAGTGTCAGTGGCCTGTATTTTGGCGGCGTACCAACCATTATTGCCGCCGCCATGACCGCTGCATTTCGGGTCAGCATTGGCGGTCAGGCAATGTTTGCCGGCATTGCCGGTATTGTTTTCAGCGCAGGTCTAGGTCTGTTGTGGCGCCTGCGCTGGAAAGACAACCTCGCTCATATCCCCCTGTTACAACTGCTGGTGCTGGGTGTGCTGGTGCATCTGTGTGTGCTTGGCAGCATGTTTATCATGCCCCTCGGTGTGGCCTGGGATCTGCTGTCGGCCATCTCACTGCCTGTGCTGCTGGTTTGCCCGCTGGCGACCATGCTGCTGGCCAGATTGCTGGCGCGGCGCATCGAAATCGAGCGCGATGAGAAAATCAAATTACAGGATGACTTCCTGTTTCGTTCCCAGTTCAACGTCGGCAATATCGGCATTGCCATCACCTCGGTGGACAAGCGCTGGATTAAGGTGAATCCACGCCTGTGCCAGATGCTGAAATACACCGAAAAAGAGCTGCTTGGCCTCAGTTGGGAGCAAATGTCCCACGAGGATGATTTGGCCAAGGACTTGGAGCAGTTCCACCGTATGCTGGCGGGCAGTATCGACCAGTACGAAATCAATAAACGTTTCTACGCCAAAGACGGCAGCGTGGTGCACACCCATATGACGGTGGCCTGCAAGCGCAGCGGCGGCAAGGTGCAATTGGTGATAGCCGGCTTTATGGATATCAGCGATCAGACCCTGTCGGAAATGCGGGTGCGGGCCAGTCGCGAGCAGCTTGCGTTGGTGCTGGCCTCCGGCGATTTGGGCTTTTGGGACTGGGATCTTAAGTCCGACATAGTGGTGCGCAACGAGCGCTGCGCCCAGATGCTTGGCGTATCCATGGCTGAAATGATAGATAACAACCGCATTTGGGTCGATGCGGTGCACCCGGATGACCGCCTTAAACTGCTGCGCTCACTCGATTTACACCTTAACGGCCACAGCCAGAACCATAACCTCGAATACCGTATTCGCCGCAAAGACGGACAGGTGATCTGGGTGCGGGACACAGGCCGGGTGATGCACAGAGATGTCGACGGCAAGGCGCTGAGGATGTGCGGTATCCACGTGGATATCACAGATGCCCGTCGCAGCCAGGAGCAATTGGAGCTGGCGGCATCTGTGTACAACAACTCCAGTGAAGCCATGAGCGTGATGGATGATAAGGGCAATATCATCACCATCAACGCCGCTTTTACCGACATCACCGGCTACAGCGAAGATGAGGTACTGGGGCGCCATATCAGCCTGCTTAATTATCCCCGTAACCCTGAGCACTTTTACGATCAGCTTAACCGCGAAGTGCAAACCTCTGGCCGCTGGCAGGGGGAGATGTGGCAAAAGCACAAAAATGGCGAGGAATACCTGATTTGGCTGACCGTGAATACCATTTACGACAGCTACAATCGCCCTTATCGCCGGGTGGCGCTGTTCTCGGATATCACCGAGAAAAAGGCGCAGGAGCAGCTGATTTGGCAACAGGCCAACTATGACCCTCTCACCGGCCTGCCAAACCGGCGCATGTTGCTGGATTATCTGGATAAAGAAATTGCCCTGTCGGAGCGGCAGCACAGTCACTTTGCGTTGCTGTTCCTCGATTTGGATTTCTTTAAAGAGGTGAACGACACCCTGGGCCACGATATGGGTGACAAACTGCTGGTGGAGTGCGCCGAGCGGATCCGCGGCTGTGTACGCGAGTCGGATGTGGTGGCGCGCCTCGGCGGCGATGAGTTCACTGTGATAATCCGCGATATCCACGACCCACAGGGTGTGGAGCGGGTGGCCAGCAAAATCTTAAAAGCGGTGGCCGAGCCTTATCTGCTTGGGCAGGACACCGCTTACATCAGCGTCAGTATCGGTATTACCCTGTTTCCGGACGATGCCAACAGCCGTGAGGCGCTGCTCAAACACGCCGATCAGGCCATGTACGCGGCCAAGGAGCAAGGCCGCAACCGCTTCAATTACTTCACGCCTTCCATGCAGGAATACGCCCGTTATCGGATGCGGCTTATTCAGGATCTGCGTCTGGCGGTTGAGCAGCAGCAATTTACCCTGTATTTCCAGCCGATAGTGCAGATGTCCAGCGGGGCGGTGCACAAGGCAGAGGCCTTGCTGCGCTGGCAACATGAGGAGCGCGGCTTTGTGTCGCCGGCGGAATTTATTCCTGTGGCCGAAGATACCGGGCTTATCCTGGAAATCGGCACCTGGGTGTTTGAAAATGCCGCCCGTCAGAGCCGGGACTGGCAGCGCAAGTTTGGTCAACCCATTCAGCTCAGCGTCAACAAATCGCCGGTGCAGTTTCGCGATGAAGGGGAAAACTTCGAGCGCTGGGTGGAACTGCTCAAAGAGCTGGAACTTACCCAGGGCGGCATTTGCATCGAAATCACCGAAGGGCTGCTGCTGGATGCCTCATCCGGGGTATCGGAAAAACTGCTGGCTTACCGCGATGCGGGCATTCAGGTGTCCCTGGATGACTTTGGTACCGGATACTCGTCTCTGGCGTATCTTAAAAAGTTCGATATCGATTATCTTAAAATCGATCAGTCCTTTACCCGCAATCTGGAGGAGGACTCCAGCGACCGCACCCTGTGTGAAGCCATTATCGTGATGGCCCATAAGCTGGGCATGAAGGTGATTGCCGAAGGGGTGGAAACCGCCGCCCAGCGCGACATTCTGCTGGCCATGGGATGCGATTACGGCCAGGGCTACCTGTATTCCAAACCCGTAACGGCACAGGAGTTTGAAGCGCGCTATCTGGCAGCGCCTGTGAAGGAAGCCACTGCACCCAGCCTGCAACAGTAAACAGGGCGCAGCCTGAGCAAGGTGGATTTATCTGCCGCAGTTGCCGATTGCCATTTCGTCCCGGGGGACTATACTGCCGCCTCGGTTTCTTCACCCCAACAGCTGCGAACACGCCATGACTTTTTCATCCCTCGGGCTAAGCCCGGCACTCACCGAGACGGTCAGCCGCCTGGGTTATCAGACGCCCACCGACATTCAGACCCAGGCCATCGCTGCCATGCTGAAGGGCGCCGACGTGCTGGCCATCGCCGAGACCGGCAGTGGGAAGACGGCGGCCTTTGCCTTGCCGATCCTTGAGCAGCTGCTAAGGCACCCTCTGGCGCCGGTCGAGTCTCAGTCGGCACAGCGGCTGCAATTGGACGCGCTGTATGCCTCAAGGGCGGCCGCAAGGCTGCGGGCCCTGGTGTTGGTGCCTACCCGCGAGCTTGCCGAGCAGGTGGCGGTCAGTGTCAATCGTTATGCCGGCGACAGCGAATTGGTGGCGCTCGCGGTGTATGGCGGGGTGAATATTCGTGCCCAGACCCGCGCCCTCGCTGAGGGCGTGGACGTGCTGGTGGCAACGCCGGGCAGACTGTGGGATCTGATTTGTCATTTTGGCCTTTCCCTCGATGCGGTGCGCTATCTGGTGCTCGATGAGGCCGACCGCATGCTGGATATGGGCTTTGCCCCGGCTATCGATAAAATCCGCACCCGCCTTGGCGCTCATCAATCGGCGCTTTTTTCTGCAAGCTTTGGCGAGCGTGAGCGCGCACTGGCCAAGCGCTGGCTGCGCGAGCCCGTAACCGTGGAAACCGCAGGCACAGGCACCACCCCAGAGCAGCTGTCAGTCGAGCTGTTTCACCTAGACAGGCGCCGCTGGGCCGAGTGGCTGGCGGAGCTGGTGGGCAAGCGTAATTACGGGCAAACCCTGGTGTTTGTTGGCACCAAGGACAGCGCCAACAACCTGGTGCGGGAGCTTAAGCTCGATGGCCTTCGCGCCGAAGCCTTCCATGGCGATAAAACCCAGGGCGCCCGCCGTCGCGGGCTGGATGAGTTCAAGCGCAGTGCCGTGCGTTTGCTGGTGGCCACCGATGTGGCAGCACGAGGGCTGGATATTGCCAGGCTGCCGGTGGTGATAAGCCTTGGGATGCCCCACAGTGAAGAAGATTTACTGCACCGACTGGGGCGCAGTGCCCGCGCCGGACACGCAGGTCACGCCATTGTGGTGCTGGAGCGGGACGATAAAGCCGGGCTGGCCCAATTGGCTGCGGTATGCCCGGGCTTGCCCGAAGCGGTGACGCCCGCAGGCTACGGCCCTAAAGATCCGCTGCCGGAGCGTTATCGCAATCAGCTGGGCGGCAATCAACAAAGCGGCAATCAGCAGGGCCGAAATTCCAAATCAGCAAATACATCGGCGCGGCCATCTACACGAAAAGCCCCCCAGGGCCCGGGGAAGTCCAGGCAGCGAAGCAGCGACAGACCTGGCAAAGATCAGCGCCCGGCACGAAGCTCAGAGAAGGGCAGGAGCAACAGTGGCCGGAGCGGTTGGCAGAAATAATCCGCACGTGTCGCCTTCAGGCTTGCTGAGGTACACTTGCCGTTTTGGCGTTTCGATGTACAGGGAGACCTGAGATGCTGCTTGCCAATATTCCGGTCAATATAATCACCGGCTTTTTAGGCGCGGGTAAAACCAGCTTTATCAAATGTTTGCTTGCTCAAAAGCCCAGGCATGAACGCTGGGCCGTGCTGGTGAATGAGTTTGGTGAAATCGGCCTCGATGGGGCGCTGCTGGGTGAGGCAGATGGCGTGGCCATTCGCGAAGTGCCGGGCGGCTGCCTGTGCTGTGCGGCGGGTGTGCCCACCAAAGTGGCTATTGCCGGGCTGCTGAAAAAGGCCAAACCCCACAGATTGTTGATTGAGCCCACAGGGCTTGGTCATCCTGCCAATATTTTGCAAACCCTGCAAAGCGATGAATACCGCGGCGTGCTTGAACTCAAAAGCAGCGTGTGTCTGGTTGACCCGCGCAATCTGGCCGACAATAGATACACAGAGCATGCTCTGTTTAACCAGCAAATGGCGATGGCCGATATGGTGCTGGCAAGTAAAGCCGATTGCTACGCCGAAGCGCCGCTGCGCTCGCTGGCTGAGTATTTGAGTGCCATCAACCCGGATGCGAGCATGATGGCGTTTTCCCGTGAGCAGCCCGTTGCAGCATCTTTGCTTGAGATGCTTGATAGGCCTTCGGGCGCCCTACTGCGCGCGAAAAGCGCCCAAAAGAGCCGGTTTCAAGCTGCCGGGCTGGCCTTCAGCAGGCCTGCCGTGAGCCTGTTTGATGTCCAGCTTGATGATTCCCCCATGGACTTTAATCCGCAGGGCTTTGTACGCAAGCCCCATCAGGGCGAAGGGCTGTATGCCTGTGGCTGGTGCTTTGCGGCCGATTGGTGTTTTGACTTCGATGCACTTATGTCCCTCTGCGAGGCAACCCCGAGCCTGCGGCTTAAAGCAGTGATGATTACCGCAGATGGCATATTGGCCATCAACCGCCTGGAGACAGAGCTGAACCTGGCAGAGCTTGATGATGCGCTGGACTCGCGAATCGAGTTTATCAGCCGTGAGCGTCTGGATTGGGATGCCATCGAAAAGCAGATCCTGCGCGCAGGACGGCGGCAAAACGCTGGCTAATCTCAGTGCTCATCCGCTACAATCGCCGCTGGCAATGTAAAAAATAACAATCATAAAGCGCAATAAATAACACATGAACCATACCCAAGCCCTGCTGGATGCGCCCATCCATCGCCTGTTCTGGCGCTACACCCTGCCCACAATCGCCTCCATGCTGGTGACGGGGGTGTATGTCACCATTGATGGCATGTTTGTCGGCCATTTCCTTGGTGAAACCGGGCTTGCGGGCATTATGCTGGCGTATCCTGTGGGCGCCTTGCTCTATGCAGTAGGTGCCATGATTGGCATGGGTGCCGGTGCGCTGATGTCGATGCGTCTGGGGGAAGGGAAAACCGATAAGGCGCGACAGCTGCTGGGCAACGCCTTCAGTTTGGTGCTGCTTGCGGCGCTGTTTTTCACCATTGTCGGTTCAGTCAGTGCCAGGCAATTGCTGATATGGCTCGGCGCTGAGGGCGAGGTGCTCCAAAGCGCCCATGATTACCTGTTCTGGTACTTTGCCCTGTGTATCTTCCCGCTGATTTCCATGGCCTTTACCACGCTGCTGCGTAACGATGGCAAACCAGCCTTTGTGACCTGGGTACTGATAGGCGGTGGTGTGCTTAATACCTTGCTGGATTATCTGTTTATCGTGGTGTGGGATTATGGTCTGGCCGGCGCATCTATCGCGACCATGTTGTCCCAGGCGGTGACTGGGCTTTTGTGTTTGCAGCATTTTTTCTCCCCCCGCACTCAGCTTCGAATCGATTGGCAGCAGATGAAGCTGACACTGGATAACTGCCTCAATATTGCCAGAGTAGGCTTGCCAAGCCTTTTAATGAACCTGTACTTATCGATAGTGCTGACACTGCACAACACAGCGCTTCTGTGGGTGGGGACGCCGCTGCACGTGGCCGCCTATGGCGTGGTGAGTTATACCGAGGCGTTTTTCTATCTGATTTTTGAGGGTATCGCCCTTGGCTCCCAGCCGGTGCTCAGCTTTAATGCCGGTGCCGGGCGCTATGACAGGGTGAGAAAGACCCGTAACCTCGCCATGATGGTGACCCTGCTCACCGCAGGCCTGGGGCTGATGTTTGTCTATGGCAAGCCAGAGTGGGCGGTGTATATTTTTGCCGGTGATAATCCGGCCTTAAGCCCGGTCGCCATCGAAGGCATGCGGCTCTATTTCTGGGGACTGCCGTTCGAAGGCATGATTCTGGTAGGCGCCAGTTTCTTCCAGGCCATTAACCGGCCGAAGGAGGCCTCCATCCTCACCGGCACCAAGCTGGTGCTGATTGCCCTGGTCATCTACAGTTTCGCCTGGGCCTTTGGTGTGCCGGGGGTGTGGGTGTCGCTTGCCTGCGTCAGCGCCTGCCTTACTGTATGGATGCTGAACCAGATGGTAAAGATTGATACCAAATCGGCCTGATTTGTTTGTGCCATGTGGTGATTGTGATAATTTCGATGGCGGTTTGTGATATGGCCGACAAAAGGAAATTATAACAATGAAAGCAATAGGGAAAATTGCCCCGCTCCTGTTCGCCCTTAACGCGGTATCGCCTCTGGTAGTTGCCGATGAGTTTTCCGATGTTTACAACAGCTATCAGCAGGCTTTGGAAACCGGCAATAACATCGATGCACGCAGTTTTGCCGAACAGGCCTACACATTGGGCGAGGCGAAATTTGGCAAAGACAGTGTGGATTACGCCAACCTGGGATTGAATCTGGCCAGAGCGCTCAGACACGACAATTCCGGTGATTATGAGCTGAATCGTCAGCGTGCCACCGAGATTGCCAGCCTCAGTCTGGCAAGCTATGAAGCACGATTTGGTGAGGAAGCCGTTGATCTGATTGATCCGCTGATGGTGCTGGGTGATGTCACCAACGACAGCAAAACGGCAAAAAATGCCTATCAGCGTGCGTTGGTGCTTGCCAAAGCGTCCGGTAAGGCGGATTTGCTTGCCTATACCCGCATGAACGCCTACAAGCGTCTTTCCCGTACCGAGTATTACAATTCAGCGGTTTATGGCTATATCCGTGATGCGCACGAATATTTTGCCGAAAATTACCCCGCCAACAGTGCCGTGCGCCTTGAAGCAACTTACATGCTGGCCGGTGCCCATATGGGCAATCGCAAACTGAGAAAAGCCGAGCCGCTGTTTCTCGAAGTGATTGAGCAATATAAAATATTTGACTATACGCACCCCTATGCACTGGGCGCCCACAGTCGTCTGGTTGAGCTGTATGAGCTGATGGGTAAATCGGACCTTTCCACCGAGCATTGCATTGCCATTGGCCGTATGAAGCCGTGGGATGAAAATCAGCAGCAGACGCCGCTTTTTCGACGTGAACCCGACTATCCAATGGAACTTGCCCGGCGAGGCAAAAACGGCTGGGCTGAAATCAGCTTTACGGTAGATGAAATGGGGATTGTGCGCGATCCCAAAGTACTCGACTCAGAGGGTGGCAAGGGCTTTGAGAAGGCCTCGATGGAGGCTCTGAAAGCTTGGCGCTATGCCCCCAAGTTTGAAGATGGCAAGCCGGTGAAAGCAGAAAGCTCAGTCAGGCTGGATTTTCGAGTAGAAAGATAGCATCAATAAAAACGCCGCGAATTCGCGGCGTTTTTGTTTCTCGAAAGCGAGCGCTAAATCAAATATAGTCCCAGGCTACAGGCACCGTGGGCGCCCACCACCAGGGCTTGCTCGATATCGGCGGTTTTGGATGGTCCGGCAATAAAGACTCCAAAGCCCAGTTCATCTTCAAGCTTACCGATACGGCCCATGGCCTGATGCATGTCGGCGACTATGGCATCGCGGCGCACCACAAGCAGCAGGTTTTCACAGATAAAAGGGGCAATGCGGGCGGCCAGCTCACCCTGGCTTAACGCCGCTTCCGTCACCCAGACAGCGCCGTTTTCTGCCACTGCCAGCTCGCCGGGGATAACCGCAAAATCCACATCCGCCAGGGCGTGGGGGGAAGCGGTCAGCTCACGGTTGCCGGGCACACCGTCTACGAGGGAGAGCACGACTTTGCCTTGTGCCATCAGGCTTTGGGTGTGCGCCTTTAACGCCTCAATGCCGCCCGGCTCCAGTTTGCCAGCCACTGTGGCGAGGTTGGTTTCAAGGCGGCTTTCAAGCTCGGCCTGGGACAGCTGATTGCCGATACTTTTAAGCTCAGGCATGGCCACATCCGCCATGGCGGAGGTTTTCAGCGCATCGAGAATGGCTTGCTTGGACATATCAGTTCTCCCCCTTGCTGTTCTTGGTGCTCTTTACCAAAAGCTCCGGCCGATTTTTCTTAAGCCAACCCTCGAAGCTTGAGCCCGGCGCTGTGGGCAGCTCACGGTATTTGCCCCAGGCGCCACTCATGGGTTTGAGCAGGCTGTGGGGCAGAATGGCCAGCGCAGTGCGCGCCGCTGCCATACCTGTGTTCAGCAGGGTTTCGCTTGCCATAAAACGGCCGACCAGGGGCATGTAGCTGCCTTTGCCATAGGGCAGGCTGCCACGCTCGGCGTAGAGACGGCGACGGTGGAAAATAATCTTGTCCAGCGGCACCTTGGTGGGGCAGACAAAGCTGCAGGAGCCACACAGGGTACAGGCCCAGGGGCTGGAATGGGTGTCATCTTCATCGGCGCCCACGGCAATACCAATGGGGCCCGGGATGGTGTGACCATAGCTGTAGCCGCCGCTTCGGCGGTACACAGGGCAGGTGTTGAGGCAGCCACCACAGCGGATACATTTGAGCGCTTCGCCCAAAATCTTGTCGCGCATCATCTCGCTGCGGCCATTGTCCACAATGATGATGTGCATCTCGCCGCCGGCTTTGGCGCCGCGGTAGAGACTGGAATAGGTGGTGATTGGCTGACCTGTGGCATTACGGGCCAGCATCCTAAGGAGCACCGCGGCGCTGTCCATGTCCGGCACTATCTTGTCGATGCCCATGGAGTGCAGCTGCAATTTAGGCAGGTTGGCGCCCATATCGGCGTTGCCTTCGTTGGTGCACACAATCACGGCGCCTTCGCTGGCCACGGCCATGTTAACCCCGGTCATGGCTGCATCGGCACTCAGGAACTGCTCCCGCAGGTGGGCACGGGCGGCGCGGGTCAGGCGGGTTGGATCGCTCTCACCCTTGGGCGTACCAAGCTTGTCGTGAAACAGCTCGCCCACTTCCTCTTTTTTCATGTGGATGGCAGGCACCACAATGTGCGAGGGCGGCTGGTGATTGAGCTGAATAATGCGCTCGCCAAGGTCGGTGTCGATGACCTCAATGCCATGACCTTCGAGGAAGGGGTTTAAATGGCACTCTTCGGTGAGCATCGATTTGGACTTCACCAGTTTTTTCACCTGATGGCGCGTTAAAATCTCCAGCGCAATACGGTTGTGCTCGGCGCCATCTTTGGCCCAGTGCACCTGAATGCCGCGCTTGAGGCAGTTGGCCTCAAAGGTTTCCAGATACTGACCAAGGTGGCTTAAGGTATGCAGCTTGATTTGGGAGCCAAGGGCGCGCAGCTCCTCCCACTCGGGCAGGCTTCCGGCGGCGCGGTCACGCTTTTCACGCAGCACCCACAGGGCTTTGGAGTGCCAATCGACCCGACTCTCATCGCGGCAGAAAATCTCGGCCGCCTTGGCATGGGTTTGTACTTTTCGCTCCATGACGACCTCCGTTACAGCGCCAAATCAAGGATTTGGGCAAGGTGGCGGGTTTCGATGGCAAGGCATTTACGGCGGATGGTGCCATCGAGGTGCATCAGGCAGCTGGGGTCAAAGCCCACGGCATAGTCCGCGCCTGTGTCGGCGTGGGCCTGGGCCTTGTCTTTGCCCATCTTGGCAGACACTGAGCCTTCATCCACGCTGAAGGTGCCGCCAAAGCCGCAGCATTCATCACGCCGCTCCGGGTAGCAAATCTCAACGCCGTCGATGCGCGACAGCAGGGCTTCCATCTTGTTGTAGCGCGGCCCCATGTACTCAGTGGGCGCGGCCAAATCCAGCATGCGGATGCCGTGGCAACTGAGCTGCAGGCTGAGCTTTTTATTGAGCGGTCTGCTGAAGGCCGTTACGGGCGCCACATCGTGCAAGAATTCGGTCAGTTCAAACAGCTTGTCGATAACGGCTTTGGCTTCGGCGCTTTTATCGAATTCATGGAAGTTCTCTTTGGCCGCCACCAAACAGGACGCCGCCGGACAGACAATGGCGTCGCACTCCACGCCTTTGAAGGCGTTCAGTAGTTTCATGGTGGTGTTTTTGGCTTCGTTGAAGCAGCCAGAGTTGGTCATGGGTTGGCCGCAGCAGGTTTGGCCTTGGGGGAAGATCACCTGGTGACCCAGTTTTTCCAGTACCGACAGGGTTGCCACTGCAACCTCGGGCATCATCTGGTTTACCAGGCAAGGCGTGAAGAGGGCTATTTTCATCGTTTTGGTCCCATTTGCCGACATGCAATTTAGCGGGCCGCTGAGGCGGCCTCTGTGGACATTCAAAGGGGTATGCCAAAGATGCATATCCCCTATGGCATTTCACTATAGGCCTAAAACCCCATTCAAAACAGTGGTATTTCAGTAAATGCGAAGTTGCTTTTTTGCAAAAATGCAAAGGTTTTAATTTATTGATTTTAAAATGAAAAAGGCCGCAATGTTGCGACCTTTTTTGATGAGGCTTAACGCGCGGATCAGTTACCGCGGCTACATTCTTCCACCAGATACACCAGGTGGCGGTAGGGGATGCCGCTGTGCTTGCCAAGGCCAACTTCACACATACGGTTGGCGTAGTAGCCTTCCTTCACACCAACCGGCAGCAGCTTTTTGATGTTTCGAAGCGCGACTTCGTTGATTTCAGGCTTGTAGAGGCCTTTCTCACCGGCATAGCCACAGCAGTCGATACCTGCAGGACGGTGCACCTGTTTGGCACAGAGCTGGGCGATGGCCTGCATCTTATCTTCCACCTTGAGGTGTTTGGCGCTGCAGCCCAGGTGCAGGGTAACCGCCTCCTTGGGGCTCAGAGTCAGACGCGGCAGCACCTCATCATGGAGGAATTCCACCAGATCCGTGACTTCAATATCCGGATCGCCGCCCAGGGTGCGCTTGGTACAGGAAAGCGCATCGACAAGGACCTTGAGCTTGCCGTTATCGGATTTGGCTTTCAGTGCCTCAATCAGCTCGAGCCGCTTGGCATCGGCATTCTTGAAATCGCCCTTGGACTCCCACATCTGGCCGCAGCACAGGCTTCGACCGTGCTCGGGTACCACCACATTGTAGCCAGCGCGCTCAAGCACAGTTACCACCACCTCAGGCAGCGGCCGCTTGTCGGTATCGAGTGGTGTGGGGCCAAAGGTGCGGCCGCCACAGGCGGGGAAATACACCAAGGTTTCGCGGCCGGGCTTGGGCGCTGACACCTTCGGCAGGCTGCCGCCTTTGGGGAAACTTGGGTCCCAGTAGGGCACTTCTTTGGAGATCATCCGGCCGAATTTCATCAAGCCTGAGGTGAGGCTGTCGCCTGTGATGCGATGGATAACGCCAAGGGCATCGAAACCTGTGCTTATCACCTGATTCACGGCGCCAAAGTGCTTGGCCTGGAAGTCCAGTACCTTTTGCTCTGTGGTGCTGATGTAGGGGGTGCGAAGCTTGCGGACCAGCTGTCCCATGCTGTTGTCCACCGGGCAGGCGATGGTACACAGCTGACAGGCGGCGCAGGTATCCACCACATCGTATTTGGCGGCGGCGCGAAGCTCTTCGGCAGCGGCGCTGTCGCCAGTTTGCTCTAGGCGGCTGATTTCCCTGAGGGTCGCGATACGCTGCCTTGGGGTGAGGTTAAGGGCCGAGGTCGGGCAGGTCTTTTCACAAAAGCCGCACTCGATACACTTGTCCACCAAGTCGTCCACCACCGGGCAGGGCTTAATGTTTTTCACGTGCACCTGGGTGTCGTCGTTGAGGATAACGCCGGGGTTTAACATACCTGTTGGGTCAAACAGCGCCTTGATGTTTTTCATCAGGGTGTAGGCATCGCTGCCCCATTCCATTTCCACAAAGGGCGCCACTGCGCGGCCGGTGCCGTGCTCGGCCTTCATTGAGCCGTCGTAAGTGTTGATGACCATCTCGGCCACATCCTGCATAAAGCCGTGGAAGCGGTCGATGTCGGCCTGGGTGGCGAAGGTGGGGGTGATGATAAAGTGGAAGTTCCCCGCCAGCGCGTGGCCGTAAATCACGCCTTCGGGATAGCCGTGTTTATGGAACAGCGCCGTTAAATCCCGGGCGGCCGCCGCCAGATGTTGCACCTCAAAGGCCACGTCTTCGATAATGACCGAGCTGCCCTTGGGCCGCTCACCGCCAATAATCGGGAACAGCCCCGAGCGCATCGCCCAGTACTTGCTGTAAACGGCTGCATCGGTACTGAATTCAATGGGTTGCCAGGTAGGAATATGGGCAATCTTGCCGATCACTTCGTCGGTGTAGGCTTTAAGCGTTTGCGCATCGCTGGCGCGGGACTCAATCAGCAAAATTGCCGCGCCTTCGGGCAAGTCCTTAAGCCATACAGGCATGCCTTTTTTGCCGGTCACAGCCTTGATAGAGGCCCAGTCCAGCAGCTCGGCGGCGGCGACACTGTCGCCAATCAAAAACGGAATGGCGCTCGACGCCGCTTCCATGGAAAAGAACACCGCCATGGCCGAGGCCTTGAAGCGGGCTTCATCCACTGTGTGGTAGGTCACTTCATCTACAAACGCCAGGGTGCCTTCGCTGCCCACCATCAGGTGATTCAAAATATCGAAGGGCTCTTGAAAATCCACCAGGGCATTGAGGCTGTAGCCAGTGGTGTTTTTAATGGCGTATTTTTTACGAATGCGAGCGGCGAGAGGGTCGTTGGCTTTGACCATGGCTGCAAGCGTAGCAAGGCCATCAAGCAGCTCACCATGGCTTTGACGGAAGCGCTCTTTCGAGGATTCACAGCCGGTATCCAGCGCCGTGCCATCGGCGAGCACCAGTTTCATCGAGGCGACCGTCTGATAGCTGTTTTGCGCGGTGCCGCAGCACATGCCTGAGGCATTGTTGTTGATTATGCCGCCAATCATGGCCGAGGCAAGGGTGGCGGGATCCGGGCCGATTTTTTTATCCAGCGGCTTGAGCGCCGCGTTGGCGTCAGCGCCGATTACCGCAGCCCCCAGAGTGACCTTGGTGCCATCGTCGCTCACCTTTACCGCTCTGAAGCCGTCATGGCCGAGCATCAACAGGATCCCAGGGCCGATGGCCTGGCCAGACAGACTGGTGCCGGCGGCGCGGAAGGTCACAGGAGCGCCGTGCTTGCGGGCCAGGCTTAGGGTGGCCTGAACCTGCTCAAGATTGTCGGCGTGGACCACCACTTCGGGCACTATGCGAAAGTAGCTGGCGTCGGTTGACCAGGCGAAGCGGCGCACCGGGTCACGGCTTACCGCTTTCTCGCCGAGACTGGCTTTAAGCTCAGTGGCCAGGCTCTCATAATCGACCATTTTGGAGACTATGGCTTTGAGCTCTACAGCGTTGGCTTTGAGCTCTACTGCATTGTTATCGACAGACATAATTTGCTCTCTACACTCAAGCGACTGCAATCAGTCGGGCGTTGAAAGTCGCCCTGATTCGCTGGGCGCTTTCTTTTATGGCCTGCTGGGCAGGCTCTTATTTCAGGCGTTGTTTTCACTTTTAACACCACCTCAATGGTGGCTTATTGCATTAACAGCCACCCCGAGCGGGTGGCTGCTTTTCTCAGAATCCACTCAGCTCAGAATCCACCCCAGATAGTGGCGATGGTGCCGGCCAGCAGGGCATAGCCCAGAGCCACCGGCATGGTCTTACGGATGATTTCAGACTCGCGGCCGGCCATACCCACCACTGTGGCGGCGGCAACCACGTTCATCACGCACATCATGTTACCGGCGTTGGCACCTATGCCCTGCAACGCCAGGGTCAGTGCGTGATTGGCGCCAATGTTGTCGGCCACGCTGTACTGAAGCCCCGAGAACATCATGTTGGAGAAGGTGGCACTGCCAGACAGAAACGCGCCGAAAATCCCCACCACAGGCGCCATCCAGTTCCATACCGCGCCCATGGAGCCTGCCAGCATGTCGGCCAGTGCCACCGGCATAGAAGCAAGACCTGCCTCATTAGCGCCCGAGTTCAAAAAGATTTTCACCATGGGCACAGAGGCGCCCAGTGAAATCACCGTCGGCACCATGGATTTTAGCGACACTGACAGAGACTCAGTGATGGCATCGCGGCGCATTCTAAAGAGCACAAACCCAAGCACACACACCAGCACGAAGAAGGCGCCCGGCGCGTAAAGCGTGGCAAAGCCGGCTTTAAGATCAGTGCCGAGCAGATTGGTCCAGCTTAAGTTAAAGCTGTTCAGCCAGGCTTTCAGCGGCGCTATGGTGCGGCTGGCAACCAGCAGGGCGGCCATCACCAGATAAGGTGTCCAGGCGGCAAGTTGGCTGAAACGCACTTCATCCTGTTTGCCTGACTCATTGTCAGAGTCAGCCTGCGACTCTTCACCGGCAAAATCGTGCCAGGGGGTTTTAGGCAGCAGCCAGCCTTTGCGGGCAACCGGAATGACCATCGCCATGCCCACCAGGGCGCCTATCACCGATGGGAATTCTGGGCCTGCAACATAGTTGATGACCCAAGCCGGAACCGTGAAGGCAAAGCCGGCAAACAGGGCGAATTTCCAAATGGCAAAACCTTCGGCGAAGGATTTATTGCGGCCGAAGAAGCCGGTCAGCACTGTTACCAGTACCAATGGAATAAGGGTGCCGGTGATAAGGTCGATGGTGATCATATGCATGGCGATAAAGCGGGCGTAGTCGCTGAAATGGCCACCATGCTCGGCAATTTGTGCCGCCGCCATGCTGCTGCCACCCTCAATCAGGCCTTGCTCCATACCAAAGAGTACCGGCAGACCTATGGCGCCAAAAGACACACTGGCCGAGTCGGCAATCAGCGCTACTACTGCTGCGGCTACCGGCGGAATGCCCAGCAGTACCAGCAATGGCGCGCCAATGGCGGCAGGGGTACCAAAACCGGCCGAGCCTTCAATAAAGGCGCCGAACAGCCAGCAGATGATAATCACCTGCACCCGGGCATCGGCACTGATATTGGTAAAACCGGCGCGGATGGTGTCCATGGCGCCTGAATATTTCAGGGTATTGAGCAGGAATACGGCGCCAAAGATGATAGACAGCGGCGTCAGAGCCGACAGCAGCCCTTCCACCACGGATGCGCTCAGCATCTGGGTATCCATTTGCCATACGAATATGGCGGCAAGCGCGGTGACCAGTGCCGAAATCGGCATGGCCTTGGATGCGGGGAGTCTCAGCAGCACCAGGAACAGCATGACGCTGATCACCGGTGACAGGCTGGCAAGAAGTTGAACGAAAGTCATGGTTGCCTCT
Source organism: Shewanella khirikhana (assembly GCF_003957745.1). Classification (NCBI taxonomy): domain Bacteria; kingdom Pseudomonadati; phylum Pseudomonadota; class Gammaproteobacteria; order Alteromonadales; family Shewanellaceae; genus Shewanella; species Shewanella khirikhana. Next base: position 2,540,111 of record NZ_CP020373.1, on the reverse strand, counting down.
TCTAGGGTAGCTTGTTTCGCCGGAAGCCCCGGCCCATCGCCTTGGTTATTGTTCAATCTGTGGCGATTGTTGTATGCAGATTTATCCGGGTCCGTTGTCAGTTTGCAGCAGACTCGTTCAAACCTGTCGACAATAAACGGCTTTTGCCCGATTAAAAACTTGATACAGATCATTCGGAGCAGGAAACACCAGACCAATATCAGGCATTGGGAGTTCGCTCCAGTCGTCTTTGGTCTGGAATGTGATCTGGGTCTTATGCCTCCCGGGTGTTTTTATAGCCAATGGTTATTAAAAGTGAAAAAAACACCGAAATGACGGTGTAGAAGGGCGTGAATGATGCCATAAAGGTAATAATCTGATCGGATTATTTCAAAGCTGTTGCTTATAAAGAGGTAAACAAGAAGGTGCTAATGTGTGCTCGGTCACAAAATTTGGTATGACCAATGTCCAAATAGTGGGCTGTGAAATTAGCTTATTGATTAATATTGGTTTTATTTGGAAGTCAGGCGAGGGTGGTAATTGATGCAAGACAGCAAGTTAATCGTCATAGAGACGGTTAACTGCCGAGCGAATTACCGTTTTGTAAGTTTTTGCTTGCTGGATTCTGGCTGGTGTTTGCGCCTTGCTGGGTTGCTCAAAAGTCTTGATTCTATCATTTGCAGCCAAGCGTTTAGCACTCGCAGCCAATTCAGTGCATTAAAACAGCTTGCTGCCCCAGCCGAGTTTGTTTCTCAGCACATGGAAGTAGTTGTAATTCTTGGGATGAATAAGCCGCAGTCGCTCGTTGCTTTGGCGAATGATGATTTCGTCGCCGGGCAGTACCGCCAGGGTGACGTGACCATCGCAGCTGACTTCAAGGTTTTCGCCATTTTCAGGTGAGACCACCAGTTTGATGGTTGAGTTGGCATCTACCACAATCGGGCGGCATGACAGGGTGTGGGGGAACATGGGCACTAAAATCAGCGCCTGCAGATTGGGGGTCAGGATGGCGCCGCCCGCCGACAATGAGTAAGCCGTCGAGCCGGTGGGGGTGGAGACTATCATGCCATCGGCGCGCTGGGAGTACATGAACTGATTGTCGATATAGACTTCATATTCAATCATATGGGCAATTTTGCCCGGGTGCAGCACAGCTTCATTCACTGCGGTATTGCTGGCTTTGATGGCGCCGTGGCGATGCACCTCGGCTTCCAGCAAAAAGCGATGCTCGGTGACAAACTCGCCATCCAGCACGGCGGCGAGCATTTCTTCAAAGTCGTCCGGCGGCAAGTCGGTTAAAAAGCCCAGGTTGCCACGGTTAACACCAATCACACCCACATCGAAGCGGGCCAGTACCCGCGCGGCGCCCAGCATATTGCCATCACCGCCAACCACAATGGCCAGATCGCAGCGGTTGCCAATTTCCAGCAAATCCACCGCGCGCACGTTGGCACCCAGCTCAGCGGCCACTCTTTCTTCCACCAAAACTTCAAACCCCTGGCTGCCCAGCCAGTGGTGTAAACGCTTCAATGTCAGGTTGGTACCATTGTGATGAGGTTTGCCAATCAGGCCAATGGTGTGGAATTGGGATGTCATAACAGGGAAACTGCGCCCTCAAGGCCTTGAAACGCGGGAATTGATCCCCATAATATGCCCTGTGTATGCAGAAACAAAGCATTTTTAGCTTGGAGTAGAGATGAGCAACGAATCGACCAACCCCCAACAAGAGCCACTGGAACAGGTACAGGACACCGAAGTCGTCACTGATGAGGCGGCGCTGGTAGACGAGCTGACCCAGGCTAACTTCCGTATCGAGGAGTTGGAACAGGCCCTGGCCGCTGCCGAAGCCAAGGTAGAAGAGCAGAAGGACTCAGTGGTCCGTGCTGCTGCCGAGGTGGACAACATCCGCCGCCGCGCCGCTATGGACGTGGAAAAGGCCAATAAGTTCGCCCTCGAGAAATTTGCCAACGAGCTGTTGCCGGTACTGGACAACATGGAGCGCGCCCTGGCGGGTACCAACGCCGAAGATGAGGCCACCAAGGCCGTATTCGAAGGCGTTGAGCTGACCATGAAGACCCTGATGAATGCCGTCGACAAGTTTGGCGTAAAAGTGGTGGATCCTATGGGTCAGCCATTCAATCCTGAGCAGCATCAGGCAATTGGCATGCAGCCAAACCCTGAGGTGCCTGCCAACCACGTGATGGTAGTGCTGCAAAAAGGCTACGAGCTGAATGGTCGCCTGCTGCGTCCTGCCATGGTGATGGTATCGCAGGGCGGTGGTGTAGACACCCAGGCCTGATTCAGCGTGTGAAAACCGCTTTCAATAACAAAAAGGACTGCCGAGACAGTCCTTTTTTTATTTGCGATTCAGGCTATTAAGCTTCGATAAAGGCGCGGATTTGCCGCTCGATGCCAATAGCGTCGAGGCCGAGCTCGGTGAGGATCTCCTCCGGGCCACCATGCTTGATAAACTCATCGGAAATACCGATTTGCAGCAGTGGCTTAAGGCGATTCTTGCTGGCGAGGAACTCAAGGACTCCAGAGCCAGCGCCGCCCATGATGGCGTTTTCTTCCACCGTGATAAGCACATCGTGGTTTTCGGCAAGCTCAAGGATAAGGGCTTCATCCAGTGGCTTTACAAAGCGCATATCGGCCACGGTGGCGTTCAGGGCATCGGCAGCGGTCAAACAGGCGGCCAAAGTGGTGCCAAAGTTGAGGATGGCAATCTTCTCGCCCTGACGACGCTTCACACCTTTGCCGATGGCCATGGCGGTCATCTCTTCAATCTGCTCGGCACCTGTGGCACTGCCGCGGGGATAGCGCACTGCGCTTGGGCCCTTATCGTAGCTGTAACCTGTGTAGAGCATCTGGCGACACTCGTTTTCATCGCTTGGCGCCATGATCACCATGTTGGGGATGCAGCGCATATAGCTTAAATCGAAGGCGCCCTGATGGGTGGCACCATCGGCACCCACAATACCGCCGCGGTCGATGGCAAACAGCACCGGCAGGCGTTGCAGCGCCACATCGTGAATAAGCTGATCGTAACCGCGCTGCAGGAAGCTTGAGTAAATCGCCACCACCGCCTTAAAGCCTTCGCAGGCGAAACCGGCGCCCAGGGTGACCGCGTGTTGCTCGGCAATGGCGGCATCGAAATACTGTTTCGGGAAGCGCTGGGAGAACTCCACCATGCCGGAGCCTTCGCGCATGGCCGGGGTTATGGCCAGCACCTTGTCATCTTTTTCGGCAATGTCACACAGCCACTTGCCGAATACCTGCGAAAAGGTCGGCAGCCCCGGCTTGGTGGCCGGTTTGCGGAACTGAGTGGGATCGAACTTGGGCACGGCATGCCAGCCGATGGGATCTTTCTCGGCGGGCTCGTAGCCTTTACCCTTTTTGGTCATGATATGCAGGAACTGCGGGCCTTTGAGATCGCGCATATTGCGCAGGGTCTCGACCAGAGATTCCACATCATGGCCATCGATGGGGCCTATGTAGTTAAAGCCCAGCTCTTCAAACAGGGTGCCGGGTACCACCATGCCTTTGAGGTGCTCTTCGGTGCGTCTGGCCATCTCTTTGATGACCGGCATGCCCTTGAGTACCTTCTTGCCGCCTTCGCGGATGGTGGTGTACAGGCGGCCGGACATGAGTCTGGCCAGGTGATTGTTAAGGGCGCCGACGTTTTCCGAGATAGACATCTCGTTGTCATTAAGCACCACTAACATGTCTTTGTGCAGGTCGCCTGCGTGGTTAAGCGCTTCAAACGCCATACCGCCGGTAATGGCGCCATCACCGATAACGGCCACCACTTTACGGCCCTGGGCTTCTTTCTCGGCGGTTACCGCCATACCCAGGGCTGCTGAAATCGAGGTGCTGGAGTGCCCCACGCTGAAGGTGTCGTATTCGCTCTCTTCCCGCCAGGGGAAGGGGTGCAGGCCGTCTTTTTGACGGATAGTGTGCATACGGTCCCGTCGCCCGGTAAGAATTTTATGGGGATAGGCCTGGTGGCCCACGTCCCAAATAAGGCGATCGAAGGGGGTGTTGTACACGTAATGCAGCGCCACGGTCAGTTCAACCGTGCCCAGGCCCGAGGCGAAATGGCCGCTGGAAATCCCCACCGAGGTCAGCAGAAACTGCCTTAGCTCGTCCGACAGCTGTTTCAGCGCCGATTGGGGAAGTTGGCGCAGCTCATCGGGGGTGCTCGCCAGCGCAAGCAATGGATAGTTCGAAATGTCCAAACTCATAGCGAGATTCTTTATCTTTTTTATACACGTCGCTCGACGATGTAACGGGCAAAGTCTGCAAGTAGCTGGCTATTGTATGGCATTTTAGCCAGGGCTGATAGTGCGTCTGCCACCAGGGCATCGGCGGTCTGCCGGGCGCCGTCAAGGCCCAGCAGCTTGGGATAGGTACTCTTGTTGGCATCCAAATCCGACCCCTGTGGCTTGCCCAGCTCCTCGGTGGTGGAAGTGATATCCAAAATGTCGTCCTGAACCTGAAACGCAAGGCCAATCGCCTCGGCATAACTGAGCAGCGCACTGCGGTCGCGCTCGTTGGCCTCGGCCGCAATCAGCGCCAGTTCAACGGCGGCGCGGATAAGGGCGCCGGTTTTCAGGTTGTGAAGCTCGGTCAGGCTGTTTAAATCAATACTCTTGCCTTCGCTTGCCAGATCAATTGCCTGACCGCCACACATACCAAGATAGCCCGACGCTCGTGCGAGCGCGGCAATCATGGCCACCTGCAACTCGGGCTTGAGGCCTGAGCCGGGCTCGGCAATGATTTCAAACGCCAGGGTTTGCAGCGCATCACCGGCCAAAATGGCGGTGGCTTCATCAAAGGCAATGTGCACGGTTGGCTTTCCACGGCGCAGGTTATCATCGTCCATGGCCGGCAAATCATCGTGAATAAGCGAGTAAGCGTGAATACACTCGATGGCAGCCGCAAGCCGGTCCAGCTTGGCTTTATCGACGCCGAGCAGCTCACCTGTGGCATACACTAAAAAGGGCCGGATGCGCTTGCCGCCAATCAGGGCGCCGTGGCGCATGGCGGCTTTAAGTGCTGGCGCTGTGGCCGGCAGAGCATCGAGATGACTGGCCAGAATGGCATCGACACGGGACTGACACGCAGATAACGCAGCTTTGAGCATTATTCGCCCTCGGGCTGAAAATCGCTCAGGGGCGCATTGGCCTCATCGCTGAGCAAAATGGCCACCTTCTGCTGAGCCTGTTCAAGCTTGGCCTGACTGGCACGTACCAAGCCTATGCCACGCTCAAATTGCTTAAGGGCATCGTCCAGAGAGACTTCCCCCTGCTCCAGCTCTGCGACTATGCGCTCCAGCTCCGCCAAAGAGGCTTCAAAGCTCAGGTTTTCAGGTTTTTTGACCACGGTATTTGTTCCTGCTGTGTCGGCGTGCACAAGGTATCTCAGGAGGCTTACAGGGTCAAATTATGCGGGGGAATATTTGCTGTGCAGCACGCTTTGTTGCTGAATTTTTGTTAGAAAAAATAAATTGGCGCTAAACTTGCCGAAGGTCTGTCCGATAACTGAGAATAGTGATTGGTGTGTGAAGTCCCTGCCTTTTGGTAATAAGAGGGCATCCGACCGGCTTATTTCTGGCTGAATGACGGTTTTCCTTGGCCGCCATTCCCTCATGACTGCGTATTTAAGGAGCATCCGTGGATTTAGCAACCCTCATTGGACTGTTGGGCTCGTTCGCCTTCGTGGTCATGGCGATGGTGATGGGTGGCGGCCTCGCCATCTTTATCGACGTTCCCTCAGTGCTGATTGTGTTTGGTGGCACCTTGTTTGTGGTAATGATGAAATTCAACCTCAAGCAGTTTTTCGGTGCCGCCAAGATTGCAGTCAAAGCCTTTATGTTCAAAATCGACAAGCCCGAGGAACTGATTGAACAGTCAGTATCCATGGCGGATGCAGCCCGTAAAGGGGGCTTTCTGGCGCTGGAAGAAGCGCAGATCTCCAACAGCTTTATGCAAAAAGCAGTCGACATGCTGGTGGATGGTCACGACGGCGAAGTGGTGCGGGAAGCGCTGGAAAAAGACATTGCCCTCACCGAAGAGCGCCACAAAACCGGTATCGGTATCTTTAAGGCCTTCGGTGACGTAGCCCCGGCGATGGGGATGATTGGTACCCTGATTGGTCTGGTGGCCATGCTGTCAAACATGGATGACCCCAAGTCCATCGGCCCCTCCATGGCGGTGGCACTGCTTACGACCCTGTATGGCGCCGTTATCGCCAACATGCTGGCCATTCCCATTGCCGATAAACTGTCGCTGCGTATGGGCGAAGAAATGCTTAACCGCAACCTGATTATGGATGCGGTGCTGGCGATTCAGGATGGCCAGAACCCGCGGGTTATCGAGGGCTTCCTGAAGAACTATCTGGCGGAAAAATCCCGCAAGATAGACACCACAGACGGGGAATAGGCCATGGCAGCCAAGGCCAAGTGTGACTGCCCACCCCCAGGCGCGCCCATGTGGCTTGCCACCTTTGCGGATCTGATGTCGCTGCTGATGTGCTTCTTCGTGCTGTTGCTGGCGTTTTCCGAAATGGACGTCATGAAGTTCAAGCAGATAGCGGGCTCGATGAAGTACGCCTTCGGGGTGCAAAACAAGGTGGAAGTAAAAGATATCCCCAAGGGTACTTCGGTGATTGCGCTGGAGTTTCGCCCCGGCAAGCCCGAACCCACTCCCATCGAAATCATCAACCAGCAAACCAACGAGATGACCGAGCCTATCCTGGATTACCAGGAAGGTGAGAGCGACAGCGCCGGTGGTGTTCAGCAGCAGCAAGGCTCCCAGCGGGGAGGGCAGGCTTCGTCCACAGCCCAGGAAACCCAGCAGGAAAGCCAGAAGAGTGATGCGGCTTCTTCGCAGGATCAAATTAATCAGCAGGTCAAAAAGATGGCCGAGCAGCTGAATGAGCAAATTGTCGATGGCGCAATTGAAATCGAATCGCTGGGGCAGCAAATCATTATCCGCATTCGCGAAAAGGGCGCCTTTGGCTCCGGCTCAGGCTTCCTGCAACCCAGGTTCAGACCTGTTATTCGCGCCGTGGGCGAGCTGTTAAAGGATGTGCCCGGCATCATCACAGTATCGGGATTTACCGACGATATGCAGATCAGCAACGAGCTTTATTCGTCCAACTGGGAGCTGTCGTCCAAGCGGGCCGTGTCGGTGGCCCACGAGCTGGTGAAGGTAAAAGGTTTTGATGCCAGCCGCATGAAAGTGGTGGGCATGGGCTCCAACAATCCATTGGTGCCCAATGACTCGGCCGAAAACCGTGCCCGCAATCGGCGGGTGGAAATTGCCATTGAACAGGGCAAAGCCAAAGAGTCCGAAGAAATTCAGGTGAGCCCTCCCCCCGCCACTGGGCCCTGATCTGCGACTGTTTAAGATGTAACAAATAAGCTGTATCAAGCCCGGCCCAGGCCGGGTTTATTTTTGACCCTGCCCCCGGCAGCCTCTTTTTGATATAATCCCGCGATTGTTTGTTTGAACCCTGGTGTTCGCCGCCAAAACCGGCCGCGAGCGCTAACCTTTTGCTGGAAATCCCATGAAGTTTATCGTCAAGCTGTATCCCGAAATCATGATAAAGAGCAAACCGGTAAGAATGCGTTTTACCAAGATGCTCGAGTCCAATATCCGCAACGTGCTCAAAAAAATCGATGAGGACGCCCGGGTACAGCGCCAGTGGGACAAGATTCTGGTGAAGGTGCCCAAAGACAAGCCGGAGCTGACCGAAGTGTTTGCCGAGCGTCTGGCCTGCATTCCCGGCATTCACCATGTGCTGGAAGTGGCTGAATTTGATTACGAAACCGTTGACGATATCTATCAGCATGCCTTGTCTGTCTACAAGGATGCGTTGAAGGACAAGACCTTCTGCGTGCGGGTAAAGCGTTCAGGCCAGCAAAGCTTTACTTCCATTGAAGTGGAGCGTTATGTGGGCGGTGGCCTGAATCAGTTTACCGAGGCCAAGGGCGTTAAGCTGAAAGACCCAGACATGACCATTCAGCTCGAAATCGACCGTGAAAAGCTGTACATGGTGTGTCGCCGCATCGAAGGTCTGGGCGGTTTCCCGATTGCAGCTCAGGAAGATGTGCTGTCGCTTATCTCCGGCGGCTTCGACTCCGGCGTGGCCAGCTTCCAGTTTATCAAGCGCGGTTCACGCACCCATTACTGCTTCTTTAATCTTGGCGGCGCCCAGCACGAAATTGGGGTAAAGCAGGTGGCTTACCATCTGTGGAAGACCTACGGCGAGTCTCACAAGGTGAAATTCGTGACCGTACCTTTTGAAGAGGTGGTGACCGAGATTCTTGAGCGCATCGAAAACGGCCAGATGGGCGTGGTGCTCAAGCGGATGATGATGCGCGCCGCTACCCGCGTGGCTAACCGTATGGGCGTGCAGGCGCTGGTTACCGGCGAGAGCCTGGGCCAGGTGTCGAGCCAGACTCTGACCAACCTGAATGTGATTGACCGCTGCACCGATCTGCTGATCCTGCGCCCGCTTGTTACCATGGATAAGCCGGACATTATCAAACAAGCGCGTCGCATAGGTACCGAAGACTTTGCAGCCTCCATTCCTGAATACTGTGGGGTGATTTCCCAGCGTCCTACCGTGAAGGCGGTGCTGTCCAAGGTGGAAGCCGAAGAGCAAAAATTCTCTGAAGATCTGCTCGACCGGATTCTGGCCAAGGCCGAAGTGATTGATATCCGCGATATCGCCATTTCCACCGCAGAAGCCGTTGCCGAGACAGAAACCGTGTCGGCCGCCGAGGGCAATGAGGTCATCATCGATATCCGCGCGCCGGAAGAAGAAGAGGCCAAGCCGCTGGAAGTGGACGGTGTTGAAGTGAAGGTGATCCCCTTCTTCAGACTCGCCACCGCCTTTGCTGACCTCGACAGCAGCAAGACATATCTCTTGTACTGCGAACGCGGTGTGATGAGCAAACTGCAGGCCCTTTATCTGCAGGAGCAGGGCCACAGCAATGTGAAGGTGTATCGCCCTTAAGCTTTGCCTTATACATTAGCGGCCTTTGGGCCGCTTTTTTGTTGCCTGAGAATAGCTTAGCCAAGTTTGGCGCAGCAAAAAGCCGCACTCGAGGGTGCGGCTTTTTTGTGTCTTGCCGTTTTGCGCCTGTTTTATCGGCGCCTGGCTATTTAGGCATTGGCCTTTTGTATGGCGGTATCGCCAGCTTTATTCCGCCTTGGGTGCAGCCTTCTCTTCTTTGGCCTCGTCTTTGCTGGCCAGCAGCATAACCTGGCCTTGCTTGTTGTCTTTCAGCTCCTGATGAATGTTGGCCATGTTCAGGCTCAGCTCGGCGCTGATGGCATCGTGCAGGGCCTGGGTGTCGAACTGGATCTCAGTTTCGCTGGCAGTGGCAGACAGTGAAGCAAAGAGTGCAAAAGCAAATACGGTTTTCAGATTGAACATGGGGCGCCTCCGGGCAGCATTAATTGCGACATCTTGGTCGCTCGCCAGGCGTGCTTATTCCGACTTAAAGCCGCCCGACCATCTCGTTTGTTGGCGCAAAATTTACTCAAAAGCCCTTCCATTAACAAACGATAAAATGTAACAATGCGGATTAGAAAAACTAATTAAAAAATGAGAGTGGGATCACCATGTCAAGACGACTTCCTCCCCTCAATGCGGTGAAGGCATTTGAGGCGGCAGCACGGCATCTTAGTTTTACCCGGGCCGCAGAAGAGCTGTTTGTAACTCAGGCGGCGGTCAGCCATCAAATCAAGGCGCTGGAAGACTTTCTGGGATTAAAATTATTTCGCCGAAAAAACCGCTCTCTGCTGTTGACCGAAGAAGGTCAGAGCTATTTTCTCGACATTAAAGACATCTTTATCCAGCTGGCCGATGCCACCGACCGTCTGCTTGCCCGCAGCGCCATCGGTTCGCTTACCGTGAGCATGTCGCCAAGCTTTGCGATTCAGTGGCTGGTGCCAAGGCTTGCCAAGTTCAGTGAAAAGAACCCAGAAATCGATGTGCGTATCAAGGCGGTGGACAGCGAAGAAGGCTCGCTTACCGACGATGTTGACGTGGCGATTTATTATGGTCAGGGCAACTGGGCGGGGCTCCGGGCCGACAAGCTGCGCAATGAAGTGCTGATTCCCGTGTGTTCCCCCATGCTGCTGAGCGGCCCCAAACCGCTTGAAAAGCCGTCAGATCTTAAGCATCACACCCTGCTGCACGATATGAGTCGCCATGACTGGCAGGCCTGGTTCCGTCAGTGCGGCGTAACCGATGTGAACGTGAATCAGGGGCCGATTTTCAGCCACTCGTCTTTGGTGCTGCAGGCAGCGGCCCATGGTCAGGGCGTGGCACTTGGCTACAGCGTGCTGGCCCGTCCTGATATCAAGGCTGGCCGCCTGGTGGTGCCGTTTCAGGAAGTGCTGGTGAGTAAAGATGCCTACTATCTGGTGTGCCAGCAAAATCACGCTGAGCTTGGCAAGATTGTGGCGTTTCGCGAGTGGATGCTGGACATGTTTGCCGAAGAGTCCCGCAGCGAGCTGCTGCCCGGCTGACGACGTGGACTCTTCGTTTAACACAATGAATAAGAAAGGTTGTAGATGACGTTAACAATGCTTCCTGAGTGGCTGAAAGTCGATGGCCCGCAGGATAAGCCGCAGACGCTGGTACTGTTTGCCCATGGCGCCGGGGCGGATATGGATTCTGATTTTATGGTGGCCATGGCGAAGCTGCTGTCGGATAAAGGCGTAACTGTGGTGCGCTTTAATTTCCCCTATATGCAGCAGCGGCTTGTGGACGGCAAGCGCAGGCCTCCCAATCGGGCCCCAGCGCTGCTTGAATGTTTTAACGAGGCCATTTCGCTGGTGAATGACGTCTATGCCCCGGGCAAACTCTATTTGATGGGTAAGTCCATGGGCGGTCGTATGGCCGCGATTGTGGCTGGCGATGAGACCATTGGCGACAAGCTCGCTGGGGTGGTCTGTCTGGGGTATCCCTTTTTGCCGCCCAAGGGCAAAGAGGTCAGGCTTGAGCCGTTGCAGCAGTGCACGGCGCCGCTGCTGATTATTCAGGGCGAGCGCGACAGCTTTGGAAACCGGGCGCAGCTGGCCCAGTGGGATATCCCTGAGCGGGTGGCCGTGCAGTGGATCCCGGACGGGGATCACAGCCTGAAGCCACGCAAGTCGTCAGGGCACACCGAAGCGGCTAATCTGGCGGCGGCCGCCGAGGCCTGTTTCGGGTTTATGAAATAGGGCCTTTGCGATTAACTCATTAGCGATAAAGAGGATTCAAGGTGAATAGAGGTCTGTTTTTGTTTGCATCTGTCAGTGGCTTTTTCGCCGTGGCGCTGGGGGCCTTCGGCGCCCATGGCCTTAAAAACCTGGTGTCCAGCGAGATGGTTGACGTGTTTAATCTGGCGGTGGAATACCAGTTCTACCATACCTTTGCCATTATCGCGGTCGCCTTTGCCTGGCACTTTATCAAGTCGCGACTGCTGGGCTGGGCGGCAGGCTTTTTTATTGCCGGCATGGCACTGTTTTCGGGCTCACTCTACGCGCTGGTGCTGACAGGCTCCAAGTGGTGGGGGCCTATCACCCCGCTGGGTGGCACCTGCTTTTTGGTGGGCTGGCTGCTGCTTGGCACCGCTGTGTGGCGTAACCGTGTTATCGACGGCGAATAAGCCGCCCTGGCGTAAAGATGCTTCTGGCGTAATGCCATTCACCACCAAGCCTTCGGGCTTGTGATATACTCCCCGCAATTTCCATTCAGGTGGCCAGGCTGTGAGCTTGAGCCGCCTCGTATCAATGTAACAAACAACGGCAACCAAGAACTGCAATGAAAAACCTGTTTTTATACTGTCGCGCCGGTTATGAAAAAGACTGCGCCGCTGAAATCCAGCAGCGTGCCGCCGAGCTCGGTGTGGGCGGCTTCGTCAAAGCCAATCGTGATGAAGCCTTTGTGGTGTTTCAGGGCTTTGCCGATGATGACGGCGACCGTCTGGCAGCCGAACTGCCGCTGGATTCATTGATTTTTGCCAGACAAATGTTTGCCTGTGGCGACCTCCTCAGCGACCTGCCAGCCGAAGACAGGGTAAGCCCGCTGACTGCCGCTCTTGCTGATGTCGCCCGCGGTGGTGAACTCAGGGTCGAAACGCCGGATACCAACGAAGCCAAAGAGTTGTCGGCGTTTTGCCGTAAATTCACTGTGCCCCTGCGCCAGTCATTGCGAAAACAGGGCATTTTGCTCGATAAAGAAAACCCACGTCGCCCTATTGTGCACGTGTGCTTTATCGGTCCTGGCAAGGCCTATGCGGGCTATTCGCTGTCCAATAACAGCTCGCCCCATTATATGGGTATTCCACGGCTTAAATTCCCGGCCGATGCGCCAAGCCGCTCAACCCTGAAGCTCGATGAAGCCTTTATTCACTTTATCCCAAGGGAAGAGCATGAAACCCGCCTGCGAAGCGGCCTCAATGCGGTGGATTTAGGGGCATGCCCCGGCGGCTGGACCTATCAGCTGGTGCGTCGCGGCATGATGGTACATGCCATCGATAACGGCCCTATGAATCACGATTTGATGGAAACCGGGCAGGTGACTCACCACCGCGCTGATGGTTTTAAGTTTGAGCCCGCCCGCCGCAATATCTATTGGCTGGTGTGCGACATGGTGGAAAAGCCTGCCCGCGTGGCAGAACTAATGGAATACTGGGCGATTCAGGGTTGGTTTAAAGAGGCGATTTTCAACCTTAAGCTGCCGATGAAGAGCCGTTACAAAGAGGTATCGCAGATCCTTGCCAATATGCATGCCATCCTCAAGGAAAACGGCATCAATGAGTTCCATCTGGCCTGTAAGCACCTTTACCACGACCGTGACGAAGTGACAGTGCACCTGTGGCTGAAACCCAGCTCGCCCTGGATTTAATCCCTCAGTCTAGCGGTCAGGGTTTATTCGATAAAAAGGCGCCTAAGGGCGCCTTTTTATCGATTCAAGATTAGCTCTCAACTTTTGTTCCTGCATCCCTTGCTGCTGATTAGAGCTGGTAGTGGAGAATATAAGAGTGAGTACCGTCTTTCTGGATGATCTCCAGTGTGCCCGAAATGTTGGCTAGCTCATCGGTGCCAGAGCCAGGCAATACATAAATTTCCAGCCTTTGCTCTTCGGCCGACATAAAGCCCGAGTGGATCAAGGTAAACGCCCCTTGCTTGCCCGCAACCGAGCCTGAAAACTCTTCTACCGCGGAATAGGCCGCAGCGCCGCCGCTTGTTCTTTTACTTATCATCTGGCCAATGCCACTGCCGACCAGGTCACCGCTATAGCTTTTGCGAATGATCATTCGGCCTGCCGGAGCCTCAGTATCCTGTTGTGGCTCCAGCGCTATTTCAAAACTTCCTGATGCAATCCCTGATGCTGTCATTGGCAATTCCTTCTCCTGTGTTGCCGCATTTACGGCAAATACGGCGGTAACTAGAACAGCGCCCCAAATCCGATAAATCAACCCTGGTGCCATATCAGTTTCTTAGTTTTGAGCGTTTATTAATTGCGTTTATATCAGCTCGCCCCGCCCAGCCGCGAAAGAACGCCGTGAGCTTAATGGCAGAGGCCACAGCCAGCATAGGCCACTCACCGTGGAGCAGGTGTGTGGCTATGGCGCCAAGCATTAACGCCGCCAGACACAGGGATGCGAGCGAAGAAAGCCTTGGTATGAGCAGCCCTATGGCGCCCAAAACTTCGAGCGCGCCAGTCACATACATAAACGCAGGGGAGTAGCCCCAACGTGTAAATGCCTCAACCTCAAACGGCAATGACAGCAGCTTGGCGCTGCCCGATGCGGCAAAGATGAGTGCGAGTATGTAGCTTGTTATGCGCAAAGACATAGAAATACCTTGCTTCCAATTTTTGCTATCAGGTTAGTTTTTGCGTCGCGGTAAATCGTTCGCAGTAAAGAGAAGTGCGAGAGTTCGAACCTGAACGAAATGTTTCATTGCTGATTCAGCATCCTGACAGATATAGCCGAATATGTGCAAGTAGTTGGCGTATGTGAATGCCGGTGTTCTGGAAGGGCGTGTTACAGCCTGTTGGTAGAGTTCAGGCCTGCAGGAATGTGGGTGAAGCCAATAAAAAAAGGATGAACCGGGGCTCATCCTTTTCGTATTACGGGTACTTGGCTACAGATCAGAGTCTGTCGAGTACCGCTTGGGTGAAGTCGGTGGTGCCGTGTGTGCCGCCCAAATCGCGGGTGGTACGGTCGCCTTCTTCAATCACGGCAGATACGGCGTTGCGGATTGCCGCGGCCTTGTCTGCCATGCCCAGGTATTCCAGCATCTGCACAGAGGCCAGGATCACGGAAGTTGGGTTGGCCAGGTTCTTACCGGCGATATCAGGGGCGCTGCCGTGAACCGCTTCGAAAATGGCTGCGTTGGCACCGATGTTGGCACCAGGCGCCATACCCAGACCGCCCACCAGACCGGCGCACAGATCCGACAGGATGTCGCCAAACAGGTTGGTGGTTACAATCACGTCGAAGTTTTCTGGGTTCATCACCAGCTTCATGCAGGTGGCGTCCACGATCATTTCTTCGGTGGTGATATCAGGGTAGCGCTGACCCACTTCACGGGCCACTTTCAGGAACAGACCTGAGGTGGACTTCATGATGTTGGCCTTGTGCACAATAGTCACCTTCTTGCGGCCTTCTTTGCGGGCCAGCTCGTAGGCGAATGTGGTGATCTGCTCAGCACCCTGACGGGTGATGATGCTGGTGGCTTCGGCGGTGGCGCCGTCATCAGAAACCTTCTGACCGTGACCTGAGTACATACCCTCGGTATTTTCACGGACGGTGATGATGTCGATATTGTCGTATCTGGCCTGGGTACCTTTGAAAGAAATCACCGGACGCACGTTGGCGTACAGGCTGAACTTCTTACGCAGGGTCACGTTGATGGAGGTAAAGCCCTCACCCACAGGGGTGGTCAGGGGGCCTTTCAGGGTAATACGGTTCTTTTCGATAAGATCCAGCGTACGCTGAGGCAGCAGTTCACCGTGCTTTTCCAGTGCCGTCAGACCCGCATCGGCAAATTCATATTCGAAGTCGCAACCCGCTTTGTCGA
Organism: Shewanella khirikhana; assembly: GCF_003957745.1. Taxonomy (NCBI): domain Bacteria; kingdom Pseudomonadati; phylum Pseudomonadota; class Gammaproteobacteria; order Alteromonadales; family Shewanellaceae; genus Shewanella; species Shewanella khirikhana. The sequence continues at coordinate 2,525,034 of NZ_CP020373.1, read as the reverse complement.
GGATTTTCAGGGCGGAGTCGATGATGCTTGGGCCGATCCCATCACCTGGGATCACGGTAATCGTTCTTTTGGACATGGATATTCCTTCCACGGTTGGTGGTTACTGCAATTGTCGGTTTCCGCGAGCGGAAACATGACTGGAATTATGTGATTTATGTCTCGTTTAGTTTAAACACTTTTATACATTTTTCACAGGAAAAGGTGAGCAAAAGCTCGGTTTTTTCTGTAGGCTAACTTGCATAAATCAAGGCTAAGAAAGATGATTCAAACCCTAAGCCTTAAAAAGTCTACTTTAGTCGAATAACAACATATAAGAGGACGACATTTGAAGCCTTCAAGACTCTTTTGTGCGCTCGCAGGCGCCGCCAGTCTCGGTCTGCCCCTCAGTTTACCCGCGATGGCTGCATCGCCCGGTAAAATGACGTTGCAGGACATCATGCAGTTTGAATCCCTTAAAAAACCGGTTCTGGCCGACAACGGCAAGCTGCTTGCGGTGGAAGTGGCGCCCGACCGGGGCGACAGCCGCACCCTCATTAAAGGCACCAATGGTAAACCTGAGCTCAGTATAGCCGGTGCATCAGATCCTGTGGTCAGCGCCGATGGCCGTTATGTGGCCATGAAGCTCGAGCCAAGCCTGCTTGCCAAAGAAACCAGCGATGCCAAAGCCAAAAAGAAGCTCAAGGCAGGCATGGTGCTGGTGGAGGTCGCTTCCGGCAAAGAGCAGCGCTTCGAGCGGGTGAAAGACTTTGCCTTTGACGACAGCGGCAAGGTGCTGGCCATCTGGTTTGAGCCAGAGGATGAGAAAAAAGACAAAGAAAAGGACGATGACAAAGTAGGTGACACCGCCAAGGGCGAAGCCAACAGCAAGGCACCTGAGCAAACGGTCAAGGCCGACGAGGCCAAAAAGCCAAAAATCGACAAGGCCGATAAGGGCAGCGCATTAACCCTGCTGGCACTGGCCTCCGGTAAACAGGCCGAATTTAACGATGTCACTGCCTATGCGTTTGATAAGCAAGGGAACACTGCTGCGGTCCTTATCAATGATATTGCCAACACTACCCACAGGTTGATGGCAGTATCCTTAAGCTCACTGGACACAAGCGCCCGCTTCGAGTCGGCCAGCGAACAGCTTGGCGCCCTGGCACTGAGTCCGGATGGCAGCCAGATTGCTTTCAGCGCCGGCAGCGCCGATACCCGTATCGATGAGCGTGCCTATCGTCTCGGTCTGATTGACGCCACCGGCAAGGTGACCTTTGCCGCGCATCCACAAAGCTGGCAGCTCAATCGTTACTCCAGCATGTCGTTCTCGAAAGATGGCGAACGAATTTTCTTTGGTACTGTGCCCGAAGTCAGCAAGGTGTTGTCACTCAAGGCCTTTAAAACTGAAGCCGACTTGCTGGATGAGGCGGTTATCCGCGACAGCCGTGGCCTGAAGCTGTGGCATGGGGACGATCCGCGCATTAAGCCCCACGAAATCAAAACCTTCGATAAGCTGAAAAAGCACACCCTGACGGCGGTGTGGCACCTTGGCCAGAACAAGGTGGTACAGCTGGCGACCCCAGAGGTGCCGGAAGTCGATACCCTGGAGTTTGGCCGTTTTGTGATGGCAAAATCCAGTGAACCCTACCTGAAGGAAATCACCTGGGCAGGCTTTTTCAGTGATTTCTATCTGGTTGATACCCTGGATGGCGAGCGCCACCTGATAGCCAAACGTCAGCCATCGAACAGCGAGCCTGTGGTGTCGCCAAATGGCCGCTTCGCCGCGTTCTTCCGCGAAGGACAGGTGCAGCTGTGGGATGCGCAAAGCGGCAAGCATAGAAGCTTAACTGCTTCGCTGAACGTGCCTTTTGCCGATGAAGACCATGATTATCCATCTGAGGCGCCTGGTTACGGTTTTGGCCCCTGGCTTGCCGATGAGTCCGCGCTGCTGGTGTACGACAAGTTTGATATCTGGCAGCTTGCTACTCAGGAGGGCACTGCGGCGCTTAAGCTTACCGATGGCCGCAAAGACGGCATCAGCTACCGGGTTGAAGGTCTCTATCAAGCCAAAGATGAGCTGCCGGCCACGCTGAAAGCAGGCCAAACCCTGTTGCTGCAAGGCTACAACGAGCGCACCAAGGCTGACGGTTTCTACCGTGCCCAGGTGGGCAAGAGCGGCGTGAAGACGCAGCTTGCCAAGGATGAAAAACTGCATGTGTTGGCCCGTGCCAAAGATGCCAATACCGTGATTTTCAGCCGTGAGCGCTTTGATAAGTATCCAGATCTTTACAGCGCCGATGTGAACGATATTGGCGATTTCGAGCGTCTGACCCGCCTCGATGGCCAGCGTGACAAGTTCGCCTGGAGCAAGGCTGAGTTGGTGCACTGGACCAATACCGATGGCAAGCCACTCGATGGGGTGCTGATAAAACCCGCAGGTTACCAGAGCGGTAAGCGTTATCCGGTGCTGGTGTACTTCTATCGCTTTATGAGCGATCGTTTGCATGCGTTTCCGGACATGCGCATCAACCACAGACCTAACTTCGCCTGGTATGCAGATCAAGGCTACGCGGTGTTCCTGCCAGACATTCGCTTCGAGATTGGTTACCCGGGCAACAGTTCGGTGCAGGCACTCACTTCCGGGGTGCAGAAGCTGATTGAGATGGGCATTGCCGATCCCAAGGCTGTGGGCATTCAGGGCCACTCCTGGGGTGGCTATCAAACGGCCTTTGCGGTGACCCAGACCAATATCTTTGCCGCAGCCATTACCGGCGCCCCGGTGGGCAACATGACCAGCGCCTACAGCGGGATCCGCCATGGCACCGGCCTTGCCCGCCAGTTCCAGTACGAAACCGGCCAGAGCCGCATTGGCGAGAGCCTGATGCAGGCGCCGCTCAAGTACGTTGAAAACTCACCGGTGTTTTATGCCGACCGGATCAAGACGCCCATGATGATCATGTTTGGCGACAAAGACGATGCGGTGCCCTGGGAGCAAGGTGTTGAGCTGTATCTGGCCATGCGCCGTGCCGGCAAGGATGTGGTGCTGCTGCAATACGAGGGTGAGCCACATCACCTCAAGCAGTATGGAAACAAGCTCGATTACAGCGTCCGTATGAAAGAGTATTTCGACCATTACCTGAAGGGTGTGCCTGCCCCTGAATGGCTTAAACAGGGCGAGCCGTACCGTGAGTACGATAAGGCCGACTGAGCCGCCAAGGTCAATGTCAGTAACTGAAAAAGCCGCCCGAGGGCGGCTTTTTTGTGCCTGTTTCGCAGCTTTTTTATTGCTGCAGAACCCGCGTTAAATACCGGCTGGTGTTTCGCTCAGGTATTGTTTGTAGGTGTCTGAGCCCCAGGCAATCAACTGATTGTTTTTAAAAAGCAATGGGGTGCATTCATCCTTGGTGGTTACCCCGTCTGACTTCTCATGGTGAGTGCGGTAAAACAGGACCTGCAGCGCGGTGTCGTTGACCGACTTGGCCTCATTGAAGTCAGGTGCGCCCAGCAGTTGTCTTACCGAGGCGATGTCCTGCCCAATCACCAGTTCAGCCAGGGCTTTATTGTTGAAAACCTGTCTGTCTTCCCAGTCCATGTTTTCCGGGGTGGGCTCGTAGCCAATGGCTACCACTCCCACAAAGGCCAGGTAAGCGGCAAATACCGAGCCAATGACCACAGGAGCTTTTCCTTTCATAATCCGTTCCTCTTGTACCACTGATTGACTGTGGTGCAGTCGTCAATGGCGATAAAGATACTGCAAGCGCACGAAAGGGTAAACGCCATGTAGCAATTGTTACAAATTTGCCTTGTAAAGATGCTATTGCACCACCCTGAGTTCGCTGAGTTTGAGATTCAGCGGTAACTCGGTTTGCAGGCGGGCCAGTTTGTAGCTCAGACGGGCCATATCGCGGCCGTCCCTGAGTTTGTTGGCCTGACGGCTGCCAAGGGTGCCAAGTGAGTGGTAAAGGTTTGCCAGGCTGCGATAGGTACGCAATAGCTCGCTGGCGGATTTGGGGCCTATGCCGGGAATGCCGGGGATTTTGTTGCCGCTGTCACCGCATAGGGCAATGTAATCAAGCAATTGGTGACGCTCGATACCGAGCTTGGCCTCGAAGGCTTCAATATCGATAAACTGCTGGGAAAAATGATCCCACTGGCGAATGTGGGGCGACATAAGTTGCAGTAACCCCTTATCGGTAGAGACAATTATCGCCTCACCGCCGTTGGCCGCCAGCTTGCAGGCGAGGGTGGCGATGACATCGTCCGCTTCTGACTCGGCATTGACCGAGTGTACCTGGATCTCTGCCAGCGCAGTTTTCAGCCCATCAAGCCCCTTGGCAAGGGCTTCTGGCATGGGTTTACGGCCTTTTTTGTAGTCTTCATAAAGGTGTTTGCGCCAGGAGATGGCATCACCATCCCAGACAATGGCGCAGTGGCTTGGATTATGGCCACGCAGCAATTTACGGCAGGCCTGGGTGACCCGCTCGTAGAGGCTGTCCATGTCGGCTTCGTCAGGCAAAGCCGCATGGATGCGTCTGGTCAGGTTCAGGCCATCGATTATCAGCAGTCGGTTCATTTCACTATCTTGTAGCAAGGCTCATAGGCGCTGCCGGGGAGCTTCATCCGCTGTTGCACCACAAAGGCCTGCAGCAGCTCGTCCATCAGGTCCATCAGCTTGGGATCGCCCTTAATCTCAAATGGGCCATGGCGCTTAATCAGGCGAATAGTTTCGCCTTTTACGTTACCTGCCACAATGCCGGAAAACGCCCGTCGCAGATTGGCGGCAAGCTCGGCCTTGTTGTTCTGGAAGTAAAGGTTCAGGTTTGCCATCACCTCGTGGGTGGGGACAAAGGGCAGCTGGAATTCAGGCTCGATTTTCAGCGACCACTGGTAGGGGTAGGCATCGCCGTTGGATTTACGGAACACCTTCACCTCTTCCATGCTTTCCTTCATGACCCGGGCCACTTCTTCGGGGTTATCCACTATGATGCGGTACTTGCTGCGGGCCTCTTCACCGAGGGTGGCGCCAATAAACTCATCGATTTTAATGAAGTAGTCGGCGCTCTCTTTCGGGCCGGTCAGTACCAGCGGGAAGGGGATGTCTTTATTGGCTTTATTGAGCAAGATGCCGAGCAGGTAGAGCAGTTCTTCGGCCGTACCGGCGCCGCCGGGGAAAATCACAATGCCGTGCCCCAGGCGCACGAAGGCTTCCAGGCGTTTCTCAATATCCGGCAGGATCACCAGTTCGTTCACAATCTGATTGGGCGGCTCGGCGGCAATGATGCTGGGCTCTGTCAGGCCGATGTAGCGGGCGTTACAAATCCGCTGTTTGGCATGGCCGATAGCGGCACCTTTCATGGGCCCTTCCATGGCGCCGGGGCCGCAGCCGGTGCAGATATCCAGTTTCCTCAGCCCCAGCTGATAGCCCACTTCACGGGTGTACTGATACTCGATGGCATTGATGCTGTGACCACCCCAACAGACCACCACATTGGGGTCGTTTTTGGTGGGCAGGGCACGGGCGTTCCGCAGGATATCAAACACCATATTGGTGATGTGGCTGGCGTTGGTGAGGTTAATGTGTTTGAGGTTATCGTACTTGTCGGCGATATAGAGGATGTCTCTTAGCACCGAAAACAGGTGCTCCTGAATACCGGCGATTATTTGGCCATCCACAAAGGCTTGCTCGGGGGGATTGACCAGTTCGAGTTTTACCCCGCGTTCACGTTGCAGGATATTGATTTCGAAATCTTTATAGGCATCAAACAACTCGGTTGAGCTGTCGCTTTTCAGCCCCGAGGCCAACACGGCCAGGGAGCAGTTGCGGTAGAGTTGATAGAGGGGACTTTTGGCGCTTTGCTTGAGGCGATCAACTTCCAGTTGGGACAGTTGGTCCATGCTGCCACGGGGGCTCACTTTCACTATCATAGCAACTCCTTAAGCAGTGACAGGAGTTGCCGGCCTCCCGTTGGGGCTAGTTGTCGATGATCACCCTGTCTCTGCTTTCATGTTTGGCTTTGTAAAGGGCTGCGTCGGCTCGCTCGAAGGTTTCGTGAATGAGCTCGTTGTCCATCACGCGAGCAGCCCCTATAGATACTGTAACTGTAATTCTCTGATTTTTAAATTTAAATGGAATATTTTTTACTTTCTCTCGTACCCGGTTCAGCAGCTGTTCAATATCTGAAGCCGACACCTCTGGTATTAGCAGAACGAATTCTTCGCCGCCATAACGGGCAACAAACTCAGTATCACGCAGCGAGTTTTTCAGTGCCATGGCAATCACCTGCAGGGTTTTATCACCCGTGCTGTGGCCAAAGTTGTCGTTGATGGATTTGAAGTGATCGATATCGGCTACCGCCACCCACAGCGGATGCTTGTGGCGTTGATAGTTGCGGAACTCCTGCTCCATGCGCTCTTCGAGTGCGGCACGGTTTGGCAGCTGGGTCAGGCTGTCGAGCAGGTTGAGTTTTTGCTGCTCAAACAGGCGCTCTTTGTAGTTGCTGGCTTCTTCTGACAGCTCGTTCAGCTCCTTGCGCATGGTCTCCATCGACTTGCGCAGCAGCGCCTGTTCACGCTGCTCCAGGGCTTCTTTGCGGGCCAGGGCAGAGCGCAGGCTGGACAGCTGCTCGGTGATCTGGCTCTTGAGCATGCCAATATCTTCAATGTCGACAATCGCTTCGCCAACGCTGTCGACCCGGGTATTGATTTCGCGGTTTAGCTGATGCTTGAGCTGATGGCTGCGCTGGGCGTGATTGTATGAATCGCTCACCACCTCACGCACCGCCGACAGGGCATCGTTAAGGGCGTAGAGGAATTCCTGGGAGGCGCTTTTCTCGCGGGCGATATTGTCTATCAGCAGCGACAAAATGGTCTGGTAGGCATCGAGCAGACCTTCCACTTCGATATCACCGGCGAGCATTTCTTTGATAACCAGCACCTGATCGCGCTGATCTTTACGAAACTCGATTTCCGAAATCATCTGCGCCAGTTCGTGGGCCAGTTGTCTGTGCTTGGGCAGCACGGCAAGCTTTTCACCACTCTGGAATTGCTGGGCGAGGATTTCTTCATAGAAGCCAATCAGCTGCTCTACTTTGGGAATGTATTCCCATACGGTGTGCAGCGGTTTGGCGAGATCCTGTTTGAAGTAGGTGACTTCTTTTTTGAGCTTGTCAGGCACTGAATCGACGCGCTGAATTTGGCGGATAACCCTGCCAAGTCCGGCGCGGCTTTCTTCGAGCTGAGCCATCACATGGTGGTACTGGCCCTTGAGCAGGCGTTCAA